>JANNOR010000104.1:0-29871 GCA_031399265.1 Cyanobacteria bacterium SOY_34_metabat_3 | reverse complement strand
CAGATTGGAGCAAGAATTAAGATTGTAGGTGCTCAGTGGAAAGAAAAAAACGTGCCTCAAATTTTAAGACTCAGATGTGCGTACTTAAATAATGAGATTAAAATGGGTAGTTATGCTTAGTTAAAAAGCGGGATGCTCCCTTGCAGATTGACTCTCCGAGCGACGCACCCAACAAATTAGCACTGTTGGCTGTTGACTGAGCAATCACAAAGAATTAATAATTAATGACTAAATTATTGTTTGTCTGCCTGGGAAACATCTGCCGATCGCCCTCAGCAGAAAATATTATGAATCACTTGATAAAAAAAGCCGATTTGGGCGATCGAATTACCTGCGATTCTGCCGGAACTGCCGGCTATCACATTGGCAGTCCTCCCGACAGTCGGATGACAATGGCAGCGAGGAAACAGGACATTGAATTGTTAGGCGCGGCTAGGAAATTTCAAAGAATAGATTTTGAGAATTTTGATTTAATTCTGGCGATGGATCGGGACAATTATCGAAATATTCTTGCTCTCGATAATGCTGGAAAATATAAAGATAAAGTGCGCTTAATGTGCGATTTTTGCCGTAAATACGACTTGAAAGAAGTTCCCGATCCTTACTACGGCGGCCCGGAGGGATTCGATCGGGTAATTGATTTGTTGCTGGATGCTTGCGAGGGTTTGTTACAGTATGTTATCAATGATGAACCCAAAACACTAACCTAAACAAAACCTACCTACAGCCTTTATCTAGCGTTTTGTAGCATCAATCTTCATAAGAAAACTCCTATTGCTCGGATTGTAAATAAACTAGAAATCCAGCTGCTAAATCTCTCCAACGACGCTGCTTGAATAGAAAAGCAAAAACTAAAGGTAGTCAAATAATCGGTAAGGTTTTGACTAGAAATCTTACCCAAATTGCTAAAATCCCCCAAACATAGCGATCTGAGTAAAGATATCCTATGATAGCAATCAATGTATTAGCAAGCAAAACATCAAGGTGAGCATTAACTATTTGCTCGTTCAAAAGCATGGGATTGAGTAGATACGCCATGATGAGGCTGCGGTTATCAGAATTGTTGAGTAACCGCCAAATGAAGTAAGCATTGAGTGTATGTACGCCTAAACATATTAGTTTAAAAAAATAAACTGCGACTAACGGGCTAATTGGGACGAAAAGTGCTGATACCGAAAAAAAGAACATTGAAAGGGGGCAATATGTCGAAGTTTGCCAGCAGTGGATGAATGGAAAAATGCTAGATACAAAGCTATTAGATGTATGTCAGTAAGGATTGATTTTATTTAAGCTCATCACTCCGTAATGCAAGTACATATAAATTGTATTTTTGGGTAGGGCTTTCTGGCCCACCCCACAAGACTTTCCTGAAACTTGACTATACAATTTAAATGCAGTTCAGCTTACCCCGTGCCGAATTACCAATTTCCAATTAAATGATGTTCCATCGCAAAGCGAACAAGTTCCGCACGGTTGTTACTGAGGGTTTTTCGGAACAAGCTGCTGACGTGCTTTTCGACGGTTCGGTGACTGAGGTGGAGCCGATCGCCTATTTGAATATTAGAAAGACCTTCTGTCAGCAAATCTAGCACTTCTTGCTCTCGCTGGGTCAAAGGTGGAGCATTGCGGCCGATCGATGGGCGTGAAGCGGAGCTATCCCGTAGGGAATCGGCTGTTTTTGACTTTTGCTGAGTTAAAATGTTAGCTTCAACGTTACCATTGACTCTGCTGCCTGGTTCTGTTGCGGTCAATTCTGGTTTTGAGGGAGGAGGCGGTGCCTGAGCGATTAGGGCGTAGCGATCGAGCAAAGAGCGAATGACTGCGCCCAATTCACTGAGTTCAAAAGGCTTAGCCAGATAATTGTCGCACCCCATCTGATAGCCCCGAATCCGTTCCTCCGTGCTCGTGCGTTCCGTCAAAAAAATTACCGGCAGCAAGCGGAAAGCGGGACGAGTCCGAACTCGCCGCACGAATTCGTAGCCATCCATCTCGGGCATTGTAATGTCAGTAACAATCAAGTGAGGCCCAAATTCTTCTACCAAGCCTAAAGCTTCTTTGCCATTCTCAGCAGCGATTACAGAGTATCCGGTAATTTCCAGATAATCCGTAATCGACAAGCGAGTGGCGAAATCGTCGTCAGCAACCAGAATTGTCAAGGGCATGGGGGAATTAAAAGTTAAACAGTAAATAGTCCGGGACGCAATTGTGACAATGATTGAGGTGCGCTACTGCAATCTTTCCCCCTTTTTTCACGCTAGTTACCCGCAATCGGCATATTACTGCTAGTGTGACCTTTGTTGACAGCCATGTGGGTGAGTCGCAACCATTTATATACTAACTCGGAGGAGCTTTCGTTATTGTCCGGCTATCCATCCCCACCCTGTAATAGGGATGGGAATTGGGCCGAATTAGGTAATTTTTAATTCTACTGTTAAGTTTCTTGATAACTTGCAGTTAAAGTAGTCGGCTGCGCGAAATTTCCTTTCAAAGCTACGCCCCGCCGGTTGGCTGCCAAATGCCGCAGAGTTTTGTAAATTGTCTCAGTTTGCTCTGGCGTGCCTGCTTTTTTTGCTATTTCTGCTAGAGACAAAGGTATTTGGGCGTCTTTGAGCACTTGCAGTACCCGCTGCTGCAAGTCCAACACAGCAGCGGCTGCTTTTTTGCCTGCTTCGACGCCCGGTTGGTGATAGGCGTTGACATTCACTAAGGAACCGTAAAAACCTACCGCTCTTTCGTAGAGGGCAATTAACGCTCCGACAGTCCGAGGATTGACTTGTGGAATTGTGACAACGATCGAATCTCGGTGATTTTCGTACAAGGCTTGTCGAGTTCCCTGCAGCAAACCAGATAAATAATCTCCGCAAGTGACGCCCGGTTCTACTTCTGGGGAAATTCCTTGTCTGTCTTCCAAAACTTCGATAAATGTGAGGAAGAAATTCGGCACGCCGTCTCGCAGTTGCTGAACGTAGGCGTGTTGGTCTGTACTGCCTTTGTTGCCGTAAACTGATATTCCTTGATGAACTGTGTTTCCGTCTAAATCTTGCTGTTTGCCGATCGACTCCATGACTAATTGCTGCAAGTAGCGGCTGAACAATAGCAGGGAATCTTTGTACGGCAAAACTACCATATCTTTTTCGCCGCGTCCGTTGCAGGCAAAGTACCAGGACATGGCTAACAGGGCGGCGGGATTGTGTTTGATTTCGGTGGTTCTGGTAGCTTCGTCCATGACTTTAGCACCGTCGAGCATTGCCCGAATGTCGATGCCTTGCAAAGCTGCTGGCAAAAGTCCGACTGCTGACAATTCTGAAGTTCTTCCTCCTACCCAATCGGCCATCGGGAAGGTGGTAATCCAGCCTTCAGACTTGGCTAATTTGTCTAATTGGCTGTCCACTCCAGTGATGGCAATGGCTTGTTTGGCGAAGTCGAGTTTTTGGGCGGCGAAGGCTTTTTGAACTTCGATCATGCCGTTGCGTGGTTCGGGAGTGCCGCCGGACTTGGAGATAGTAATTACTAGGGTGCTGGCGAGTTTGTCTTTGAGTTTGTTGAGGATGCGATCGATCCCAGCCGGATCTGTGTTGTCAATAAAATGTATTGCTAGGGGCGGAATGTCTGGGGATAAAGCTTCGGAGACAAATTGGGGGCCCAGGGCCGAACCGCCAATGCCGATCGAGATTATATCGGTAAATTGCGGAGCAAAGGGCGGTTTGATATCGCGACTTTGTACTTTTTTGACAAATGCTTCGACTTGTGCTATGTCGTCGGCTATTTCTTGTTTTAATTCTGGAGTGGGAGCTAGATCGGGGTTTCGCAGCCAGTAGTGACCCACCATGCGGTTTTCGTCGGGATTGGCGATCGCCCCAGCTTCCAAAGCTGCCATGTCTTTGAAAGCTTTGTCAAATTTGGGCTTTAATGCTGCGGAGAAAGCATCGTCGAATCCCATGCGGCTGATATCGAGATAAAGTCCCAATCCCTCATGATAGTAAAGCCAGTCTTGATAGCGTTGCCAGAGTGCTGTAGCGTCCATAGGAATTCTCTACAATTTTTTTAATGTTCGATCGGCATCGTCGGGAATCCAACAATTGTAGTGTGAAACTCACATTTTGCACCATTCTCGCAAAGTCGGCTTTGGGCCCTGTTCGGCAAACAATGAATTTCTTGTGGGGCGTGTATTCATTTTTTACTTTATTCAAGTATAAATACTTAATGTTGTAGAATATACAGATATTAAAATTAAAAAGCGATCGACTATGCTTACTCTCTCTCCCGAATTACAAAAAAGATTAGCAACCCCGCTCAAAATCGGCGATTTTGAAGTCAACAGCCGCGTGCTACAATCGCCCTTATCCGGCGTTACAGATTTAGTATTTCGCCGCCTGGTGCGGCGCTACGCGCCCGATTCAATGATGTACACCGAAATGGTGAATGCTACGGGTTTGCACTACGTCAAGCAACTGCCGAGAATTATGGAAATTGACCCAAATGAACGCCCGATTAGTATTCAATTATTTGACTGTCGCCCGGAATTTCTGGCAGAAGCTGCACAGAAAGCCGTAGCAGAAGGAGCGGATACAGTTGATATTAATATGGGCTGTCCGGTTAACAAAATCACTAAAAACGGTGGCGGTTCTTCCCTACTGCGGGCACCGGAAACTGCCGAGGCAATTGTGCGGGCCGTTGTGGAAGCGGTAGATGTTCCTGTCACGGTGAAAACTCGCATCGGTTGGACGGACAAAGAAATTAATATTTTGGAATTTGCGAAACGGATGGAAGATGCGGGAGCAAAAATGATTACCGTCCACGGCCGCACTCGATCGCAAGGTTACAACGGTCAGGCAAAATGGGAGTGGATTCGCCGTGTTAAGGAAGTTTTATCGATTCCTGTGATTGCTAATGGGGATATTTTTTCAGTTGAGGCGGCGATGCGCTGTCTGGAAGAAACAGGCGCCGACGGAGTGATGTGTTCGCGGGGAACTTTGGGCTATCCTTTCTTGGTCGGAGAAGTCGATTATTTCATAAAAACAGGTGTGGAAAAGATAACTCCGACACCAATTGAACGGCTCGAATGTGCTAAAGAACATCTGCGAGCTTTGTGGGAATACAAGGGTGAGAGCGGTGTGTGTCAGGCGCGCAAGCACTTAACTTGGTATGCTAAGGGCTTCCCCGGTGCTGCGGAATTGCGAGGATTATTGGCGGTGGTAGAAACCGTTGAACAAGGTTGCGATTCGATCGATCGGGCGATCGATCAATTAGTCGCAAGTTGAAATAAACTTAGATATTGCACTATTGTCAGCAACAGGCTTTCCGGCCTGTTCCAAAAAGAGTCAGTTTTCTTGTGTGGTGGGCAGGAGAACCCGCCCATGAAAGCCCTATTAAGAATGGTGCAAGTTGAAATAAACAAAGTCCGCCTCTGCGGGCTAATATTTAAGGCACAGTTGAAAATTTGTGTGGGGTAAATATGGACTCATTAAAAGGGCGAGATTTATTAAGTCTGGCAGATTTAAACATTGACGAATTAAATTATTTGCTGGATCTAGCGGCCAGTTTAAAATCGGGAATGGTGAAGCTGAAACGTCCTAAAGTTCTCGGCTTGTTATTTTCCAAGGCTTCGACACGAACCCGGGTGAGTTTTACGGTGGCAATGTATAAATTGGGAGGGCAAGTAATCGACCTCAATCCCAATGTTACTCAAGTCAGCCGCGGGGAACCATTGGTCGATACAGCCAGAGTTTTAGACAGATATCTAGACGTTTTGGCAATTCGGACTTTCGAGCAAAAGGATTTAGTAACTTTTGCCAATTATGCAAAAATTCCTGTAATAAATGCCCTGACAGATGAGGAACATCCCTGTCAAGTGCTGGCAGATTTAATGACAGTCAAAGAATGTTTTGGCAAGCTGGAAGGAGTGACCTTGACTTATTTGGGCGATGGCAACAACATGGCGAATTCGCTGATGTTGGGCTGTGCAATGATGGGGATGAATGTGAGAATAGCCTGTCCTCAAGATTTTCTGCCAAATCCCGAAATTGTGGAAAAAGCCAAGGCAATTGCTAAGGGAAATACAGAAGTTACAGTAACTGTTGACGCCACAGCTGCTGTCAAGAATTCTCAAGTAATTTATACCGATGTTTGGGCGAGTATGGGACAGGAAGAAGAAGCGAAAACTAGGATTCCTTTGTTTGAACCTTATCAAGTAAATGAAGAGTTGGTCGATTTAGCAGATAAGAATGCAATTGTATTACATTGTTTGCCAGCGCACCGAGATGAAGAGATTACGGATGCGGTAATTGAAGGAAGCCGATCGCGCGTTTGGGATCAAGCCGAAAATCGGCTGCACATTCAGCAAGCTTTGTTAGCCGGCATTCTCGCAAGCGATTAGGAATAGGGAAGAGAAGAGAAGAAAAGAATCAGAGAAGAATCGGCGGTTGAAACCGCGTCTACACAAGCAAAGTCCGCCTGCGCGGACTGAAGAGTCAAGAAAAAGCCAATTATCTCTATCTCTCTCTTCTCTTCCTCTGCGCCCTCTGCGTCCTCTGCGTTTAAAAAAAATCTAATTCACAAATGAATAAAATTGAGACAGCAATTTTCAATTTGATATAATTGGTGGCAACATTGCCTGAATTGCGATATTCACAGTGGGAAAGTGCAGCGGTGAAATGCTCCCATTTTCCCCAAGAATCAATTCGCTTTGATACCCATTTTCAGCGGGTTCTCGAAAAACATGAATTTGTCGATCGTTCACATTTAACACCCAATAATCGGCAATTCCCGATCGCGCGTAAGCCTTGGCTTTAATTTCGCGATCGAAAGTTAAACTGCTATCTGCCACTTCGATAATCAGATATACCTCTGAAGGAGTTGGATGGTGAGTCGCATAGTCAAAGGGATCGATTCTGACTACGGCGATATCCGGTTCTGGTTCAGAATTGTCATCGAGTGCGATCGGATCTTGCAGTCGTACCCAAGCCAAATTTTCAAAAAGGTTTTGCAGCAATCTATCTGTACGCCCTAAAGCGGAGGTATGAGCAGTTCCTTTTGCACTCATTTTGATGATATTTCCTGAAAGTAACTCGACTCGCTCCTCTGGGTGAAAAAATCCCATCTCTCCCAGTTTATGATACTCTTTAACTGTCCATTTACGGATTGTGAAAGGAGCTTCTGTACTCAGCATAGTTCCCTCGCTAAATTGATAATTTACATTATAAATCATATTTTATAAAAAATCGAGTAACATCGGATTATCATTAGCCCAAATGAGGAGACGGCAGTGCCGTGTCCCTACCGTGATTAATTGTAGGGATACGGCACTGCCGTCTCCTCTATATTCCGGTCCAACCGGAATTAATATTTTACTCGTTCTCCAGGCTCTGCCTGGGAACGAGTAGAATGAGTAGATTAAGAGGCTCCAAAATTAATTTTTGCAACTTCTCCCGCGACAACATTAACAGTTTGTTGAATCTGACTGCCATCAACTTTCAACTGATAAGTTCCAGGAGCAAGATCGATCGCCCCAAACCATCCCTTACCATCCGCCCGCAGTTGACGAACCTTGCCCCCAGCACCGATCGCCTGCAAAGTCAAGTTCGCACCATCACAAGTTTTATCGCATTTCTGCAACATTCCGGCGATCGCACCGAGAGTCGGCCGCGACTTCCAAGGCATATCAGGAATCCCCGCCGGAGTCGCCCACACAGGCTGAGTTTGAACAGTTTTACCCGTCGCACCATCAACATATTGACTGGGCTGCGACAGCGCGGTATAAAACCAATCATTACTCTGCAACAGGAATTTCCAAGGCTGGCGAGGCAAATTGCCACTACCGCCAGATCGCAATTCAACGTTACTGTAAATATTGGTGCTAGCGTAGGAATAAAGCACCGTACCCGCCACATGATTTCCTTTGGCAGAAGGCGCTTCAGCGCGACGAATCTGCCCTAGAGTGTCTTCGATATAGTTGAGATAGTTACCAGGCCCGATCGCAATTTGGCGATTGTACTGGTGGTCTTTAGCGTACTCGATCCAGTGGTCAAAACCCAGTTTCTGCTGTGGCTTGTACTCGCGCTGGTACGTCATCGGCATCGCCATATCGATAATCCCTTCTTCCAACCAAGCCCGCCAATCCTGCAAAACTTCTCTGTATGGTTGCGTTTTATACCAGCCTTCATCATTTTTCGGACCATCACCCCAGGCGATCGTTGCCGCCGTCACTTTCACTTGTGGCTTAATTGCCAGGGCTTCTACATAAAGCTTCCGCACTAAATTTGTGACTTGATCGCGCCGCCACTGCATCCACGCGGGATCTGCGGGTGTCGGTTTGCCCGATCGCCCGGTTTGCTGGTTGAAACGGGCGATCGCCGTGGGATTGTAGCCCCAATTCGGGCCGCCGTAGCGTACATAATCCAACTGTACGCCGTCCACATCGTAGCGCTTCAGCAAGTCCAAATACACGGAAACGGTATAATCTAAAGCGTCTGGATGGCCGGGATCGAGATAACCTTTAGCTTCGCCGCCGTTAGTCAGCATTGCCCAATTGTCGTTTCCTGGGGCATTTGGCCCGTGTTGCTGCCAAACGTGACCGGCGGGGAGTTTGCCGCCCGAAGTCACTGGTAGCGTTACCATCCAAGCGTGCACTTCGATGCCTGCGGCGTGTGCTTTGTCAATCAAATCTTGGAGGGGATCGAAACCGGCGGGAACATTGGGATCTAGGGTGCGTGGTTCGATCGCACTGGTGTAAAAAGCATCACCTCGGCGGCGGACTTGGGCGACGATCGCATTTGCGTTGGCAAGTTTGGCATCTGCGATCAATTTTGTCACTTCTTGGGGGGTTTTGAAGCCGGGGTTGAATGCGTCCACCCAAAAGGCGCGAAATTCGGCGGTTTGGGTTTGTGCGGGGGGATTTGCGTTAGCGCGATTGGGAAACCAGTGTGATAACCAGCCCGGAGTCAGGAGAAAACTGATTGTTAAGCCGATCGAAAAGAGACTTGACAAAAAGAATGTTTTGGGTTTACGCATCAGAATTGTGTGAGGGAGCGTTTAACTGTTGTTTTCTTTACGGACTTTTGGTTTGAGCGTCCGGTTGACATTTTTGCACGATCGTATATTAAGCGGTCAAATGAATAAAATCGGTATTGCAAAACACGCGCTATGGAGGAAAAGGTCGTTAGCGAAGCCCTCGAAGAGGATCGTGCTTCTGCGTAGTTGTTAAAGCTAATTAAGACTTATATGGGGCCCAGAAACCGGGTTTTTACGACAATACTTCGTTCGCGATCGAAGATTAGGTAAAGACATTCGACACTTTGGCTTCGCTCAGTACAATGCTTCGCTCAGTGCTTTATCGAAGTGTACAAGTCCTGCTAATTAAACGAGCGCAATTTTTGGTTATCCAAATGTCTCAGTTTGCTTTATTAGTTATGAATATTCCAGTCGTCCACCTTATGAAACAATGTATCATTCATGAAAAGAAGCGCTGGAATTTATCAAGAGAAATATAAATATTCAAATAAGTGAATGAAATTTTACATAAAATTGCTTTCGTTGACCTCGAAATGTCATATACTTGCGTCATGCAAGCGATTTGGTTTCCCGGAAAATTCCGATCGCACTCAGTAAATCAAATAACTAACTAGCCAAAATATCTTTGCTATGGAAAAAAAACATAACGCTGGATTGTGGGTATCAGTATTGTACTTCGCTCAAGGTCTCCCTTACACCGTCGTTAATTTAATGTCGGTGATTTTTTTGAAAGGTATGGGAACCAGCAACGAATTGATCGGATTGACAAGTCTTTTATCTTTTCCCTGGGTTTTAAAAGGTTTGTGGGGCCCTGTAGTTGATATGTACTCAACTAAACGTAAGTGGATTTTAAACACCGAAATTATTTGCGCTTTTCTGTTTGCTTCCCTAGCCTTTGGTGTATTAATGCCCCAGGCTATCATTATATCTGTGGTGATCCTAACTGCGATCGCCTTTGCATCCGCAACTCACGACATCGCCATTGATGGATTCTATTTAAACACCCTCAATAAAGACCAACAAGCCTTATTTGTTGGTGTTCGCAACACGGCTTATAGAGGTGCTGTCATTCTCGGTAGCGGCGTATTGGTTTTCTTCGCCGGTAAGTTAGCAGAAGAGCATTTAGTCACCGGAACCGGCAGCGATACCAAAGTATATCAGGACATTTCCCTGTCATTTTTAGGTTCATCATTCAAGGTGTCAGCGCTTCAGTATGGATGGGCGACAGCATTTGGTATTTGTGCCATTATATTTGTGCTGATTTATCTGTTTCAGCGGTGGTATCTGCCCTATCCTAAAAGTGACGATATTGAACTCGGATCGCCTAGGAAAACCATCAGCTTCATTGAGTCCTTTAGCACGTATTTTCAGCAAGAAAAAATTGGTTGGATTGTCGCCTATGTCTTAATTTTTCGATTGGGCGATGCCTTGACTTTTAAAATGGCTCCTCCATTTTTAATGGATAAAGTCGAAAAAGGAGGATTAGCAGTTTCCACCTCGGATATGGGATTATTATCCGGTACTTTAGGAGTAATGTTTCTGTTAGTTGGAGGATTGTTAGGTGGCTATTTGATTGCCAAACAAGGACTTAAAAAATGGATGTGGCCGACGGCTATCCTGCAAAATTCGACTAACGTGCTGTATTGGCTGTTGGCGATAAATCAGCCGGGAATCGAATGGGCTTATGCCGTAAACTCGATCGAGCAATTTACCTACGGACTTGGCGTAGCAGCCTATACAGTGTTCCTGATGCGGACTGTTCGCCCAGAATATGAAGCCTCCCATTATGCGATTACCACTGCCTTCATGGCCGCAGGAGTGCTGATTCCTGGAGTTTTTAGCGGCTACTTGCAGGCGAATCTCGGCTATCAAAATTATTTCTTGATGAGCGCACTGGCTGTGATTCCGGGTATGATGACAATCTTCTTTTTGCCACTAGAAGATGAACCAAAATTAGCATCTATGCCCAGGCCGGGATTGGACGATCCCGATTAATATCAATTCCGGCTACACCGGAATGATAAAGAGGACACGGCAGTGCCGTTTCCCTACCGTGATTTATTGCGCAAGAAACGGCACTGCTGTGTCCTGATTTCGGTTGATATTAATTCCGATGCAGGAAACGATATAATATGCGCCACAAGCATCCTACAGATAGAGTCTGTGCGTAAGTTTTGCTAATATCAAGGTTTACCCAAAAAGGACACAACATTGTTGTGTCCTTAAGGAATATCTGTATTACCAACCGGCAACTAAATCGTAATAAAATCGCTAGCTGTTAGCGGACTCCTGCGGAGGCCCGGAATATTGGCAAGAATTTGGCCGTTACTGGCAATTTCAATGGTTGTTGAAACCTCGCCTTGATTAACTTTCACTTGATTAAAGCTCAAACCTCTGCTTAAACCGATTAAATCTTGACCCGGTTGAAAGTCTATAATTGTGACTGGACTGGCACCTGCTCGCAACACCAATACGTCGCGTCCAGCACCGCTAATTAAGAGATCCGCACCCAGTCCGCCAATCAGCGTATCGTCTCCTTCTCCACCGCTCAAATTGTCATCTCCTTTGCCTCCGAATAGCAAGTCGTTGCCGAGGCCGCCGCTGATAATATCGTTACCGCCATTGCCGTTGAGAGTATCGTTTCCCCCATTGCCAAGGATAATATCTTCGCCTCCTAAACCAAAGGCTGTATTGTTGGCATCGTCGCCTACTAATTGGTTGGGTTTCGACGGATCGAGAGCAGTTTTTAGTACCACAACGTTTCCGATAAAGGAGTTTCCCGGAGTGGTTCTTAATTGCTCTAAACTGCTACGCGATCTTAGCGATGTTCTGAATGTTGGAAGTGAAAATTCTACACCAGCTAATAGCTCTAAATAATCTGAATCTGTGAAAGTGAAATCAGGGCGATTTAACTGGTCTACAGATATTTCTGTCTGCGTCAAACCGGGAGGCGGAGTAGTTAATAAATCCTTTTGTGTGTGCTTGTCTAACACAAGTAAGGGGTTGATAATCGGATTTGTAAATGTTTGAAAAACTACTTTTCCGGGAATAAAAGCTTCTCCTCCCAAACTCACAAAGTCGCCGCTAACTATGTAGTGGGTGACATTTTTTCCGGCGCCGGCTTTTTGCTTAAATGTATTTACTGTACTCTGGGCAATTCCGGGAGAATTGAAGGTGACAATATCTCCAATAGTAGATGTGAATTCGGTGGCGGCTAGCTGCGTCAAAGCGCCGCCCAAGCTGTGTCCGAGAAGGTCTGGGGGCAGGCGGCGGGGGTTTTTTGCTGTGTCTTGACTGATTTGTGTCAGCCAAGTTCCTAATGCTTGTTTGTTGGCTTCAAATTGGTTGAAACCGACGCCGCGTCTGTCTGCGTTGGCAGCATCGTCTACGAGGGAGTCGGTGCCGCGAAATACCAAAACTGGCGGTTTGTCTGGGGTGGTGGAAATTAAGCCGATCGCGTGAAATCCAGTTCCGGGATCGTCAAAGGTGCGATCGATCCGATAGCCAGCAGCCGTCAAACCAGTCTGCACTATAGTTTGAAGCTGAGGGTTGTTATCTGTATAAGCAATTTGTTTCGCTATAGTTTCGTAAGCGGCGGGAGAGGACGGCATATTTTTATGGTTTTCTGCGGTTGGATTGGGATCGCTTTTTAAGCTATCAACTTATTTTACAATAAACAGCGTTTATTAACAAGATTAATTTTTAAAATGGCGTTTTTTGGCAGAGGCGAGTTTTATGAACCAATCTTTTTTAACAAACAATATTGGTACAAACCCGCCCATTTTTAGCGCGACTAAAGCTGCACAAAATCCGGGCGCGCAATATCGCTCGCCGCCACGCCTCTGAGAGTAGCAAGAATTTCTCCTGTCACCGGGATAGTAATTAAAGCTCCGTCAGCACCTTGGCTGACTCTAATTTGAGCAAAAGTTAGACCCCGCGACAGTGCAATTAAATCTTCACTATCTTTAAAATCGGCAATTACATCCGCTCCACCGCCGGATTCCAATACAAAGCGATCGCGCCCTGCGCCACCAATTAAAAAATCGTTGCCAAACTCGCCGGAAATCAAATCGTTGTCGTCACCACCGTCTAAATAATCGTTATCTCTGCCGCCGTACAAGAAGTCGTCACCATTACCGCCGGTGATGCTGTCATTACCTCGATTTCCTCTGAGAGTATCGTTACCGCCGTTGCCGATAATTGTGTCTTCTCCAGCGCCACCAGTAGCCGTATTATTGCGATTGTCGCCTGATAAATAATTCGGTTGCAAGGGAGCTAAACCGAATTGCATTTGTCTGATTAACTGCACAAAAGAAAATTCTGGTGCTGTTCTCAAACTCTCTGCACCAGATCGCGTTCTGATTGCGACTGACACATTTGGGATGGGAAAATTTATCGCTTCGATAAACTCGTTAAAATCTGAGTCGTTGTTGCTATAAGCAAAGTCGGGACTATTTAATTGTTCTATGGAGATTTGCCTCTGGAAAAAATCCGCTGGGGGAGCGCTTAACAAATTTTCGGCTCGGTGTTTTGCTAAGACAGTTGATGGATTAATACTCGGGTCTGTAAAACTTTGGATAAATACTTTTCCGGGTATAAATGCTTCGCCAAACAAGCTGACAAAATCTCCGCTGACAATGTAGTGATTGACATTTTTGTTGCCTGCTCTGCTGAGGTTTCTCCGAAAAGTGTTGAATGTACTCGTTGACACTCCTGGAGAGTTGAAAGTAAAGATATCGCCGGTGATTGATGTGTATTCGCTGGCCACAATTTGAGCGACGGCTCCGCCCCAACTGTGACCGATGACATCGGGCAATAATTTGCTGGGGTTTTTAGCGGTATCTTGACCGATTTGGGTGAGCCAGTTTTTAATGTTATCTCTGTTGTTTTCAAATTCGGGTAATCCAATTTCGGGGGAGTCGGAAAATATAGCGTCGCCGTCGATGAAGTCTGTACCTCGAAATACGATGGCTGGCGGTTTTTTGGGGTCGGAGGAACCGAAGCCGATCGCATAAAAGCCTGTTTCTGTGTCGTCGAATATGCGATGGATGTAGTAGCCGTTTGTATCGAGGAAACGCGAGACTTGAGTTTGCGCGTTGGGCTTTTGATTCAAAAAAACAATTGACTTAGCTAGAGCTTCATAAACAGCAGGTGAGGCACTCATATTATATTTTGTGTTTGTTGGTATTTGCGATCGTTCAACATCATAGCTAATTGTCCAGTGCCAGTCATTATAACTGACAAGATTTGTATGGTACACTTGAGAAGATCAACTCAAAAATATTTCTTTTGCGGTTATGGCTATCATTCGTCAATACATTGCTCCACTTATAGCGGTATTAGTATTTTTCGCGGCTCTGGTAGCAGTCAGCGCTCGCATCTTTTTGCCGGCTGATATGGCTGCCCCGGCACCGATTGAGGAACCGATCCCGCAAAAGCAAGCGGCAGGAGTAAACCCAATTTTTGCGGGCATAAGTTATTCCTCTTTCCGTGTCGGCCCAGCGGATGTCGGTTGAGCTGATACCGGGCTACTGGCTGCGATCGGGCTCGGGACTCGATCGGGCAAAACTGCTAAAGTTCCTGCACCGGACTTACGGAGAGCTTTATCCCGATCGGGAATTGGGACATTTGGCTCAAACTGTCGAGCACTATTTTTCTAAACAGACGCCGGTTTGGTGGGTAGAGTGCCAGAAAAACGGCTCGGAATGGGAAGAAATTTTGCCCGCGCTTCCCTCGCAGTATCTCAATCCCAAATCTCAAGTCCAAAATCTTAACTCGGTTGTTGGATGTTTGTGGTTGGGAAATGCGATCGACCAAACCACGGGATCGCGCCACGCTCACATTTTTCTGCTGTACATAGCACCGCAACACCGCAGGCGAGGGCTCGGTGCAGCTTTAGTCGTTCATGCTGAAAATTGGGCGAGACAAAGGGGCGATCGGCAAATTGGTTTGCAAGTTTTTCTGAGCAATCAGCCGGCGATGAATCTCTATCAAAAATTAGGATATCAAAGTCATTCTGTCTGGATGGTTAAATCTCTGTAATCAGTTATTAGTTATTGGCTACTCACAAATAACAACAGTTAACAGTTAACAGTCAACAGTTAACAGTCAACTAACACCAAACTGAATTGCTTAGGATCATCCTCAGTGCGGTAAAGTTTTTTTATGAACAATAACGACTATCCCAACGCCCTTGATACTGACACGGAACTGGAAAGCCCTTTGGATCAATTTGACGAATCCGAACCCCCGCTGCCAGATCCCGAGGAAATGCTGCCTTTGCTGGAATCTCCCGAACCTGCGCACCGGATGACTGCGGCGCGGGCTTTTTGCGAACTGCAAGACGATCGAGCAATTTCGCATTTAATTAATTTGTTGACAGACGGTTGCCCCTTGGTGCGGGTGAGCGCGGCTTATGCGTTGGGGCGAAATCCGAGTCCCGATGCTGTGGAACCGCTGATTTTTCAGCTCAACCGCGATTGGAACGGTTACGTTCGCAAAGGGGTAGTTTGGGCCCTAGGAAATTGCCGCGATCACCGCGCTTTGCCATCTTTAATTGATGCTTTGAGAACTGATATTTCGGCGGTGCGTTTGTGGGCGGCGAGTTCTCTGGGTCAAATGGCAAAAGCTGGTTACTATGTCGTAATCGCTGCGATTCCGCCGTTGATTCAATCGCTGCGGGGAGATGCTGTATCTGCTGTGCGAAGTAACTCTGCTTGGGCGATCGGGCAACTGGCCCGCGAATTGCCGAATAATGTAGTGTATGCTGGGGCGATCGATGCTTTGATTGAATCTTTAGAAGAAGACCAAGATATGGGCGTGCGCGAAGATGCCAAATCTTCACTTTTGCGAGTAGGCGATCCGCGCGGCTTGCAGATAATTGAAGACTTAGAGATGGAAGGAATATTGTGATATAATTACTATCATTAAATATCCCATACTAATTACCCATTATGGAATTCATCAACCCTAAGACAGATTTTGGATTCAAAAAAATCTTTGCTTCACCCCAAAGCAAAGAAGTTTTGATGAGCTTTCTAAATGCCATGCTCTACAAAGGAGAGCCAACAATTACAGACTTAGAAATCATCGATCCCTACGCCGCACCTGCCATTACTGGATTAAAAGACACTTACCTGGATGTCAAAGCAAAAATTACAGGCAACAAAACTGTAATTATCGAAATGCAGGTAATCAACGTAGAAGCTTTTACGAAGCGCGTCATCTACAATGCAGCCCAAACCTACGCAACTCAACTCAAACCAAGAGAAGGCTACTCAAAACTAACTCCTCTCATCGCTCTTACAATTACAGATTTCGTCTTGTTTGAAAACACCGAAAAATTCCTGTCACACTTTGTCTTCAAAGAAGTTGAAGAAAACTTCGAGTATTATAGAGAAATAGAGTTAGTTTTTCTCGAACTACCCAAATTCAATCAAAAATTAGAACAAGTTGAAAACATCCTCCAAAGCTGGGTTTATTTTCTCAAAAATGCTCCTAATTTAGAAGAAGTACCGGATATATTGGCCTCCTTCCCTGAAATTAGAACAGCTTTTAGTATCGCTAACCGATCTGCTTTGAGCTTGAAAGAGTTAGAAGGATTAGAAAAGCGGGAAATGTTTTTTGAAGACCAACGCGGTGCTGTTATCAAAGGGATAAATGAAGGTGTAATTCAGGGACAAACAGCATTAATATTGCGTCAAATCGCGCGGCGCACTGGCGAAATCTCACCAGAAATTCAAACTCGCATCCAGCATTTATCTCCAGAACAATTGGATGATTTAGGAGAAGTCTTGCTAGATTTTACCAATCAAGAGGATTTAATAGCTTGGTTGGAATCGGCGTCAGCGCAGCAGCAGTAAGGACACCGCACAGCGCCGTGTCCCTACAGATATCATGTGCTAATCTAATAAGTCCGGTTCCCGGCGCACTATCAGATCGTAAAGCGGTTGAAAACTAAACCATCCCATGCGGTGTGACCCTACTTGCTGCTGCGTCAAACGCGCGCATTTCGGCTTGATGAGAATTGGTTTTCCCGCTGCTTGCGCCATCAACTGCGCTTGACAAGAACGTTCCATCGCAATAAACCACCAAGCTGCTTCATCTACTGTTTCACCAACTGTTAGCAGTCCGTGATTTTGTAAAATAATTGCTTTTTTTTCACCTAAAGTTTTGGCGATGCGTTTAGCTTCTTCGATTTCCAAAACAACTCCGGTATAATCGTCAAATAAAGCGTGATCTTCGTAAAAAGAACAAGCATCTTGCGTCAGCGGATCGAGAAGCTGACCCAAACTCGACCAACTTTTGCCGTAGGGAGAATGGGCGTGGGCTGCTGCGATTACGTCGGGGCGCGCTGCGTGGATTTGGGAATGAATGGCGAAAGCTGCTTCGTTTACGGGTTTATTTCCTTCAACTACTTCGCCTTTGTGGTTGACTAAAATTAGGTCGCTGACTCGAATTAAACTGAAGTGCATTCCAAAGGAATTAACCCAG
Organism: Cyanobacteria bacterium SOY_34_metabat_3; assembly: GCA_031399265.1. Taxonomy (GTDB): domain Bacteria; phylum Cyanobacteriota; class Cyanobacteriia; order Cyanobacteriales; family Microcoleaceae; genus Microcoleus. The sequence continues at coordinate 12,369 of JANNOR010000104.1, read as the reverse complement.
AAACAATCGAGGTGTTCGGGGTCTCGGACTGTAATGTGTCCGGCGATTCCTTCGCTGAAACCAAACTTTCCGAATAATCTTAAAGCGGCGGCTAAACGTTGTTTCCGGTGGCGACGTTCTGCTTCTATTGAGTTGAATGTCGGCGGTTGAATAATGACTTTGGGAACTTTTATAGCAGTCATAATTTGTAATTAGTAATTTGCCAAAATTAAATTATGCTTCTTCCTTCTTTTTCCTTCTTCCTTGTTCCTTGATAATATCATTTGCCGATCGCGATTCCGGCCAACCACGCCGTAGTCCAAGCGCTTTGGAAGTTGAAACCGCCCGTCACGCCGTCGATATCCAAGATTTCGCCCGCAAAGAAAAGTCCGGGACAGCGGCGGCTTTCCATTGTCTTAAAATCAACTTCTTTGAGGTTGACACCGCCGCAGGTGACGAATTCTTCCTTAAATGCGCCCTTTCCAGCAATCTGATATTCGCCTTGAACGAGTTCTAGGAGGAGTTTATCGATCGCCTTATTGGATAAATCCGCCCAGCGTTTTTGGTCATCAATGCCGATCGAACTTGTCAAACGTTCCCAGAGACGACGCGGCATCGGAAACGGACAGCTAGACACGATCAATCGGTGTGACAACTGCGATTTCACAGCTACCAGTTGCTGCCGCAAAACCTCCGCATTGTACTGAGGGAGCCAATTAATCAGAACATTCGTCTTATAATGGCGATCGTGCAAAAACCTCGCACCCCAAGCCGAAAGTTTGAGTACACCAGGCCCGCTTAAACCCCAGTGAGTAATTAGCAAAGGCCCGCTTTGTTCTAATTTTGCTCCCGGCAATTTTACCTTAGCATTAGGTACAGAAATTCCGGCTAAATCTTTGATTCTGCTGTCGGAAATATTAAAAGTAAATAAAGAAGGAACGGGCAGTTCTACGGTATTGCCCAACTCTTTTGCCCACTTAAAACCGGAGGGATTGCTCCCTGTAGCGAGCAAAATGCGATCGCACTTAAAACTCTCCCCCGACTTCAACTCAACTTCAAACATAGAAGCAATATCCCCGCGCCCGTCTTCTGCGCCATTCCCCATTAACTTCTTTACTGAAACGACTGCATCGCCCGTGCGAATTCTCACGCCTGCATCCTCAGCAGCCAGGATCAAACAGTTAACAATTGTCGCCGAATCGTCTGTGATCGGAAACATTCGCCCGTCTTCTTCTGTTTTCAACTGCACACCGCGACTGGCAAACCATTCAACGGTATCGCGGGGTTGAAATCGACTAAAAGCACCGCGCAGAGCTTTCCCTCCTCTGGGGTAATTCTGCACTAAAACACCGGGGTCAAAACAAGCGTGAGTGACGTTGCAGCGCCCGCCCCCAGAAATGCGAACTTTGGCCAGGAGTTGGCGGCCAGCTTCTAGTAGGGTGACGCAGGCTTGCGGGTAGGTTTTGGCACAGGTAATTGCACTGAAAAAACCCGCTGCACCGCCACCTATGACTGTAATTTTGAGCATTCGATCGGACAATTTTTTTCTCGCTAATCTCAAATCTAATATCTAAAATTATACAAACCTCTAGAACCAAAATTCTAGAGGTTAGATTTGATATTTTATGAGTTTACCACTTTCTGGCAACTAAACTGTCACTTTTTGCTTCGTCCAGACGCCATGTTCATCTTCTTCGTATTCTTGATGAATCGCTTCCCAGGCAGTGTGTTCGGCTTGTATCGAGTCCTTATTTTCGTCAAATGCGCTGTTGTACGATTCCACAAAGGTTTTTTGAGCAGCTTCCGACAGGTGCGATCGCACTTCGGGAGACAAGTCTGCGGGACTGTTGCAGTGACCTTTTATGGCCCGTGGCAACGTCATTTCGCTAACTGAAACTTCTTCGCCTCCTGCACTTTCTAGCAATAGTTGAAATTCGCCCGATTTATCTGCTGCGACTTCTGCCATCACGAGAAATTCGCCTGCTTCAACGCGGGTTTGATAGATAGTTGCTTTGTCTTCCGGCATTCCCAAAGCGACTAAAGCCGAAACTAGACCCGCACCGGCCGAACCTGCGATCGCGCCGCTAGCTGCACCCAACAGTACAGCACCCAGCGGGCCGGCCGATACTACTGCACCGACAAAAGGAATAAACAGCACGCCGACACCAGTTAGCAAACCCAAAAAAGAACCAAATAAGGAACCAAAAATTGCCCCGCTGCGGAGGCCTCCTAAAATCACATCTTTTTTAGTCAGAAAGCCAGCAATTTTAGTTTTGGACTGAAAGTTTTTTCCCATTACTGAAATGTGGTCGCGCGACACTCCGCGATCCAGCAACCGCCGAATTACGCCGTCTAATTGTTCTTCTTCCTTAAATACGGCTGAAACTGTGCGATCGGCTAAATATTCCTCTGTCATTGTTCCTCCTTGATGGTTTTTAGATTAGTGATGCTGTTTTTTAGTATAGGAGGACACTGTAGGGCGATCGCATCGACCTTGAGATAGAGGTCGATTTATTGGAGATAGTTTGAGGCTCTATCAAAAGAGTTAAACAGGCTTGTATTGTCCGGTGCGATCAATTATTTTAGGCTTTTATTTAGCTCTTATGTACTCCGCTAAGAATACCAATTGATTTATCATTTCTTCGGCTAACTTAGCAGCAATTAAGTTTAAAATTCCCCGCAATTGCTGACCAATCGAGTACCGCTGTTGAGCTCCTATAATAATTCCAGCATGACTAATCTCTTCGCCAACAAAGGTATTGTGGAGACGACAAAAATCTTTAGTGTTGAAACTGTATATGGCACGCCCTTGCTCTGCTGCCCAAATCAGTTGTTCCTCATCTGAACAGCTAAGCTTGTTAGCGTCTGAGGTAGTTATCACGTCTAAATCAGAGGTTCGCAGAGCGAGTATCAGCGAGCGTTGGAGAATATCTTCATCCATGTATAAACAAATTCGGCTCATGATAGTTTACCTGCCATATATTCTGCTTCCAAACGGTCATACTCTTGGTAGTAAGCTGCTATTTCGGCGTCGGTTGCTTCCTTGTTTGCATAATAATAAGTGAGCGCTGCATAAATTTGTGCTAAAGTCAAATGCGGTCTCTCATCAATGATTTGCTGTGGACTCATCCCGGCATTAGAATCAATAGCAATATTCTCTACCGTAATTCTTGTACCTGCAATTCGCGGGCGGCCGCCGCAAGTTCCGGGCGTGCGGACAATTAGCGTTCCTATATCAACGGCAGTTGTCATATTTACCTCGATTGAGTTAACTTTATTCTATTGTAACCCAGCTTGATTTCTAGGCGATCGCACTCGCACAACATTAACCAATGCCACTAGCACCTTTGTTTCCTGTCGTTCATCCCATTCTCAAGTCGGCTTTTCCCAGATGTCTGTGGACGGGAGATATCAACAACCGAGAAATCGCCCTAACATTTGACGACGGGCCGCACCGACAGCACACACTTCAACTGTTAAAAGTTTTAGATAAATACGACATCAAAGCTAGTTTTTTCTGGCTGGGATTTTGCGTTGATAGGCATCCAGAAACGGCTAAAGAAGTTTGCGATCGCGGACACTGGATCGGCCTCCACGGCTACCAGCATATATCGTTTCCCAAGCTCAAAACCCACGAACTCAAACAAAGTTTAGAAGACACGCAAAAAGCCATTGCCAAAGCTTGTGATTTAGACCCAAAATTAATCCGCGACGTGCGACCGCCGAACGGCATTTTTACGCCGCGAACATTAGAATTATTGCAACAGTGGGAATATCGCCCTGTAATGTGGAGTGTTGTCCCGGAAGATTGGGTGAGACCCGGAGTGAAGAAAGTTCTGAGTCGCGTCGTCGGGCAAACAGAAAACGGCTCAATTATTGTACTTCATGACGGCTATTGCGGGGGCGAAGATGTCGCGGATTCTGCTGATAAAATAATTCCACTGCTATTATATAAAGGTTACAAATTTGTGACTGTCGATCGCCTTTGGCAACAAGTTTCTGCCTGATTGTGTCAGTGCGATCGCCAGCGAAGCAATCGCCAAGGTTTGAAATTGCTTCGCTTCGACTCGAAATCACTGCGCGGCGGTGAATGCACAAGTCATGAGTATGTTAACAGAAACAGGGTAGAATACCTGGTATTGTATAAAATTTGCTTCGGTTTCGAGCGCGCAAATTTGCAAGTAGAGGAGGCTGTCATATGGTTCGATCGCACAAACGTCAAGCTATCATCGGTTTAGTGGTAGCCTTGGGGATAATCATTAGCAATTTAGTATTTCCAGGGCTGAATGCAGCGCCGGCATTGGCTGAAGCCAAATTTCAAGATGTTAAAAATCATTGGGCGCAAGCCTGCATTGAGGAGTTAGCAGAGAAAAAAATCATTAGTGGCTACTACGAAGACGGCACTTTTCGCCCGAATCGCCCAGTCAGCCGCGCTGAGTTTGCCGCCATGCTGCGCAGAGCTTTTCCCGATGCAAAAATCGTCCGCAATCCAACTACTTTTGTAGATATTCCTACAAATTACTGGGGTTTTAAAGCGATTCGAGAAACTTATCAAACAGGGTTTCTATCCGGTTACAGCGGCAGTATTTTTAACCCGACTTTAAACATTCCCCGCTGGCAAGTTTTGGTAGCCTTAAGCAGCGGCTTGAAATATACACCTGTGGGTTCTGCGCCTGAGATTTTGGAGGCAACTTTTGAGGATGCACGGGACATTCCCGAACTGGCCAGAAGTGCGATCGCCGCCGCCGCAGAAAAACAACTTGTTGTCAACTATCCCGCAGTCAAACAACTCGAACCGACACGCAATGCGACTCGCGCCGAAGTAGCAACTTTCCTGTGTCAGGCGATCGCCAAACCGGGACAAACTGCCTTAGTTCCTCCGCAATACATCGCCCAAGTTCCGCCGAATATTGGTCCGCCGAGAACTACAGAAATCTCTGAAGCCGGGAAAGTTCGCGCGGAAGTTTCTTTCGTAAAAGAAGCAGAAAATGCCAAAAATCTTCGCATTAAAATCATCCGTAACGGTCAAATTTCATTAGAAGAACCAGTGTTGATTCCCACTCGTTCTCTAGTAAATAATCCCGACAAAAAAGCCAGCACAGAAGTATCCGAAGGGCGTTTGCTATCTCTGCAAATCCGCGATTTGGACGGCGACAAGGAACCAGAAATCTTAGCAGATTTAGTATCAATCAACAGCGGCGTCCGTTGTTGCAATTATTCGTTTATTTACCGCTACGAACCTACAACCAAGAAATACACTCATGTCAAGCATTTCTGGGGCAATGTCAGCTACGAAATCGTCGATTTTGACAAAAATGATATCCCAGAGTTCAAGAGTCAGGACGGGCGATTTGCGGAGGCTTTTACAAACTATGCAGATTCTCGGTTGCCTCTACAAATTTGGCAGTACCGCCAAGGTAAAATGGAAAACGTTACCAAACAGTATCCAGTGGAAGTATACACGAATTCTGCTGAACTTTGGCTGGAATCTAGGAAGCGATCGAGCGAAGATGGAGAAGTAAAAGGAATGTTGGCAGCTTTCATGGCCAGCAAGTATGTCACGGGCCAGGAGGCGGAAGGTTGGCAGTTGTTGGAGAGAGTTTATCAAGGGCGCGATCGCGCTCAATTCTTTGGGAAGTTGCGCGAGTTTTTGGTGAATACTGGATATGCTAGTAAGTAGATTTGGAGGTTTTTAACCGCAGATGAGAGCTGATTAACGCCGATGGTAAGGGCGGGTTTTATGAATCATATCTGAGGCTAATTAACCATATTAATAAACCCGCCCCCCCACCAATTTTTTTAGGCTGCAAGCTAAAATAGATATAAAATCTCAAACTTAAAATCACTTAAAATGATATATCCGCCTGCGCCTTGGAATCTGCAAGGTTATGCGATCGCAACTTTACAACTCGTAGATGTCGCACAAGTGCGCCCCCTGGTTCCTTCCGAGTTAGAAATCATCTCTTTATTGCCGGGGAAAACCCTAGGCGGCATTTATATATCCTCCTACGGGTTGGGTTCTGTAATGGAATATAATGAGTTAATTGTGGTGAGTGCGATCGTCAATTATGCAGGAAAATGGGGCGCTTGGATTTCACATATTTACGTAGACAATCCTAACTCGGTAGCAGGCGGGCGCGAAATTTGGGGACTTCCTAAAGAATTAGCTCAATTTAGTTGGGAAGGTAGCGATTCGGTAAAAGCATCATCGCTAGGCTACCGCGTCACTGTGCGTCAAGGAAACAGTCAACTGTGCAGTCTTGGTTATAGCCAGCAAAATTGGGCGCTACCGCTGTCTTTGAGCGGAAATGTTTTAAGTATCAGCAGCAGTAAGTTGCTCTATTTTAAAGGAGAATTTCAATCTCACACTGGCTTAATTCGAGGCGCATTAGAAATACCTGAAGAGAGTCCTTTTGCCAGTTTAAACATCGGTCAACCTTTGCTAACTGTTGCCTGCGAAGAGCTGCGTTTAATAGCCAACGCGCCGGAAATAGTGGGCAACAAATCCGTTGACTTCAGCTATTGATGTAGGGTGCGCACTGCGCACCTTACCGCTATAAATACACACTCTATGAATGTAGGGTGCGCACTGCGCACCTTACCCCATAAACTAATCTTGTTAAATGCCAGCGCCCGCAGCGGCTTCTGCACCCATTTCTAGAACAGTACCGCGCAGAAAATCAATTTGCTTCTGAAAGTCCATGCCTTGAATCTTGGCTAATAAGGCTTTCCCTGCTTCAGGCAACTGATAGTCGGGAGGCACGGGTATAATCGTTCCTTCGTCCATTCCGAGTGCTAGGAAATACCAAAAAGCCAGCTTGGTTTCTGGACTCATTGAGCCGTACATCCGGCTGATTTCTGTACTGGCTTTTGAGGCAATGTCACGCATGACTTGCAGTTGTTCTTGGTGGGGCAGTGGCTTGACTTGATTGAACAAACCCTGAGCGATTTCGGAACCAGCAGCACCGGGAGCCGCAGGGGTGATCGATTTGCCCATTTCAGTGTAAACAAACCACAGCAAACCTAATTGGTCATCTACACTCAAGCTCTGAATATCTGCTTTTCCTTGGTCGTAAGCACCGGCAGTAGTAAATGTCATTCAACCCTCCAAAAGGTAATTTATTGCTCAGTTTTCTTATTGAGACAATTTTTTTTCTACTTAATGAAACTTAGCGAATAAATACTCAATCTAGAATCTTGCTTAAGACATAGATGATCCCCAACTTAATTTTGAGGCATCAATTCACCACAAATTGGAAAATTTGCAACCAAAGAATGAGGCGAATCGAACCAGATTGCTGTTTATTGTTTGCCCGATCGCATTGAGCAGCTCGATCGCCTATAATCGCAACATACCTGTATGAGGTGGCTGTTATGCCGATCGCAACTGTTAAACGCGTTAAACGCTTCACAATAGCGGAATATCACCGCTTGACAGAATTGGGGTTCTTAGGTGAGATCGGTCAAAAAAAATAGGCTAGCTTTTTGCCAGCCTATCGTCAGGAGAAATGCAAATGAAACTTGTGAAAACTCTAGCTAAACAAACCCGAAATACCGCCGACTGCGATCGCACCTGCTAGGGCCGAAACAGCTACAGAAGTCAGAGCAGTACCGAACAGCCACCAAGCCGCAGTTGCAGCAGCTTCTCGCGCTTCTTCTGCTTGCTTTTTGGCATTTTGTTTGATTTGTTTGATGCGTTTTTTCGCGGACTCTTGGAGGCGTTCCGATCGCAAGATTACGCTATCCCGCGCTCCTTCCATTTGGTCGATAATTCGGTGCGCGTCTGTCTCGGAAATGTCCGAACGAGAGCTGAGAATTGCGACTAAAGTACCGCGGTCGAACTCACCCAAACGTTCCTTAAGCGCATCAAATCCTGCTTCTGGATCGTCAAATACTTTGCGGAAATCACGCTTTATTCCTTCGTAATTCAGTTCCGGGCGATCGAGGGAATTGAGGTAATCGCGAATTCGACCGAAAACGCCATCAAGGGCAGATTGAAACTTCTCTTGCACCATTTGAACTTGTTCGACAACTTGGTTGCGGACAGATTCAATTTGGTCGGCAATTTTGTTAGCTTCCTCTTCCGAAATGTCTTCCCGCTGCGACAGCAATGCTACCAGAGTACCGCGATCGAAGTGCTTCACGCGATCGCCCAAACTTTGAATCCCCGCTCCCGGTTCATTAAACAGCAACTGCAAATCCCGTTTGATGCCTTCAGGATTCAGCTCTTCTTTGTTCGTATTCTGCAAGTAATTTTCCAGGCTTCCTTGGAAATCGCGGACTGTTTTCTGAGCGCGAGATGCCAAGCGGCGCGGCGATTTGACGATGGTGCGGAGGGAATCTTGAACGCGATCGATCGTTTTATTGATTTGTTCTTCGCTCAAATCTTCCCGCTGCGAAAGCAGCTTCACCAAGGTTTCGCGATCGACCTGAGAAAGCCTTTCCCGCAAAGCCAAAGCACCCTCTTTCGGATTTTCAAACAATTTAGTCAAATCCCGGTTGATGCCTTCTGGATCGAGTTCTTCCAGGTTAGTATTCCGCAGGTATTCGCCAATTTTAGTCGTAACTTCTTCGTACTGTTCCTTAGCTTTATCTGCAACTATTTGCGGCGCGTGGATAATGTTGTCGCGTACAGATTCGATCTTATCGATCGCCTGATTTACCTGTTCCTCGCTGAGGTCTTGGCGCTGTGACAGCAACTGCACTAGCGTATCGCGGTCGAATTGAGACAAGCGTTGGCCTAGCGCTTTAAATCCGGCTTGCGGGTCTTCAAATAAAGTTTGAAACTCGCGTTCTATAGCTTCTGGATTCAGTTCTTCCTTGTTAGTATTGCGGAGATATTCTTCTACCTTTTGCCGCACTTCTTGCGCTTTCGATTTCGCTTGCTCTTGCAACTCCTGAGCTTTTGAAATAACGCGATCGCGCGAACTTTCCAGGCGGCCGATCAATTGGTCGGCTTCCTCGGGACTGAAATCTGACCGCTGACCTAGTAACTGCACCAGCGTATCGCGATCGAAGTGTGACAGGCGATCGCGCAAAGCCTCAAAACCAGCGTCCCGGTCTTCCAACAGCGCTTGAAAGTCTTTTTCGATACCTTCAGGACTCAATTCTTCCTTGCCGGTCGATCGCAAATAATTTTCAATCCGGCTGCGCAAATCTTGAGATTGTTCTTTACCAGCAGCCTCTCGCACAATTTCCAAAACTTCATTGCGCACGCTTTCAAGCTGTTCGGCAATTTCCTGCGCTTGCTCGGGAGCAAAGCCATCGCGGCGGCCCAGAATCCCCACAAAATAATCGGGATTAAACTGCTCTAACTGGCGCAAAACAGCCCCAGGCGAAGCTTCCGGGTCGTAAATAACATCCCTAAATTCCTGCTTGATTGTTTCTCGGTTGAGATGCCAAGGTTGGGTATTCATCAAGTAGTTTTCCACATCTGCCTTAGCTGTATTGAAAGGCAGCGCAGGCACTTTTTGGGCAACCTTAGAACCCAGAGATTTAGCTTGTTCGGTTCCTTTAGCAGTCAATTCCTTTAACTTACCGGAAATTTTTTCCACATCCAAATCCGACAAATCAGTCCGCGACAGCACAGTTCCGACTAAAGCTTCAACGCCCAACTTCATCGCTCGGTTCATCACACCGCCGCTGCGCTCGGATTTGTCTCCTTTAATGTCAATAATTTGAGACAATTTGGCGTTTAGTTCGTCAGACTTCAGCAAATCAGGTGCTGCAAATTTCAGAAAGTCAACCAACTCTAAATTCGGGTCTTTCTGCTGTTTTTGCTGACCGAATGCTTGCTTCCAAACGCCTTCTAGTTGGTCGGCCACTTGACTTACTTCATCTTTTGAAAAATCAGTGCGGCTGCTCACTAAATCCACAAAAGTCTGGCGGTTAACATTCTTGAGAACATCGCTTCCCGCCAAAGATTTGATATCCGCATCGCCGAGCAACTTTTCAAATTGGCCGCGAATTTCTTTGACATCTAGCTTCGGTAACTGCAAAGAACCGACATAATCTTGTACCGTTTCGCGAATGCTTTCCGGGTCTATAGCCGAGCTCAATTCGCGGCGCACGGCGGCCACAGATGCTTCTACAGTATTCACCATTTGGTCGCTTGCCATTTTTCCGCTCACGGCTGCACCGGCAGTACCCATGACGCCTTGAAAGCCGGAAAATGCAGTTTTGATCAAAGAGCCGATCGCAGAACCGATCGCGCTAGAACCCAGCCACACAAGTGTTAAAAAGTACGCCGCCCAGATGACAACGCCAATAATTGCCGCTCCATCTACGCTGGCGATCGAAGTCAGTTTGACTGCTAGGAAACAAGCCAAAAACAAGGCTAGGTTGACTGTAACTAAAATCCAACCGCCTACTAAACCTTCGGTTTTGCGAATCTTAGTACCCAAACTTTCCGATTCATCATCATCATCGTCGGGTAAAGCCTGATCCCAATTGGATATTTTGGCAGCGATCGAGAAGTTGGTTAACAAAAATTGGAAGCCGAAAGCCATAATGACTCCGGCGATTAATGCTACAAAAAACTGCGGGCTTAAAAACATCAGCCCTCCGATATCGGGGTGGTCGTATGGTACGTTTTCCAACATGATTTACCTCCTAAATTTTTTAGCCTTATTAGCCATTGTGAAACCAGTCCCCATATCTGTGCAAGGGGATTTTGCAATCTTTAGATGGTTTTTTGCCTCTTTCAAAAGTTGTGACTTCGGAGTTACTCACTCCTGGGCGGAAGTCTCCCATTTGAGCAAATATATGAGTAAGAATGCTTCCCATCTCAGCACTCGAAACTCATAACTTTTTAGCGTTCAGGTTCTCTCTATATGCTTATCATCGCTGTTGAGGCTTCTAAATGAATCCATCTAAAGTCTGAAATGATTTTGGCAATCCGAATTAATGCAGAGTTCGCTTAAAGGTCGTAAATCTGACGCCAAGGGCGATCGCCCTCAATTATCTATAGTAGTAAAACGAGATTCGGCGCACCCTAAATATCGTAGAGCGCGCTGCTGAGTTAGGATTCCGGTTGATTGTTAGGCTCAAAACGAGCTAGCAATTCAGAGCGATCGAGCTGCATAATCATTCGCGTGCGATCGAGAGTTTCTAGTAAAATCAAAGGCTCGATTATTTGGGCTAATTCTTCATCAATCTCGCCAAATTTTACTTGTAGCATACTCTCAACTATCAAGCGTTCGCGCTGCATACCTTGCTGCATACCTTGCTGGATACCGCGCTGAGTTGCATCTTCTAGCCGTTGCAAGTAGAGGGGTGACAGTTCCATAATTAACTCCCGATCTTCTCGATCTATATCTTGGCGAACTTCTAAAATCGTTCGCAAGTTGTACAACAACTCTAACGCATTCAAGCGAAAGACATTATCAGAGGGTAATTCTCTCAATTCTGCAATAGCTTTCTTCTGCACATTTCCCTTTCCTAAAACTCTCAGAGACAGGGTTTCTGGAGTACGCAGGAGTTGGTGAATGGCAATAATCGCTGCTTTCAGAGATAGGCCCAGAAAATAAACTCCACTTACCCAATTTTCTGGTTCAGGAGTCGCCCCAAATCCAGCTAGCATCGTGTCGGAAACAGTCGGCGACAGTATCCACAGTTGGGGCAAGTCTGCCTCTGCAATCCGGGTATTATCTCTAGCTGCAATCCGCTCAAATTCAGCGTGAACATCGAAGAGTTTGCCCAGACAACTGCGGATTTCTACGGATTGGACGGGACTGCGAAATGGTTCAATCACAGCAGGTTTTGCTGCAATTCGACCCAAAATGCCGAGGGCTGTGGCATCGATTTCTAGTCCCGATTTCGGGGCAAATAAAACGTCAATCTGCCTTACTTCTCCAGCAACATCCCGGCTAGTTTCTACATTACCCATAGGGGTTAGTAATTCTTTGAGATATTGTTTGGCAAATTGGTCGTGAATAAATCTAGTCATGAGCTTTTAGATTGTAGATGCAAGAATTTAATGATCGACCTTTACTTTCAATATTAACCGATCGCAAAAGTAAGTAAATGCCACTTTCACAAGATATTCCTGAAAGTTTTGGCAATAATTGTTGCAGCTAGTGTCTGACTAATCTGATATCATATTCATTCAGTCATTAAAGGAAACCAGCCATGCGACTCTCTAAAATGCTTTTCGTCACGCTGCGGGAAGACCCAGCAGAAGCCGAAATCCCCAGCCACAAGCTATTACTGCGCGCTGGATACATCCGGCGCATCGGTAGCGGCATTTATGCTTACCTCCCTTTGATGTGGCGAGTTCTCAAAAAAGTCTCCCAAATTGTGCGCGAAGAAATGGATGCTACCGGCGCTCAAGAATGCCTTTTGCCGCAACTGCAACCGGCCGATTTGTGGCGGGAATCCGGCCGCTGGGAC
>JANNOR010000012.1:0-11873 GCA_031399265.1 Cyanobacteria bacterium SOY_34_metabat_3 | reverse complement strand
AGCCGCCGTCGCCGCCGTTGCCGATGCCGCCGTCGCCGCCGCCGTCGCCGCCGTTGCCGCCGACGCCAGTGCCGCCGCCGCCGCCGAAGTCGCCGTTGCCGCCGGTGCCGTCGCCACCGTTGCCGCCGTTGCCACCGACGCCGGTGCCGCCGGTGCCGCCGACGCCAGTGCCGCCGGTGCCGCCGGTGCCGCCGTTGCCACCGGTGCTGATGCCACCGTTGTTGCCGGGGCCGCCGTTGCTGCCAGTCTGGTTGGCACCATTATTAGCCGGATTGAGAGGCACAAAATTAGCACTGCCACCCGTGCTACCAACCCCAACCCCACCATTTCCGCCAATGGCAGAGTTATTAGAAAAGGTGACAGAATTCAGGCTGACTCTGCCGTTATAAACAAACAAACCACCCCCCATGCCTGCGCCCCCACCACTACCATCTCCGCCCTGGGCACGACCCCCCCTCATGGTCATGTTGGTGAAACTGACGGTTCCAGACTTCACAAAGAAGAGGCGAACGTCACCCGTATCATTACTGCTATTGTTATTGGCATCTCCACTGACAGTGAAACCGCCACCAATAAAAGCAATATTGCTGTCGATTAGCTGATTCGGAGTTTGTGTAAACCTGACACCTGTGGTGAGGGTAATGGTGTCATCCCCTGGTGCGACATTCGCATCTAAAATTGCTTTGCTTAAAGTGCCTGCTACAGTACCCGTGCCATCATCGGTTGCCACTGTGACATTAAAATTCGCCAGTGTATAGTCATAATCTTCCATCGCCTCCTGATTCAACGGCACGGCGGATTCAATCTGGCCCGTTACTATTTCTAAATCCCAGTCGCCGCCTTGAGCAGAATTTCCCGTCAAGTCGTTAGAAGCAGCTACATCTGCACCTGTGAGTTCACTTAATCGCTTGACAAAATTATTGCCAGTTTCTCCAGAGGCTGTATCGCATCCATAAAGTAGGATATCGCCATTTTCGGTCAGAGCATTTCCCCACTGTTTTAGCTGAGTGTTAAATTTTTCTAAAGCATTCCCATTTAGTACGTCTGAACCGAGTTTTAAACTGCCTTCATTGCCGTGAGAAAGGATATGCACGGCGTCTATGTCTTTTTGATTGGCTAAGGCGTTTGTAATTTGTTCGATGCCGCTCAAATTGTCATTTAAAATGACAATTTGAGCGGCATCGGCGTTTTGAATAAGGCTTTGATAGTCTTGTACGGATGAGTCTACGAAAATAATTTGGTTGTTCATGGTAGATTACCTGATAGTTTTTGCTTGGTCTTAGATATCAATACTCGTCAAAAATCTATATTAATTTTGCTTTCGCTACAATAGCGCTGGCGCAGCTATTTGTTGCATCTGTCCAAAAAGATAAGCCATCAAAGCGCTCAAACAAATCGGGGGGTAAAATGGTTTTTCTAGGTTTAAACTCGACTTTAGAACGCACCTGATGTAACCCTTGTGTTTTCAGCTTATTATCAAATTCTGGCTCTTGATATTCAACACTATCAAAATCATGCTCAAAATAATCTTCACCGAGAAATTGATAAATCAACGACATGGTTTTAGCCGGGTTTATGGTTAATAGCTCGTAATCAACCAAGAGAAGAGAGGCACTCTGTTCGCTGTAAAATGCTTCTTTGAGGGCGTTATACGCATAACCAACTAAACGCGAACCTTGGCTTAATGCCTCGGTGCGGCTGTAGACTGTAGCCCGTTCTGCTGGATTGTTAAATAACCTGGATACATCAAAGGCATTGCGCCGAATCAGTAACTCGATGCTGTCCATAATCCAAGCGATGTTTCTGACACAGCAGATGACTTTTGCATCAGGAAATAGTTCCCGAATTAATGGCAATTTGCTGCACCAAAGGCGATTGGTATCAAAGATTACTTCTTTGTCGGTTTGCGGGTGGTAGTATGCCGAAAAGATGCCCAGAATCAATGCCCGTTTTTGTTCGTGGGAAATGAACGCGGAAAACTCGTTATCTTCGCTCATGGCTTCCAACATTCGATCGACTAAACCACCTACAGGGCTAGTCATGGCTGCGTGAAACCGGGGGTTTTGCCGCAGGATGGCTGCTAATAAGGTAGATCCCGATCGCGGCAGTCCCGAGATGAAGTGAATTTTCTGGGCCATTGAGTTACAATATCTTTAAGGTTGGGAAGTAGTCTGCACCTGAAGAAAAGAAGACGACCGCTTTTGCGGTCTTGCTGCAAGATATCACCCGATCGCCATTTGAATATTTTGTGGATACAAAACTTTGCCTCCGGCATCCCAGACCGTATTCGCTTTAAGCTGGATGTTGCATAACTTTACGAAATTAACGCCGAGATTTTAACTAAAATCTATCTTGCCGTAGGTGACAGTTAACTGGTTATGATGATATCGAGAGTGGGAGAAAAGTGCGCTTTCGATAAAAAATGATGACCTAGGTATTTGCTTTTCGTAGCGAAGTCTGGTGTAATAATATACTGCAACCAAGAATCGGTTAAAGAGAATGTCGATCGACAATCCCGGCGATCGAACCTATAATAATTTGATAGTCATGCAATGCTCAATTACCAACCAAACAATCTAATTCTCTTTGCATTTGATTGGTAACTCGATCGAAACAAGCATCGACATAATCGCGATCGCGCGCCGCCTCCGAACCGTACCTCTCAAATACAATCGGTTCGCACACGCGAGTCCGAATTTGCACCGGTAAAGGTAGGTTTGGCAAAGGCCCGATACTCAGTCCCCAAGGCAGTCCCAAATACACCGGAAATACTACCGGATCGATGCCCAACAACCACGGCATCCCCCATTCATGCAATTGTTTTGCTTGTTCGTAAAAATCAGCCAAAACTATCAGAGTATCGTGGGCACCAGTAGAAATAATTGGTACAATTGGCACTTCTTCTCGCAGTGCTAATTTAATAAATCCCTTGCGTCCCGAAAAGTGGATTTTATCGCGCAAGTGGTGGGGACGGAAAGTATCTTCTGCGCCACCAGGATAGACGAGTACCGGGGCATTTTTTCGCAAAGCTGCGATCGCCATTTTCGGATGCGCCTTCAGGGCGCCGCACTGAACCGCCAAGCTAGCAAGCTCTGGCGAAACTTGCCAAATCGTGGGGTGCATCAATCCATAAGCCGATCGCTCTGTACCATACCTGCGGAACCATTCGTATAGAAACATAAACATATCCGGTGTGGCAATTCCCCCGTTGTGAGAACCGACAACGAGCATTTTTCCGCTCGCGGGGACGTGTTCCCAGCCGTCGCTTTGGACGCGAAAATAGTAGCGGTACAGGAATTCCCAGAACGGTAGCAATAGTTGAATGAAGTCGGGATTGCGATCGTCTAAAGATAAACCGTCAAAGGGATAGTTATAGGATTTTTGGTTAGTAGTTTTTGTCACTTTAAAAATATTGGGAATGGGGCATTGGGAATGGGGCATTGGGCATTGGGCATTGGAACTGGCAGCAAACAACTAATAACCAATAACAAACAACCAATAACTAATCACAATTCAGTACAAAAGTCAATACCGTTTCATCAATTCCCTTTAGTTTCAGCGGCTTATATTTAACAATCCGATTTTCCTCAACATAATCTGCAACTGCCGCCGAAATCAGCACAGTGTTTGGTTCGGCTACTTCTTGCAAGCGGGCGGCAATATTGACGCTTGGCCCGATCGCCGTATAGTCCGATCGATCGGGGCCGCCAAACATCCCCACAACCGCAGTACCCTGATGAATGCCGCAGCGAAACCGCACCGCAGGAACCCCGTTTTCCCCCACAATTCCCTGCTCGATCCAGCGCTGGTTGAGTTCCTTGAGAGCACGCAGCATTTGCCTTGCAGCAGCTACAGCACGGCGTACTTGCTCGTTAGGCGTTAGTTCCTCCGGCGCGCCAAAGAGAGCCATTACCGCATCTCCGACAAACTTGTCCACCGTACCGCCGCTGTCAAAAATAGCCTTAGTCATTGCCGCCAAATATTCATTCAACAGCTCAGCTACCCGGCGCGATCGCAGCGTATTTGCCATTTCAGTAAAACCGACAATATCGCTAAACAAAATAGTAATCAATCGCGGTTCCGGGCGCAAATCCAGGGCCAACTTTCCAGCCGCAGCAGCCTTCACCATCGACGGCGGCAAAAATCGGCGCAGCACCGACTCAGTTAAATAACTGTTCAACTGCTGCACTCGGCGCTCGTTTTGTTTGAGGGCGATCAAATTCCGCACTTCCGCCAACAATTCGCGATCGTTAAAAGGCTTGGACAAATAAGCATCAGCCCCGCGTTCTACTCCTTCAATTCGAGTATCTTCGTCCGCTTTAGCTGTCAGCAAAATTGCCGGAGTTCCCTTCAATTCCTCATCTTCTCGAATCATCCGAATCAAATCCAAACCGGAGACCAAAGGCATCATCAGATCCGTTAAAACCAAATCCGGACGGCGACTTTTTGCCACGGCAAATCCTTCTTTTCCGTTGCGGGCGAGCAAAACAGCAAAACCGGAATCTCGCAGAATTCCCGACACGTAAAAACGCAAATCTGGATTGTCGTCAACCACCAAAACCGTGCCTGCTACTGTTTCTGAATTTACTGGTTCCAGAGCCTCAAAGTTGTGATTTTCTGCCTCATCTTCCGACAAATCGGCCTCCACGTCTGCCAGTTCCACCGCTGCTTTGGATGAATGAAACTCCGCAGGTATTTCGAGTACCCGTTCTGGAGGTAAGTGAGTCGAACCGAAGTGCAGCCAAACGCTAAAAGTAGTACCTTCGCCGTAAACTGACTCGACGGAAATTTGACCGCCGTGAAGTTCGACTAATTCTTTGACAAGTGCCAAACCTAAGCCGCTGCCTTCGTAGGAACGGCTGGCAGAACCTTCTGCTTGGTGAAAGCGCTCGAATAAATAGGGAATTTGTTCGCTGCGAATGCCGATGCCGGTGTCTTTTACTTGCAGCAAGCAGTGAGCGCCGGCAGGTGCAACTGTCAGGGTGATATTTCCGCCTTCTGGGGTGAATTTGACTGCATTTGATAGCAGGTTGTAAATAACTTTGTCAAATCTTTCAATATCCAAATAAAGTAAAGGACAATCTTGCAGTTGGGTAATTAAGTGCAGTCCTTTTTTCTCGCAGTAGGCGCGGAACGACTCTGCGGTAGAGTAACAGAAACCGACTAAATCGCAGGGGCGAAAACTCGGCTGCATCCGTCCGGCATCGAGACGCTGCAAGTCGAGCAGTTGATTTACCAAGCGCAGGAGGCGGCGGGAATTTCGCAAAGCGATTACGGCTTGTTCGTAGGGTAAGTCTTCTTTGCGGCCGCAAGCTGATTCGAGAGGGCCGATAGTTAGTGTTAGAGGCGTGCGGAATTCGTGGGAGATATTTTGGAAAAACTCGGTTTTGAGCCGATCGGCTTCCAGGAGCCGTTCTGCCTGCTGTCTGGTAGTCTGGTAGAGGCGCGACTGCTGCACGGCCAGAGCCGCTTGAGTTGCCACTATTTGAGCCAGGTCAATGTCTGAGAGGTTCCAGCGGCGGGTGCTGCGATTTTGGCGCAGGGAAATGCTGCCGATGATTTTGCCTTCGGAGAGTAAGGGAACGACTAACAGGGCGCGGGCTGGCGATCGCACTTGCAGTTCTGTAACATTTAAATCGGGGCGATCGTTCAAATCTTCGATCGCCACAAGCTTTTTTGATACCATAACTTGCAGCAACACCGGATTGCCCCGAATCGGCACCAAAGACTGCGGCAGCGAAGGATGGGCAAAAACCCAGCCGCGAGTGTTAAGAGCAGCACTCGCAGCAGCAGCCTCAACCTCGGAAGGAGTCGCAACTACTTCTGGATTGTTAAAACCCTCTTGCACAGACACGCTATCCCTAGTTGCGTCGTAGAGTCCCACGCACTGGACGTATTCATCATCTTCTGTCCACAGGGATAGGGCGCAGCCGTCAACTTGCAAAGCTTGACCGAGCTGTTGAGTGATGGCTGCAAAAATGTTTTGGGGGTCGAGGCTCGATCGAATTGCCGTAGTAATAGTATTGACTAAGGCTTCGCGCTTTGCCAGCGCCCGCACCTGTTCGTAAGCCCGGGCTTGAGAAAGCGCCAAAGCCGCTTGATCTGCCACCGTAATTACCAACTGTACCTCGTGGTCTTCCCACTGGCGCGGTCGATCGAAGGAGTGCATCGCCAAGACAGCCATCAGTTCCATTTGGTAAAACAGCGGTACGATCAAGCTCGATCGAATATTCGCAGCTTGGTAAGCCCGCTGTCGCTGCTGATTGTCCCAGTTTAAAACTCTCTCATCAGTTTCGGCATCTTGAATCACCTCCACATCCATAGTTTCCCAAACCAAATCCGGCAGCAAATCGGGCGAAAGTCCCGCTGCATCAGCATCTCTCGGTCTGGCTTCAGCAGATCCCTTTTGGTAAACAAACCACTCATCGGCCACCCGGCCATCTTGGAACGGCCGCAGCAGACAGCAACTCACCTCAAACATCTGCCCGATAGTTTCCACAATTCTTTGCAGCATTTGCTGGTAATTGGGAGCCGATCGAATAGTATTGGTAACGGCATAAAGCAGCGATTCTTGCGAGAGAGCCCTGCGCAGTTCATTCGTGCGGGCTTTCAGGAGATTGTGAGTATTAACAGCTTGACTGACAAGAACTTTGAGGTCTTCAGCATCCCAAGGCTTGGTAACGTATTTGAATACTTTGCCAGCATTAATCGCTTCGACTAAATCTTCAACATCCGTATAGCCAGTTAAAATAATTCGGATCACGTCCGGGTATTGAGCCGCAGTCAGGCTGAGAAACTCCGTACCGCTCATTTTTGGCATTCGCTGGTCGGAGATAATCACCGCAACTTCTCCCTCTTTTGCCAAAATTTTGAGGGCGGCGGGGCCAGATTCGGCTCTGAGCACTTTGTAGTCTCGATGGAAGGTGCGGTAAAGCAAGTCGAGGTTATCCGGTTCGTCATCGACAACCAGAATTTTTATCTTAGGATTTTCTTGGGAATTCATGCACCGTTCTCCTGTGCCCCGGGGCAGTTCGATTTAACAAGTCTGATGAAAGGAAGAATTCGCCGATTTCCATTATTGAAGTCACAATCGCGTGTGAAATTGAAGTTTTTGTGAGGCAAGTCTCAGCCAGAATTAACCTTAATTTTTGATATTTGGGTTTTCAATTCAGAATTCTTCATCAGCCACAGTTTTCTGTCGCGCACCCCAATTTTATTATTTATTGATATTCACATAAACTCGTCTGGCGGGAAGGAGCCTTGACTCTTCACTTGCGTGCAGAGCCGGAAAACTCGAATCCGGCACTTTTAACTGCCGTCTGGATATCTTATAATACATAAAAATAAGCGTCCCGATCGTGAGTTGATTTGCCAAATTTATCTCCTATTCTCATTCCGCCGGTCTGTTTTATTTGGTATGTGAAAACTACCCGCAGCACGATACGGTAGACAGCCAACATTTTTGCCTGTATTCTCCTTTCTCAAGGTTACAGCAACTTTAACAGTCCGATGAAAGGATACGGTCTGGGTTCGGGCGTCGGTGTCCCTGACTGATATTCGGGGGTTGACGGACAAAATGCAGAGGCGTCTGCGGGAGTGACGCAATTGCTGTACGATCGGAGTGAGACTTGTGCTTTTTACCCAATCTTGGCATCATTTGTGCCGAATGCAGAGCTTCCACCGCCAAATTACAGCGGCGAAACACCGCAAGCTCGAACATCCATCTGTTAATCTTAGCTAGGGATGTACTCGAGTGGAAACCGGCCAATTAGCTCGATCGAGGTATGATAAGTCTCGATCGCCCGCAGCGCAGACTATCGCAGCACCAGATCGAGCAAAAAAGTGCAACAGGCGCCTGCCTGTTGGTGAGGGGACGGGCGAGGAATTGCTCAAAACTGCTGAAACCTAGGCGATCGGATTCTGGGTTGGGGGCGAACATCCAATCCCTGGGCGCGCCGGATATTAGTCTGACAAGTCGCTGAGTTTTTCCAATTACTGCTTGACGGATACATTTCCAGCTTCCGGGTATTTCCGCTCTTCTGAGAGTGCTAGGGTGTCGGCAACCAGACGTTAAAACCTTTTTGATTGTTTTTAATACCTTTGGCGCTACTCACAAATCTAGTATTAGGGGATGGGTTTTGATTGACCCTAAATTTAGTTTAAAATACTGAAAGTTTCTAAGTTACATTAGATACTACTTAAAGTAAAGCACAAAAAAATCTGATTTAATTCTGCTAATAAACGCCTATAAATTACGTTATAAAATCAGTATAACATCAGTAAATTTTCTAAGATGGGCAGCTTAGAAACTAAGGTAAAAAAAATCATATAGTGACCTGGAATTGTGAATCCTTCCTTTTTTTCCTCACCGTCTCACCCACAACAAACTGCCGGACTTTCTGGCTTCTCGATCCGCGTCGCTGCGTCGAACGACTTGGCGCAGCTAGCCGATATTTTGGCAATGAGCTTTCACTCCCGCGAGGGGTTTGTAGAATGGATATATCCGGTGTTGCGTTTAGGCATTTACGAAGATTTAAAAAATCGACTGCGTTCTAAAGCAGAACATTATATTTGTTTGGTTGCTGAGCTAGCATCGCGCGAGGAAGGAACGCAGAATTATCGATCGCACCGAGATCGGTGTATAACAGGAACAATAGAAATGGCTCTGCGTTCTCGCTTCCCTTGGCAAATCCCGAGTTCTGACTATCCTTATTTGTCGAATTTAGCCGTTCACCCGGAGTATCGGCGGCAGGGAGTTGCTCAAAAATTGCTCAGCAACTGCGAGGAGACAGCCAAAGAATGGGGATTTTCTGAGATTTACCTCCACGTTTTGGAAAATAATCACGCAGCGCGACAGTTGTACTATCAGGCTGGCTACCGCTTGCAACAGGTGGATTGGAATTGGACTTGTTGGGTATTCGGCCAGCCGCGCCGATTGTTTTTACGCAAGCAGATTGCGCTTTCATAAACAAGGAATGCCACAGAAGTTTAGAACTGCTGTGGCATTTTGTCATGAGAATAAGGGACGAAAGTCCCTAATTTTAACCTTCAGAACGCAAGACATTTGAGGATAAGAAATCCGAAGAGGCGATCGCACCCGTACCTCCGACAAAGTTAGCTAAAACTTGCCCGGTTCCTGTTACTCGCAGCAATGAGCCGTTCGCGGTTGCGGTGAATTGCAACTGCTCGAAACTCACTCCACCTGTCAACACAAACTTATCAATGCCAACCTCGAAGTTAAGGATAGTATTCGAGCCGTTTCCAGCACCCAAGATAAATTGATCGCTGCCAGCACCTCCAGACAAAGTATTGTCACCTGCGCCTCCAAACAGCCAATCATCACCTTCGCCTCCAAACAGGATGTCGTTGTCTTTACCGCCAAAGAGGGTATCGTTACCAGCATCGCCGTTGAGCATATCCTGCCCTTCGTTGCCGTAGATCAGGTCATTGCCATTACCGCCGTTGATGCACTCTTGCTGGCCGTTTGCGCCCACTGCGACTCCCCGGTTGTCGGAGCGATCGCCAAAGATGGTATCGTTGCCGTCATCGCCACAGAGTTCATCGCTGCCGTCACCGCCATAAATTAAGTCGTCGCCCCTGTCTCCGTGTATGAGGTCGTTACCTTTGCCGCCGTAAAGGTTATCGTTGGCTTTACCACCGGCGATAGTATCGTCAGATTCCATGCCGTACAGCCAGTCAGAACCCCTGTCGCCAAACAGCCAGTCCTTTCCACCGGCATCTTTACCTAAGAAATCTCGACTGCCGCCGTACATGGTGTCATTGCCACTGTCCCCGGTAAGGGTATCGTTACCGATATCGCCCCAAATCAGGTCGTTATCTTTGCCGCCCCAAGCGCAATCGTTGCCTTTGCCGGCATAAACCGTATCATCACCGTTGCCGCCCCCGATGATGTCCCCACCAGTGCCACCAAAGATTAAGTCTTGTTCAACAGCATCCCCAACTGGGTTGGAACTGCCGCTGTCACCGAGAATGGTATCAATACCTTCGCCGCCGTAGAGCGTATCCGAGCCGAGTTGACCAAAAATTAGGTCATTGCCTTTGCCTCCGTAAGCGCGATCGTCACCTTTGCCCGAAATCAGCGTATCGTCGTTTTCTTGCCCGTTTAGCAAGTCATTACCGTCGCCTCCGTACAGGAGGTCGCGTCCCTGGGTGTCGATGGCGCTCTTGTCGCGATTTCCGCCAAATAAGCTGTCATCTCCAGTACCGCCCAACAGAGTATCGGAGCCGATTTCGCCCCAGATCAGGTCATTTTCTTTACCTCCAAGGGCAATATCGTTACCTTTGCCGGCATGGATGGTATCGTTGCCCTCGCCAGCGTTGATCAAGTCTGCACCGTCGCCTCCGAAGATCAAATCGCGAGCATCGTCAGGATTTTGGGAGTTGTTCTGCCCGGTATCTCCGAGAATCGTATCGTTACCTTGATCGCCCAACAGGGTATCGGAGCCTAATTCACCAGCAATCCAGTCGTTGCCTTTGCCAGCGAATATTAAATCGTTATCGCGGCCACCGTAAACAATATCCGGTTCGGTGTCGCCAAAAATGGTGTCGTTACCTTCATCGCCCTGAAGTTCGTCGGCGCCATTTTGGCCTAAAAGCAAGTCATTGCCTTGAAAACCGATGATTTTTTGGTTGCCCTTCCCATCGAAGATAACGTCGTTACCATCAGTTCCTTTGGTAGTTTGTCCATCTCCGAGCTGTGTAATCGGTCTTTTAAATGAAACCCCAGGCGGTTGCGTCGGTAGCGGAAAGTTAATTCCCGGTTTTCCTACCAGAGGCTCGCAGTCACAGTCCATTTCTGGTTCGGGAACCAGGCCGGGTATCGGTGCCGGAGTTGGTATCGGCGCTGGAGTTGGCGCTGGAGTTGGCGTCGGAGTTGGCACCCCCACTGGGATAGCAGCTACAGTAGCAGTCGCGGGGCTGGTAGCGCCGCTGTTGTCGGTGGCGCTGTAGGTGAAATTGGCTCCGCTAAAACTGCCTGTAGCTCGGAAAAACAACTGCCCAATTTGAGCTGGTGTCAGGGTTTGACCGGGTGTGACAGCCACGCCGCCATTGGCTGGGTCTCCTAAAAACAGGATTCCTTGGTCTGCTGGGGGCAGGGTGTTGATGGTGTAAGAGGCGATCGACCCATCGGAGTCAGTTCCTCCCAATCCGGGAACCCGCGCGCTGCTGTTGGGTGGAATGCTGAAGTTGGCATTCGCGGCAACTGGCGGTTGGTTGGGCGTTGGAGGAATGGCGGCTACAGTAGCAGTCGCGGGGCTGGTAGCGCCGCTGTTGTCGGTGGCGCTGTAGGTGAAATTGGCTCCGCTAAAGCTGCCTGTAGCTCGGAAAAACAACTGCCCAATTTGAGCTGGTGTCAGGGTTTGACCGGGTGTTACCGCCACGCCGCCATTGGCTGGGTCTCCTAAGAACAGGATTCCTTGGTCTGCTGGGGGCAGGGTGTTGATGGTGTAAGAGGCGATCGACCCATCGGGGTCAGTTCCTCCCAATCCGGGAACCCGCGCGCTGCTGTTGGGTGGAATGCTGAAGTTGGCATTTGTGGCAACTGGCGGTTGATTCGTCGGAGTTGGCGCGGCCACTGGGGTAGCAGCAACAGTCGCGGTAGCGGGGCTGGTAGCGCCGCTGTTGTCGGTGGCGCTGTAGGTGAAATTAGCGCCCGTAAAGCTGCCTGCTGCTTGGAAAAACAACTGCCCAAGTTGAGCTGGTGTCAGGGTTTGACCGGGTGTTACCGCCACGCCGCCATTGGCTGGGTCTCCTAAAAACAGGATTCCTTGGTCTGCTGGGGGCAGGGTGTTGATGGTGTAAGAGGCGATCGACCCATCGGGGTCAGTTCCTCCCAATCCGGGAACCCGCGC
>JANNOR010000100.1:0-31518 GCA_031399265.1 Cyanobacteria bacterium SOY_34_metabat_3 | reverse complement strand
AGATCCCCCTAAATCCCCCTTAAGAAGGGGGACTTTGAAAATACTCCTGTCCCCCCCTTCTTAAGGTCGAGTAAGGGGGATCTGGGCTTAATCGTTAAACAGCAGTCTGTGACTGGGTTGTACCTTAAGTTGACACCTATGAGCAGTGCTGTATCCCTACCGCATATTTGTATGTTTCCCAAAGGGAAAAATCAGACCCATCCTCAACCTCAACACTCACCCCTACACTTTAAAGACGCCCGTTTGTGCAAGCTTTATTACTCAAAAATCTGCAATCGAATATCCATGTTTTTAAACTCTAAATTTTAAAATTGCTAAACCGGCTGAGTTTGCAGCCAATCAAAAATCAGGTTTAACTGTTCCAGTGTAACTAACCCGTACTGCCACAGAACCATCGGCAGTTGGCTGGCATCTTGTTCGCCGTGTCGGAGAGCAACAGATATCGCAGAATGCGATATCGCCAACTCCCCCCGCAAATAATCGATCAGTTGAGCCTTTGCCATCACCTTCACCGCCAGTTTTATGCGCTTTTGTAAAGATATGTAGTCGATCGGACTGAATTGGAAGTTTAATTGCTATTACTCTAGGCTCATAATCGAGAATCTCCTGTGATGGAAACCACATAAAAACCGTGATAAAATTCCGATCGAAAAGCGATCGCAGTCACAAGAGCTTCGATCTTCAAAAATTGGGTTCGGCGATCGCTGGCTTTAAATCAATTAATTTAAAATTGCTAAAGTCCTAGCTGAAGCTGAACTCCCGATCCTGTCCCGCTGTCGCTGGGTTTGAGAGGTAAAGGATTTCCTTGGCGCTGCGCGTCGGAAGGAGTCGTGATAAATTCCAATTCGCGATTGATTTTGAGGCGAAATGTGTCGCCCAAACTACGGCCGCTTCTAGTAGAATTAGCCGCAGTTTCTCCTTCACCAATCAAGTTTTGGTAATCCGAGTCTACTGTTCTGTCCTCCACAGTCCTGAGAGAGTCCCCGGATAAAGTCGTTTCCGAACTTTGGGGCGCTGGTTGCAGTCTTGGTTGGGCGAGAACCGCCGGGGTCAAACCGATAAAAATTGAGCTCAGTCCGAGAGCAGTGCCAAAAGTAGCAATAACTGCGTTCATCATCAATCCCTCCGCTAGTTGCATCCTACTAATGCTGATTATACTCACGCCCAATTAACTTGCACTCTATCAAAAGTAGCTCGATAGTGGAGATGTCAGTTAAAGTTGCTCTAAAAACTTCACTTATCGATCCCCTACGGGGCTACGCCAACGCACTCCGACTCTCAGAAACGCCGTTTTTCACGCTTATCTGGCCGATGCAGCCTAGATATTTTCGTCCATAAAACCCGGTTTATGACGGCTGGTTCGTTGGCGTAGCCCCCGTAGGGGATCGCGAACTACCCAAATCTTAAATCGAAAATGGAAAATCTCAAATAGCATCAGCGTCTAGAATGCGATCGCCCGCGCGATACTGTAAAAGCTCGATCGTGCGAAGCTATCCCAAGCGTGAATCGTCCGCGTTCCCAAAGCGACCGGTCGCGCTAAGATGGCGGTGGCAGCCGTTAAAAATTCTCTTACCAGCGGCAGATTCCGAGTTCTTAACAGCACTTTGCCGAATAAAACCATCTCAACTTCAAAATCTGCGCTCATCAGGTTGTACTCTACTGAAATGTTGTGGGTTCGTAATATTTCTGCTTCACCATGCCAATCAAATATCTGACCGACCCGGTTTTAAAAATGTCGGGAAAAGTGCCGATTCGCATCATCCTTGTCGTGCCTTTTGCCCTCCAGACCTTCGCTGCGGTAGGGCTGACAGGGTGGCTGTCGCTGCGGAACGGACAACGGGCTGTCAACGATGTTGCCGCGCAACTGCGGGCCGAAGTCACATCGCGCATCCAGCAACACATTCACAGTTATATCGAAACGCCGCACCAAGTCAATCAGCTAAATGTAGATGCCATCCGTCTCGGCATTTTGAACGTTCAGGATGAAGTTACTTTGGGTAAATACTTCTCCAAACAAATCAAAACCTTTGATAAAATTAGCTACATTCAATTCGGCTCCGAACAAAAAAGTTTTATAGGAGTTGAACGCCTTGATGACGGCAAGTTGCAAGCTCGGATTTCTAATAAATCTACTGGATATAAATTTTACAGCTACTGGCCATCCGATTCGGGAGAACCAACCAAGCTATTAAAAATCACTCCCAACTTCGACCCCCGCATCCGCCCCTGGTACACAGCACCCGTGCTTGCAAAAAAATCAGTATGGAGCAAAATTTATACTTATTTTGACGTACCAAAACTGGCAATTACCGCAGCTCAACCAGTTTATGACGGTCGCAATAAACTAATTGGAGTGGTGGCTTGTGACCTGCTGTTTTCCCAAATCAATCAATTCTTGGACAGTCTAAAAGTTGGGAAGTCTGGAGAGACTTTTATTGTAGAAAGGTCGGGAGAATTGGTAGCTAATTCCACTCCAGAACCGTCATTCATTGTGAGTAATGGCGCACAAAAACGGCTGGCGGCGACGAGCAGCAAAAGTGCTTTAATTCGATCGACAGCTCGCTATTTGACAGAACGCTTCGGGGATTTGCGCAAGATCGATCGTACTTACCAGTTAGATTTTACGCTCGACGGGGAACGCCAATTTCTACAAGTAACGCCCCTGTCTGACAGTAGAGGCCTCGACTGGCTGATTGTGGTGGCGGTTCCTGAAGCCGATTTTATGGAAAGAATTAACAAAAACACTCGCTATACAGTGTTTCTGTGTTTGGGTGCTTTGGTGGTGGCGACGGCTCTAGGGTGTCTGACTTCGAGGTGGATTGTGATGCCTATTCAGCGCCTCAGCAAGGCTGCGGAGGCTTTGTCGCGGGGAGAATGGGACTCGATGGCGGTAGATCCCCGTTTGATAGCGTCTGTAGAACGCGAGGATGAGGTGGGTATCCTGGCTCGCTCCTTTAATACGATGGCCGATCAGTTGGAAGAGTCGTTTACTACTCTCGAAGATCGGGTGGAAGCTGCGATTGCTGATAAAACTAAATTAATTAGCTCTCTGAAAAAATCTCAGAAAAAACTCGCTCTCCACCTTCATCAAACTCCTTTGGGGGCTATAGAATGGAATCTGAATTTTGAAGTTGCCGACTGGAATCTGTCAGCGGAAAGAATTTTTGGATACAACCGTTTGGAAGCTGTGGGACAGCACGGAGTAGATCTAATAGTTCCTGAAAATGCTAAGGAGTATGTCAGGCAACTATCTATAACTTTGCTAACTAATCAAGGAGGAGTTACCAGCCTTAACCAGAACCTTAGAAAGGACGGAAAAATTATTCTTTGCGAGTGGTACAATACGACTTTGGTTGATGCTGACGGGTGTATCATCGGGGTAGCATCGCTGGTTCAAGATGTGACAGAGTTTCACTCTGCTGTAGAGCAGTTGCGGGCCAGCGAAGAGCGGTTTCGCCAGTTGGCAGAAAATATTCATGAGGTATTTTGGATTAGAGAACCCAATCAAAAGCAGCTAGTTTATGTGAGCCCTGCTTGCGAGAAAATATGGAATTTGAGCTGTCAGAGTTTGCAGTCGGAACCGGAGGCTTTTTGGGATGCGATTCACCCGGACGATCGCTCTCGCGTCAAGACTGCTTTTGAAAAACAGGTGCGGGGAGATTACGATGAGGAGTATCGGGTAGTGCGAGCGGACGGTTCAGTTTGCTGGGTGCGCGATCGGGCTTTTCCAGTCATGGGCGAAACCGGAGAAATTTACCGCATCGTCGGCATTGCTGAAGACATTACCCAGCGCAAATTAGCAGAAGAATTCCAAAAAGTCGCTCAAACCGCTCAAGCTGCAAGCCAAGCCAAAAGCGCCTTTTTAGCGAATATGAGCCACGAATTGCGGACTCCCCTCAACGCGATTATCGGTTACAGCGATATGCTCAAAGAAGACGCCGAGGATTTAGGTTGCGAAGACTTTATCCCCGACTTGCACAAAATTCAAACGGCTGGCAAACACTTGCTATCTTTAATTAGCGATATTCTCGATATTTCTAAGATAGAAGCGGGGCGGATGGAACTGTACTTAGAAACTTTTAACCCTGCTAGTTTAATTGACGACGTAGTTTCGACAGTCGCATCCCTCGTGGAGAAAAATTCTAATAAGTTTGAAGTAGATCGTGCCGGGGACTTGGGATTGATGTATGCTGATGTTACAAAGACTCGGCAAATATTGCTAAATTTACTGAGTAATGCAGCCAAATTCACGAAAGGTGGCACTATTAAAATCAGCGCTAAAAGAGTGACAAATAAAAGCTCAAAGATCCAAAAACCAGGAGAATTCTCCGAGTCGATCGTGTTCCGCGTAGCTGATACAGGGATTGGGATTCCTCCAGAACATATGCAGCATTTATTTCAAGCTTTCATGCAAGGCGATGCCTCAACTACCCGCGAGTACGGTGGTACGGGCTTGGGATTGACGATTAGCCGTCACTTTTGCCTGATGATGGGTGGCGATATGCAAGTCGAAAGCGAACTGGGTTGCGGTTCTATTTTTACAGTTTGCTTGCCTACTTACGTTGAATTAAATAAAGAGGACTAAAGTCCTCACTACAAACTTATTTTAATGTTTAATTTCCTGTTTTTGTCGCCCCAAAAGTTGAGCTGCTAATACACCGCCGGCAAAGCCAAAGAAATGCCCTTGCCAAGAAACTCCTGGCTGGGATGGCAAAACTCCCCAAATTAAACCGCCGTAGAAGAAACCAACAGTTAAAGATATAAAAATTGAAGTAAAACTACGTTCAAATAAACCGCGCAGCAGCAAAAATCCGAAGTAGCCAAAGATTAAGCCACTGGCACCAATGTGTACAGAATTAGGCGCACCTGTCAGCCAAACTCCCAATCCGCTGACTAGCATAGTGACAGCACTGACGATAAAAAAGTCGCTAGTTTGTCGCAGCATAATCAACCAACCAAATGTTAAAAAAGGAAGGGTATTACTGGCTAAGTGGGCAAAACTACCATGCAGAAAAGGCATCAACAGGATGCCTTCAAGTCCGTCGATGCTGCGGGGGCGCACTCCGTAGGAATTCAGCGCGCCTCGGAAAACGAATACATCGACAATCTCGATCGCCCAGAGGAGGGAGACGAAGCCGCCGAGAATGGCTGCGTGGCTTTGCAATTCGCGGGTGATAGCTTTGGTTTCTGGGTTGCTCATGGGTGGTGAGGGCTATGCTTGGTTATCTATAATTGTAGGAGTTTTTGAGCGATCGCTCATGGCAGAGTTGGCGCAGGGGTTTCATTTTTTGTAGCAGAGCTTATATTTGTAACTATCATCACTTTTATCAAAAGTTCCGCATTTTCACGTATAGAATATTTCATAAAGATCCGTCATAATCATAAAAGAACTTTAAAAGGAGACTCAACCAAAGGTAGGTTAAAAACTCCAGGAACTAATTTTATCGCACGAAGTCATTAATTCAAGAAGTTCAATCCGGTAAAGCAAAACTGGGTGCTGTAGATACTGATTGTAGATCGTAAAAGCAAAAACTCTACAAAGGGTTCTTGGTACCTCGTGGTAAGAGAGGAACAGAGCAAAATGAATGTATTTGAGCATATGGTATCCGATCGCATTCTGCCAATCTGGATATGGGTTAATCAACCAAAAACTGCCGTTAGTGTCGCTACAACTTCTCAACCTTACGGTCAAAAGCCGCACTTTGACTTATGGCATCCGCTGAAACAGTGGCTGGATAGCGCCGAAATTAAAAGTCAAAAATTGGCTCGATTCTTATGTAAATTCATTCCTAGTCAGTGTCCGTTTGAACGGGAAGTCAAAATTGGCGATCGCACTTTATTTCACATTCCGCCGATGTGCAAGTTAAACCCGCTTTACGAACAAGTCGTGGGGATTCGCTTTCGAGCTTTGTGTTATTTGGCTGATGAGTGCGGCGAGGATGTGACAACCTATTGTTAATTTTGCAAAAGCCTGAATATCTAACTCTATTTTATGTTCGCCCTCCCTGTTCCTTGTTGGGGAGGGTTTTTTTATTTTCAGAAACCGAGGACACGGCAGAAACGGAGGACACGGCAGTGCCGTGTCCCTACTCAAAAATATTGTAGGGACACGGCAGTGCCGTGTCCTAATTTCGGCTAATAATTAGTCCGATGCTACCGGATTTGATTTGACTAGAAGGAGCGAATCACTCGTTGTTCCAGAATGCGTTTGCCGTTTTTATAAATACTGAGGCTGGCTCCTGTAACAATGTAATCGTAAGCACCATTTTTGGCGACATAACCAGTTCCTTCTTCACGACGGGCACGCAGGGCGATCGTGTTGCCATTACTCTTTTTAACGCCGTAGTAATATAGTTGATTAGCGCTGTTGTAGCACAGATAAATGCGAAAGTTGCTTGTCTCGAAATAGTTTTCTACTTTCTGTCCCTTGCGAACACAAAAATCCCTCACCAGTTTTTCGGGAGAGGATGAGTTAGCTATTTGTATTGTTTCAATCGGAGACTGGGTGCGAGACGCTGTTAGTGCCGTGCTTGTGTTCGATTGTCCTAGAGCAAAGGTTGCTGCGGGATTGCAGGCAAATAGGATTAAACCGAGCAAGCTGGTTTGTGTTAGTCTTGCTGTGAAGTTCATAAGTCATTACTTTAAAATATGTTGATGGGTCTAATCTAGATAAATTAGGTTGATTTGTGCGATCGAACATTACAGTTTTCACAATTGGCCTAAGGGAGGAAATGCCTGAATGCGATTTTGCTTTCCCTGTAACTGACTACCCAGCGGACAATTCGATAACTGGCACTATTAGTATAATTTAAGTGGCAATTTCGATTTAGGCAAATATTCCCGTGCAAATAGCCCGATCGCACTTCGTTTGAAAAGGGCGATCGCTCCTCCCTCATGTTAAACTGAATCTAGCTAGCGGTCGTGTTAAGCAAGGAAAACATAGCCGTGATACCTATCCAAGAAAAAATTGTTGACAAACTGAAAAATTTCTCTGAAATCGAACTGCAAGAAATCCTCAAATTTGCTGATTTCCTATTATGGCAGCCCAGAAACCAGGAAGTAGTTTCGCCCCTCTATGAAACTGGCAACAGCGAACCGGAAAATATGGATGAAGAGTGCGAGGTTAATTATGTTGGTGGAGTCTTAGTCGTCAAAAAATCATCAATAAAAAATCGAGAAATGATTAATTGGGATACAATTATTCCCGATATGCGCGAATAAAGAATCGGGAAGTTTATCTAAAATGAACGTTTTATTTGATACATCCGTTCTGATAGCAGCGTTGATAGAAGGTCATCCCAGTCACTCTCAAAGCTTATCTTGGATTGAAAAGACATGACTCAAAATAATTTACTATCTCGCATTTCAATCGACTCGAATATCTGCTTTGGCAAACCCTGTATTCGCAGCCATCGCATCTGGGTTTCTCTGATTCTTGATTTTCTCGCTAGTGGCATGACTGTGGAAGAATTGCTTGAGGAATATCCGGGCATTGAACGAGAAGACATTTTAGCTTGTATTGCTTATGGGGCTGAGTTGGCAAGAGATTGTTATGTCTAAATTCCTATGGGTGAAAAAAAGGTAGTTTTAAACGTTGACTGGTAGGGGCGGGTTAACCAACCATATCTGACAAAAACAAACAATCTCAAAAACCCGCCCCATCCCCATGCTAAATACAAAAAAACAATGGGTATGTAGCGATCGAAAATCTAGAAACTCAATCGCAAATCTCATAGATACGCAGCCTACCGGATGAGATTTATCGTTGGGTGAGGGCGGGTTTTTGAGATTGTTTGTTTGTGGCGATTATGGTTGGCGAACCCGCCCCTACAATATCTAAAAATATTACAGATATTGTAGGGTGCGTCGCTATTAAAAATCTCCGAACTAAATCGAAAATCTCCTAGCGACGCACCCTACCAGATATTCCAGTCAAAAACGGGGTTTTTGAACTCGTCTGCCCTCACCTCAATCCCAACTATGCGCCGACAGATTCCTTAGCCGCGTAAAGCACCTCAACGGTAATCTTCTCAATCCCTCGTTCGCGCGCAAACTTCTCAGTATTCCGCTTGACTTTCCCGCGCACAAAACCGGGGATTTTATTCAATTCCGCCTGTCCTTCCTTCGTCCAACCCATATCAGAATCAGCCGAAATTCCCTTGGTAATTACTTCCTTGGTATCGTGGCCGCCGAAGATTTCTAGCAAGTGATCTTCCATTCCCAAAGTAAAGGAATTGTAGACCAAATCGACGCACTGATTCGTACCTTCATAACCCAAAAATGGCTTGTAGCCCATCGGGAAATTTTGGACGTGAATCGGTGCAGCAATGACACCGCAGGGAATATCCAACCGCTTACCTACGTGACGTTCCATTTGTGTGCCGAAAATCGCTGAAGGTTCCGCTTTGGCGATCGCATCTCCGATCTCCCCATGATCCTCCGTCACCAGCACTTCATCGCAATACCCTTTTACCTCTTCCCGGAACCAGTCAGCATCGTGTTTGCAGTAGGTTCCTGCCCACACAACGTGGATTCCCATCTCGCGAGACAAAATCTTCGTCATCGCCGCCGCGTGCGTATTATCGCCAAATACGACCGCTTTTTTGCCAGTTAAGTTTTGGCAGTCGATCGACCTTGAGAACCAAGCAGCCTGAGACACAAACCGCGTTTGTTCGTCGATGAAAGCTTCGTAATCAACATCCGCACCTTGAGCATTCAAAACTTCCTGAATCTTGCGGATGCAGCGCGCAGTTTCCACCACACCCATCGGCGTAATATCCACCATCGGCGTGCCGAATTCTTTTTGCAAATACTCCCCGGCTGCCATCCCCAATTCCCGATAAGGAACGAGGTTAAACCAAGCGCGCGGCAGTCTTTTTAAGTTGTGAACCGAAGCACCTTCGGGAATAACTTCGTTGACTTCGATTCCCAAATCTGCCATCAAACGCTTCAACTCGGTGCAGTCGTGATGGTTGTGGAAACCCAGCGTAGACATCCCGATAATGTTGACAGATGGTTTTTCGCTTTTGGCTTCTACTAAATCGCCTTTTTTGCGGGCTTTGTTGATATAAAATTGAACGATTTGATCCAAAGTCCGATCGGCAGCTTGGAGTTCGTTAAACCGATAATGGTTAACATCCGCCAGCATCACATCGCCTTTGGCGTCCAATTGAGCTCGGTTAACGAAGTTTTCCAAGTCTTCTTGCAAAATGCTGGAGGTGCAAGTCGGAGTCAAGACGATTAAATCTGGGTGCTCTTCTCTGTCTTTGCGCGTGATGTTGTCCACCACTCGTTCCTGGGAACCGCGGGCGAGTACGTGTCTGTCAACCACGCTGGTAGTGACAGGCGTGAAGTCGCGTTCCCTTTCCAGCATGGAGCGCATGACGTTAAAATAGTCGTCTCCAATCGGTGCGTGCATGATTGCGTGGACGTTTTTGAAGGAAGTCGCAACGCGCAGAGTGCCGATGTGGGCTGGGCCTGCGTACATCCAATAAGCCAATTTCATAGATATTTTTCCTGTGCTGGTTGAGAATTGCCCGATCGAGCCATTACTGCTAAATTTTAAGGTTGTTTCTGATTCTCTCACCCGATCGATCCTTTAAAAATAATGACTTTCTGAAGATTTACAGATGGCTACGAGGCTCAAACCCTTTTCTGAAGAGAGATTTGACTCGTCATTAAAACAACTTTACCGTTGTTTTACTGCAATAATTCTTAATTTACGGTCAATGTAGGGTACGCATTCCGCACCTTACTCAAAATTAGGTGCGGAATGCGCACCCTACATGGAAATAGACAATTATATTGACTTTTTAAACAACGCAGAATAAACTATTAATAGAAGCAAGATTTTCCGGCGGCAAAAAGTGTCAAGCGTGGGAGATTTTGAGTTGAGTTCAATCACTTGAGAAATACGATGAAGTTATCGAAAATTGACTTGAGCAACGTCTTAGCCGTCGGTCACTCTAACGGTCAGTTAGGACTGTTGATCGATCGCGATTCCGAAATAGAGTTTATCGAAATTGCCGCTCCCGAAGCTGCAATGCACGGCCTGCAAATGGTTGATTTCATCGCGAATACAGATTCAGCAGAACTCAGTGCCGGTATTGAATCAACACAAATTTCCTCAAGCGACGAATCAATTACCATGCTCCCAGTCAGTTCCGCGATGGCTAAATCAATTGGATACTCTGAGGAAACGGAAACTTTACAAATAGAATTTAGCAGCGGGGCGGTTTACCAATACAGCGATGTAGAACCGGAAATTTGGGAATCTTTGCAAGATGCTGACTCTACAGGCAGCTTTTTTAACTCCGAAATCAAAGGTTGTTATTCCAGCCAGCGCGTAGATGGTCAACTCTAATTAAGACTTACACGGGTGGGTTGTTTGGCCTTCACAATTTGCTCGCAATCCGTGCAGGAAATTAATACTTCAGGACTTGCGTATTTTCACGTAATATGGTGCGATCGACCTTGATTCCAGCAATTTCCAGAAAGCTGAGATTGTTTTGCAGTCAGCAGGGCGATCGAGCTTCACAATAAATCCTTACACAAATCCTGTATTTGTGCTTTTCTTTACGTAACTGCTGAGGTGACGAAACCCCGAGGGGGCTTTTGTCGCCTCAGCAGCTCTTTGCTGTCAAGGCGTGTCTTCCCACACATCCCAAAAGATATCTCTTGAGTAATAATGAAGAATAACATAGGATTTACGAAAAAAAACCCGGTTCATACGCAAAAATCTTGGGTTTGTCAACGACTATCAACCAAGAAACCGGGTTTCTAGCCCGCCGCGCGTAAGTCCTGTAATATTGACCAAGCACACCTAATTTGAGAGAACCCAACTATGATGGCAATTCCCGGCGTTGCAGTTCTCGCTCTCATTTATGAAAGCAGCACTTCCCTGGTTTACCGCGGCCGCAACGAACAAGACAATCAACCTGTTATTATCAAACTGATCAAAGAAGACTATCCCACTCCTGAAGAACTGAATAGATACAAGCGCGAATATGACATTACTGCCAACTTAAACCTGCTGGACGGAGTTGTTAAAGTTTACAAGTTGCAGCAGGTGAGAAATAGTCTAGCAATGATTTTAGAAGATTTTGGTGGCGAATCTTTGAGAATCTTTATGGCTTCCCAAAAATTTACCACTTTAGGTTTTTTGACGACGGCCATCAAAGTTGCTGAAACTTTGGGAGAAATTCACGCCAAGAATGTAATTCATAAAGATATTAACCCTTCTAATATAGTTTTTAATCCAGCTACGGGC
The DNA here is from genome assembly GCA_031399265.1 of Cyanobacteria bacterium SOY_34_metabat_3. GTDB lineage: Bacteria > Cyanobacteriota > Cyanobacteriia > Cyanobacteriales > Microcoleaceae > Microcoleus. Next base: position 20,249 of record JANNOR010000100.1, on the reverse strand, counting down.
AAAGTTAAGCTCATAGATTTTAGTATCTCAACAGCATCAAACCTGGAAAATGTTCCGAATAAAAATCCCAATTTTTTAGAAGGCACTTTAGCCTATATGTCCCCGGAACAAACGGGCAGAATGAACCTGGTAATCGATTACCGCACCGACTTTTATTCCCTCGGCGTTACCTTTTATGAAATCCTGGCCGGACAGCTCCCTTTTCCCACTACCGATCCAATGGAGTTAGTTCACTGTCACATCGCCAAACAGTCAGTCCCTCTGGCAGAAATTGCACCAGAAATTCCTCAAGCAGTTTCAGACATTGTGACGAAATTGTTAGCAAAAACCGCTGAGGATCGCTATCAAAGTGCTTGGGGACTGAAAGCCGATTTGGAATCTTGTTTGTTTCAATTGCAAACATCGGGAGTTATTTCTGAGTTTGCCCTCGGCACCCAAGATATTTCCGACAAATTTCAAATTCCTCAAAAACTTTATGGGAGACAGCGAGAAGTTGAAACTCTTTTAGCCGCATTTGAACGGGTAGCAGCAACCAATAACCGCGCCTACAACATCAAACAGTCCCAAATTTCTGTTATCAAGAAAGATACCAATCTAAAACCAGAAATTCCCGTGTCAGTGCTCGCGAGAGGACAGCATAAATCCCGCAGCGAGATGATGCTGATTGCTGGTTATTCCGGTATTGGCAAATCTGCAATGGTGAAGATTTTAGATAAGCCGATTACCCGCAGGCGCGGCTATTTTATTTGGGGCAAATTTGACCAGTACAAGCGGACTATTCCTTACTCTGCCGTTGTTAGCGCTTTTTCGGAGTTGGTGCGCCAACTGTTAACTGAAAGCGAATCTCAATTAGCCGTTTGGCGCGAAAAACTCCGCACTTCCTTCGGTCAAAATGGGCAAATTATTATTGATGTAATTCCCGAAGTTGAACTAATTGTCGGAGCTCAGTCTCCTGTAGCTGAATTGGGACCGACGGAATCTCTGAACCGCTTTAATTTAGTCTTTCAAAATTTCATTCGCGTATTTTGTCAGCCGGAACATCCCCTGGTAATTTTTCTCGACGATTTGCAGTGGGCTGATTCTGCAACTCTCAAGCTGATCGAGTTGATGATGACAGATGAAGCTACGGAATATCTGTTTTTAATTGGCGCTTATCGGGATAACGAAGTCAGTCCCACTCATCCTTTAATGATGACTGTGGAGACGCTGCGAAATCAGGAAGCTATCATTAATCAGATTGCTTTGTTGCCGCTGGGAGTTGAAAATATCACTCATTTGATCGCCGAGACTTTGCATAGCGATCGCGAATCTGTCAAGCCCTTAGCTGAACTGGTAGTCAGCAAAACAGACGGCAATCCTTTCTTTGTCAATCAATTCCTACAAACTTTATATCAGGAAAACCTGCTAATTTTTCACCCGCCGCAGTCGGGGAGCAAGGGCGGCTGGCATTGGGATATGACTCAAATTGAGCAGTGCGCCATTACTGACAATGTAGTAGATTTGATGGTGCAAAAATTGAGGAAACTGCCAAGTCCGACTCAGCAAATTTTGCGTTTAGTGGCTTGTTTGGGGAACGAATTCGATTTAAACACTCTGTCTTTAATCAATGAAAAAGAAGCTTCCGAAACTTTTTCGCAGTTACTGCCGGCGATTAAGTCGGGACTGATCCTGCCAACTTCCGAATTGGAAAGCAAGTCACTCGATTACGTGATGTTTCCGCTGTTAATTCTGAATTACAAGTTTTTGCACGATCGCGTACAGCAAGCAGCTTACGCCCTGATCGACGACTCCCAAAAAAAGGCTGTTCACCTGAAAATAGGCAGGCAAATATTAGAAAACACTCCGGCCCAATACCGCGCTGACAGAATCTTTGAATTAGTCGATCACTTGAATGTAGCTCGATCGCTAATTCGAGACGAGCGAGAATTAATTGAACTCGCAACGCTGAATTTAGACGCCGCCCGCAGAGCCAAAGATGCCACCGCTTATGTTGCAGCCTTGCAGTATTTAACCGCAGGTATGGACGGTTTGACAGCCGATATTTGGGATTCCCACTACGATTTAGGCTTTGCGCTGCACATGGAGCGGGCAAATGTTGAGTATCTCAACGGCTATTTCGAGAATTCTGAAGAATTTATCAACATAACTTTGGAAAAAGCGCGATCGCCCTTAGAAAAAGTAGAAATCTATAACCTGCTGATCGTACAGTACACCCTCCGCGCCAAGTACGAAGAAGCAGTCAAAGCCGGAATCCAAGCTTTGAACTTGCTGGGAATTGACTTGCCGCTAGACGGGCTGCAACAAGTCATCTCCGAAGAATTTGCAGCAGCCACAAATATTTTAGCAGGTAGAGAAATAGCTTCGCTGATAGACGCTCCCGAAATGACTGTCCCCGACAAAAAAGTAGCAGTCAAATTAATCACCAACTTGTTAACATCGGCTTATTTAAATAACCCCGACTTGTGGAAAGTCAGCGTTTTAAAAGGAGTCAATCTTTCTCTCACATACGGTTTAGTTCCCGAAGCATCTCTCTGCTACGCTGGCTACGGTATGTTTTTAAATGCTGTTTCTGGAGATTACAAAGCAGCATATCAATTTGCGATGCTGTCGCTAAATTTGAGCGAAAAATCTGGCAATATCGGCTTAAAATGCAGAGCTTGTTCGTCGTTAGTCAGTATTTTTCATTACTGGTTCAATCATATTAAAGAAGCACACGCGATCAGCAATGAAGGATATCAAGCAGCCTTAGAATCAGGAGATTTAGAATATGCAGGTTATCTTCTGTCCAATCGCATAGCCAATTACTTTTTTCAAGGCAAAGAAATCTCGCAAATTCTCGCAGATACCAGCAGGTATTTGCAGTTCAGCCAAAAAACCAAAAATCAGCTTGTAACCGATACATTATTAGGAGTAGAATTAATCCTGCGAAACTTGAGCCAACTCACTTCTGAAAAGTTTATATTTGAAAGCGACGATATCAGCGAAGCTGAATATGTAGACAACTGTCAAGCTCATCAAAATTTATACTCGCTCTGCCTTTATCAGATTCGCAAATGCCAGGTAATGTACTGGTACGGCAATTTTAACGAAGCGCTGCAACTAGCTTTAGAAGTAGAAAAGCAGCTATCTTTCATCACCGGAGCGATACCAGCTACCGAGTGGAATTTTTTCTTTTCTCTAGTTTTAGCGGCAGTTTTCCCCAATGTTTCAGCAGACAAGCAAAAGCAATACTTGGAGAAGCTAGAGGCGAATCAAAAACAGATGAAAATTTGGTCAGATAACTGTGCCGAAAATTTTCTACACAAGTACCTTTTAGTACAAGCAGAAATAGCTAGAATTTCCAAGAAAGACTCAGAAGCTGTAGAGTTATATGACCTTTCCATAACTTTCGCTCAAGACAATGAGTTTGTCCAAAATGAAGCGCTCGCCAACGAACTAGCAGCCAAGTTTTGGTTGAGTAAGGGCAAATATCAATATGCCAAAATCCACTTGCGCGAAGCTCACTCGTGCTACTTGCGATGGGGCGCAGTCCGCAAAGTTGAAGATTTAGAACAGAAGTATCCGCAGTTGCGAGAAATGACACCGCTCCACGGCAGTTTCAACAACAACAATCCAACTACAACAACTATTCATACTTCTACTGGCAGCGATGCGAGAGTGTTAGATTTAGCAACTGTAATGAAAGCATCTCTGGCGATTTCTAGTGAAATTGTCCTGGACAAGTTGCTGGCTTCTTTGATGAGAATATCGATCGAAAATGCGGGAGCACAATCGGGTTTTTTAATCTTGGTTAGAGATGAAAAACTGTTGATTTCAGCTAAAGCATCAGTAATTGCTGAAGATGTAGCGGTGATGCAGTTTACGCCTGTAGAAGAATGTCAAGATTTACCTGTGACGGTGATTAATTATGTGGAAAGAACTCGCGAAGATTTGGTGTTGAGCAATGCGGCTGAGGGGCGATTTACGGCAGATCCTTACGTCGCCAAACACCAGCTCAAATCTCTTTTGTGTACTCCAATTATCAATCAACGCAAACTAATCGGCATTCTTTATTTAGAAAACAACTTGACTGTCGGTGCGTTTAATGCTCATAGATTGGAAGTTTTAAGGCTGCTTTCTTCTCAAGTTGCTATTTCTTTAGAAAATGCTCTGCTTTACAATTCGGTGGAGCAGAAAGTGCAAGAGCGGACGCAGGAGTTAAATGAAAAAAACGAGCGTTTAGAACAAACTTTGCGCGAGCTGAAACTCACTCAAGCTCAATTAATTCAAACGGAAAAAATGTCGAGTTTGGGGCAAATGGTGGCTGGTGTAGCTCACGAAATTAATAATCCTGTAAGTTTCATTTACGGCAATCTCAATCCGGCTAGCGAATATGTCAAAGACTTGCTGAAATTGATTGAGCTTTACCAGCAGCACTATCCCGAACCTGCGGATGAAATCATAGAGGAAATAGAAACAATAGAACTGGAATTTTTGATTGGAGATTTGCAAAAATTGCTGGATTCTATGAAGGTGGGAGCTGAAAGAATCCGGGATATTGTGTTGAGTTTGCGGAATTTCTCGCGCCTCGACGAAGCGCAAATGAAGTCGGTGGATATCCATCAAGGCATTGACAGTACGGTGATGCTGTTACAGCCGCGTCTGAGGAAAGAGGGCGGGCGTTTGGGAGTTGAGTTGATTAAAAAGTACAGCAATCTACCGCTAATTACTTGTTATGCGTCGCAGTTGAATCAGGTGTTTATGAATGTGTTGACAAATGCGATCGATGCGCTGCTGTTGGCGAGGGATTGTCCGTCTCAGCCTCAAAATAATCCTACTATTACGATCGCCACGGAGGTGACCGATCGGCATTCTGTTATCATTAGAATGGCTGACAACGGCTCTGGGATGAGCGCTGAGGTGCTGCACAAGATATTCGACCCGTTTTTTACTACGAAACCAGTGGGTTCTGGTACTGGTTTGGGACTGTCTATTTCGCACTCGATCGTTGTTAGTTCTCACGGTGGGAATTTGACTTGCGTTTCTGCACCGGGAGAGGGTACGGAGTTTGCGATCGAAATTCCGATCGCCCCGAGGCAGATTTTGTGATAAATAGGGTGAATATTGGGCGAATATTGGGCGGTTGAAACCGCGTCTACACAAACAATGTCCGCCTCCGCGGACTAAGAAAGAAAAGGCAATTTTCTTGGGTGGGTTCCCACGCCAGGTATTCTTCTGGGCTCATCAATGGGCGATCGGGTAAGGCAACCATAAGTGCGATCGGGAAATGAACTATGTTTCTAGAATAGCTCGAAAAGGGCGATCGACCTTTAATTAAACCAAGTTTTGGTAAGATGTAATAAATAAGCTAAAAAGCAAGCAGGTAGCCATGACAGCCACCATAATTCCAACCCCACAAGCCGGAGTTCTACTTGAAAATATTAGCTGGCAAACTTACGAATCTCTGGTAAACGAGCTAGCAGAACAGCGGGGAATTCGTTTAACTTACGATCGAGGTACTTTAGAAATTATGACTCCATCAGCACCTCATGAGGGAAATAAACAAATTTTAGGACGTTTTGTAGAAACAATAACGGAAGAATTGAATGTAGAAATTCGCAGCCTGGGTTCTCTGACTTGCCGGCGCGAGGATTTAGAACGCGGATTAGAACCGGATCAGTGCTACTACATTGAGAATGAGGAAGATGTTCGCAGCCTCAATCAAATCAACTTGAATCAAGATCCGCCACCGGATTTAGTAATCGAAATAGACATCACTAGCAGTTCGATTAACCGGATGGAATTGTATGCGAGTTTGGGTGTGCCAGAGCTCTGGCGTTATGACGGTGCGCGTTTAATATTCTATCAGTTAGAAGGTCAGGAATATGTAGAACGTGAGGTTTCTCCCCACTTTCCTTTTTTGTCACCAACTGAGATTATGGGATTTGTGGAAATGCAAAAAGATGTGGGGGAAACGTCGATGATTCGAGGATTTAGGCAGTGGGTGAGGAGTCGGATTCAGTCTCAAAACCAGCCGTAGGACTGAGATTAGCGTAGTAAATTTCACCACGTTTCATCTGTTAATCCATCAGCAACAGTTAGATCCCAAGCGGAGTCTACTTCACTAGATGCTTGTCGGTAAGCAGATTCTAGTTCTTGATTCCGCAACAATTCCAAAGCTAATTCAATTACTTGAGAGGGTGATTTGCATCCTTTGGCAATTTTGTAGCTTTCAATGAACTGTAGTAGCGATTGTGATAGGGAAATTAATATTTTTTTAGCTTGCATTATCTTAGCAATTGGTAATTACAAAGATTTCTAATCAATTATAGCACAAGTAGTAAATTAGAGTAAGTTGTTCTGCCACGATCGACAACATTCTAATAATGACAATTAGGCGATACCCAGTGCATCCAGCAGTCTCCTTTGATTTGATTCGAGCCACGTTTCAAATCTCAGCGTTTCCATAACTGCATCTGCTATTTGCTGACGATTTCCCTTTCCTTGAAGCAACCGCCCTGTCCAGTAAACGATCGAACTAGCGCGTTGTAACTTCCATACGGCAATTGCAGCCTTCATTTCTGCCACAGTTAGGTAAGAACAAGCTCGATAACCCCTACTGAAGGCTCGCACAATCTCCTCGAATAGATCGTCCTTCCACGGAAAGGACGCAAACTGATCTAAGCTACTGAGATAATCCAAAAGCCGTAAATCGCGCGTGGCGAACTCAAAATCTAAAATTCCAACAACGCGATCGTTTTCAACAAGAATATTCGGTGTAATATAATCCGCATGAATGGTTTGAATAGGCAGCGTTGCGTAAAGATAAGGGGCGGCTTCGATCGCCTCACTCAACAGTTGACTGAAGCGCTCCTGTTCTTCCAATCCTAGACTCAAAATTTGCCCAACAGTTAAGGGATTTCTGATTTGTGGATGAATCCGATCTAACGCTCCCCAAAATGGCAATCTTGCTAACTTACCCTGCGGATCAAACTTGGCAAGCTGATGATGCAACTTCGCTAAGGCAAAGCCAGCCGATTGAACTTGGTTAAGGTTTTGCCGATTCATAGCTTGTCCGACTATCCGAGGAAATAAAGCGGCATTGAGCGATCGACCATCAGCTTCAACTACAATGAAAGTCTCACCAGAAGTAGTACAGATTGGTAGTGGAATCGCAAAAGAGAAATCAGTGGATTGCAAGAAGGTGAGCAATGAATGTTCGTATTGAATCTGGGCAGTTTCAGTGGTTGCTGCGTAAAGTTTTAAAACAAACCGATTGTCTGGTGTGTAAACAAAATAGGTTGCCTGACTTGAACCTTGTGCTATCGGTTCAAACGTCGCCTCAGCCAGAAATGACCAGCGATCAAAAATGACTTGTTTTACTGATTCTGAAGGGCTAGGATTATTCTGCATATTTGTTCTCATCCCTAGCTAGTGGCTGAAAATAGATATGACTAATGACTACTCACCCAATAGCAGGGGTTTGAAGCCCCAGCATGAAGGCAGATTGTGATAAGAACGGAGTTTAAATCTCCGTTCTTATCACTTCGCTGTCAACTGTCAACTGTCAACTGTCAACTGTCAACTGTTTAACCAAAGCCTGCCGCTGAGCCTCCAACAATTCTTGAATCCCAGTTTCTGCCACATCCAAAATTTGATTTAACTGACTCCGACTAAAACTTCCCTCCTCCGCAGTTCCCTGAATTTCAATGATATTCAAATCCCCATTCATTACCACATTACAATCAATTTCCGCCGCCACATCTTCCACATAATTCAAATCTAAAAACAGCTCGCCTTCCAAAAGTCCCACAGACACGGCCGCCACTTGACGCACAATGGGCGATCGCACTAAATCACCTTTTTGCACCAACTTATTCAAAGCATCAGCCACAGCCACAAACGCGCCATTAATAGAAGTCGTGCGAGTCCCCGCATCCGCTTGCAAAACATCGGCATCCACCAGAATCGTGCGATCGCCCAAAAGTTCCATATCCAAGCACGATCGCAAACTCCGGCCAATCAACCGCTGAATTTCTTGAGTACGCCCCGATAATTTCATAAATTCCCGCTCTTGTCGCTGCGGCGTAGATCCGGGTAACATTCGGTACTCCGCAGTCAGCCAACCTTTTCCGGTATTTTCCAGAAACCTAGGCACTCCGGGCTTAATCGTAACGCTACAAAGTACCTGAGTGTCGCCACTTTTTGCTAGCACCGAACCGCTGGCAAATTTGGTAAATTCGCGATCGAAACTAATGGGACGAAGTTGATTGGGCTGTCTGCCATCGGCACGTTTTATGGACATAAAATGGGGAATTGGGAATTGGGAATTGGGAATTGGGAATTGGTGTCAACTTAACTTCTAACCCAGTCACAGAATGCGGTTTAACTATTAAACTTAGATCCCCCCTAGCCCCCCTTAAGAAGGGGGGGACAGGAATCGTCTCAAAGTCCCCCTTCTTAAGGGGGATTTAGGGGGATCTAGACTGATGTAAAAACTAGATTTATCAAGGCTTTCAGTCTTAATTTGACACCAATGGGCATTGGGCATTGGGTATCGATCGATAAATAACAACTAACTATTAACAATTTTGAGAATATCCTGCTGCACTTCTTCAGGAGCTCGATCGCCATTGATAGTTAACAGCTTGTTGCGATACTCGTAATAATCTAAAATCGGGAGAGTTTGCTCCTCGAATAAATCGAGCCTGCGCTGCAAAATTTCGGGTTCATCGTCCGATCGATCTCGCTGGATTGATCGACTCAACAACACCTCAGTCGGAACCTTCAACCAAATCGCCCAATCTAACTGCTGCGCCAAATCGTCTAATAAAAAATCCAACTCCTCAGCTTGAAAAGCCGTGCGCGGATACCCCTCCAACACCCAGCCATTAAACACATCCCACAGCAGCAGCCGGCGGCGAAAGAATTCAATCATGATTGGATCGGGAACTAATTCCCCTGTTTCCACATAAGACACCGCCAACTTGCCCAAATCTGTGTCATCGGCGATCGCCTCGCGCAGAATATCCCCCACAGCCAGCAAAGGAATGCTCAAATTGCTGCACAACAGTTGTGCCTGCGTTCCCTTTCCCGCTCCCGGCCCTCCCAGAATCACCAATCTCACAGTCTCTGCTCCTAGCGCCGCGACATTCAAAGTTTACCTGTTATTGAGTCCAAAAATCGCACAAATGACGGAGAATGCCACTGCCGCTAACTTTTCACAAATTGTATATCTAGCGTGCCATCCGATGTGCGATCGGCCAAGTACACTATATATTGTTAAGCAGGCTCCATCCCTGCCAAGGTCGGAGCCGCACTCAAGACTCAATTGCTAATTAAATATTGCCCTATGGTTGCTCAGTTACAAACCCCTAAACTCAATTTAACCCACAGCTTGCCCTACACAGTTGAAGGGCTGGTGCAAGTTTTTACAGCCCCGCACCGCTGCTTTTTTACCAGTGTCATGGCTCAGGCGCTCAGAATTGCAGGACAGGGGGCTCCGGTGTTGGCGGTGCAGTTCCTCAAAGGGGGAATCAATCAAGGGCCTCAGCATCCGGTGCGGCTGGGGCAGAATTTAGATTGGGTGCGGTGCGATTTGCCCCGCTGTATTGACAAGGCGGATTTAGATGAATTGGAAGTAAGATCGATCGAACAATTGTGGCACTACGTTCAAAATGCGGTGCGCGAAGGCCGTTATGCCTTAATTATTCTCGATGAATTGAGTTTAGCGGTGAATTTAGGCTTAATTCCCGAAGCAGAATTGCTGGCATTGATTGACAGTAAGCCGCACCATTTAGATATTATTTTGACAGGCCCTTCGATGTCGCCAGCCATTTTGGATGTTGCCGACCAAGTTACTGAAATTCGCCGCAGTCAATGACATTGATTTAAGTTGCGATCTCCAAACGGGCGATCGCAATTTTTATATAATAACTGACACAATTTATCTGTAGAGTGCGTAATGCTCACCTGACAACTGGTCATTGGGAATTAAAATAACAAATAACAATTAACAATTAACAACTAACTACAAATCTCGTCGCGACAGCAAAAACCACACCCCGCCCAAACCCAAAACACCGCACAAAACCCCGCCTTCCCACCCAAAAACAGTCCCCCCCGGCAAATGTCCAGGCATTGCCTTAGAAGTAAAATTGAGTTCAGAATAGTATACCCACTGACCGTTAACCCGCCAGCCCACCCGATCGCCAAACTTCTCCCAAACATCAGCATCATAAACACCAGCCTTTCCCCCCGACTTTACCCACAAACCCTTTTGCGCGGAAAAGCCAAACCTGCGGTGACTGTGCCGAACCCAAAGTTGGTCAATAGTCTGCAAATCCTTAGCCGGAAACTTCCTAATATCTTCCTCGCTCAAATAACCCCTTGAAACTTGCTGCATCACTTCCAGCATTTTCACAGAAGTTTCCTCATCAGCATCGCGCCAATTTTTAGCAGCCAGCAGCCTTTCCAACTGAGAATAATCTATCCCTTTTTCCGACTCTAAGTTCGCAGAAACTAGCGGAGGAGCACTCACAGGTTGAGTCGGTACAGAAGGACTGATAACAGTTGCCTGCTGGGACTTTGGAACTGTTGGGACAACCGCAACAGCAGGTTTTAGAACCTCCAAAACTTCCACAGCAGACTTGTAACGGTCTTTGACATATTCCTGAATCAATTTATCCAAAATCTGACTTAAATCCGGGCCGATCTTTGTTCCTTTGGGCAAAGCCTCCCTCCAAAGCCAGCGACCTTCCAGCGGGTCGTAAAGGTCATCGTGAATGTCTCCGTAGATATCCAAATAAGGCATAACAGAAGTCAGCAAGCGAATGCAAGTCACCCCCAAACTGTAAAGGTCGCTAGCCGGAACAGCCCTACCGTGACGCTGTTCCAGAGCCGCATAACCGGGAGTTCCCAACTTCGTTCCTGTTTTGGTCGGAGCCTCAGCCACTACCTGTTTGGAAACCCCAAAATCTATCAGCACCAACTTGCGATCGCGATTCCGGCGGATCACATTCTCAGGCTTAATATCCCGGTGAATTACATTGCGCTCGTGAACAAAATTCAGCAAAGGCAACAAATCTAACAGCAATTCCCTAGTTTTAATTTCGCTATAAGCACCGTACTTTTCTAACTCATCCTTTAAATTATTGCCATCAATAAACTCTTGCACCAAATACAAGCGCCCATCTTCCTCAAAATAAGAAATCAACTGAGGAATTTGCGGGTGTTTCAGTTCGTAAAGCCGTCGGGCTTCTTGTTCAAACAGCCGGACGTACTTTTTAAAATGAGCCGGCTTTCGCTGAAATTCCTGCGGCGGCGACAACTGTTTGATCACGCACAGTTCCTCAAATTTTCCATGATTGACAGCTCTAAAAGTCCTGCCAAATCCTCCGTCGCGCAGCGGCTCAGTTGCTGCATAAAGGTCTTTTAGCAGCAGCTTGGAACCGCAATTAAGACAATACTTTGTGCCTGGTGGGTTCTGACGCTTGTCTCTTGGGCAATCGAGATTAAGGCAGTATGTCATATATTAAAAAAAATGCCAACAAAATTATGCTCGGGGTGTCATTTGATTCAAGAGTCCGATCGCGAGCTGGTTGTTGAGGCGAGACCCCGAACCTTACTACAGTGGCAGCCACCCTCCCCTTCTGAGGAGGCGCTCTCGCGCTCTGAGCTCCTGAGCAAGTATAACGCTCAAGAGGGTTTGACCTCAAACTAGAAGCCCAAATCTAACCTTAAACTCACAGAAGGCGCAATACATTCGATTTAGCGGTCAAATAGCCAGCCGCTCGAACAAAAATAGCAATTTATTACCTGCCCAGTTAGCTCTGCAACGCCGAAAAAAAACTGAGGATTCCGCCTGAGATATAATTTTATTACCAGAGATAAGCAAACTAACCGGAGCTGTCCCCGCTCTTGCAGTGCGATCGACCTTAATATTTTACCTGTATAAATTTTTACCGAACCCTGCTAAATCAACAATCCAAAACTCCCAACTTTCGGCACGTTAAAATCAATACTAGCTTGCTCGCTTCCAATCCGAGCGCGACCAGACAAGCAGCCTGTTTTCGCTGTTTTCTTTTTTCAGCTATTACCAGTTACATTTATTTCGATCGGTCTACTTAATTAGGAACTGCCAGTGACACCAAAACTACAGCCCTCTAAAACTCCCAACTCCCGCGCATTAGCACCGAAAGTACCTTGGTTCGAGCGGTTCATGGCACTGGTCGCCCTCGGAAATTTCAGCCTAGTATTATTTGACATAAGTTACGTACCGTGGCGAGATTTCTACTTCCGACAATTGCCAGTTGTCACCCAAGTATACGACCCATTTAAAGGAATTAAACCCCACCGAGACACCCAGAAATATCTAAAAACCTTAGAAGAATTAAAAAGTCAAGTAGTGCAAACAGGCTTGCCATCTCCCCAAGCAGCAGCAAAATTGCAGGAAATAAACAATCTAACCGCGAAAATGATCGACGAAGATCCGTTTCGAGTAGCATCAAAAAGCGGTACTCTCGAAAAAATTAAAGACCGAATGCGCGATCGCATCCCGAATCCGCAAGACTCCGCCAAACAATCATTCCAAACATTCTGGAGCCCTGAGTATTTAAACAAACAAGGTTGGCAAAAAGAAATAACATGGTTTGACGCCAAAATCAAGCCGTTAATCGCCATTAACTATTACCGCACGATCGGAGAAAACGGTGAATTTACCGACAACTTCTGGCAAATCGACCTGCCATTTATTGCCATATTCGCGATCGAATTTCTAGCCCGCACCTACTTCATCAGCCGCCGCCACCGCAGCGTCACTTGGCGAGCGGCCATGCTCTGGCGGTGGTACGACATCCTCCTGCTCCTCCCATTCTGGCGCCTACTGCGAGTAATACCCGTCACAATTCGCATCCACCAAGCCAAAATGCCCGACCTCCAACCCATACGCACCCAAATCAGCCGGGGTTTCGTCGCCAACTTCGCCCAAGAATTGACCGAAGTAGTAGTCATTCAGCTCATCAACCAGATGCAGCAATCCATTACCACAGGCGAACTAGCCCGTCAACTATTTCAATCCCCAAAACAGCGATATTTAGACATTAATAATATCAACGAAATAGAAGCGATCGCCACCCGTTTAGTCCAAGTAACCGTTTACAAAGTTCTCCCTCAACTCCAGCCCGACCTAGAAGCTCTCCTCCGCTACAATATAGAACTATTTCTCAAACAATCCCCCCTCTATCAAGGATTCCAGCAAGTACCCGGATTGGGAAACCTACCCGCACAGCTAGCAGAGCAATTAGTTGCAGAACTATCCAAATTAGTCACCCTCGGCCCCCAAGATGCCTACGAAGCCTTTAAAATCGCCAGCGAAGACCCCGTAGGTACCAAACTCTCAAGCCAGCTCGTCCAACATTTCGGCCAAGCTTTAGGAGCCGAACTGCAACAGCAGCAAACCTGGAAAGAAATACAACTGCTGCTGTCCGACTTCCTCGAAGAGTTTAAAATTAACTACATCCAGCGGTTGAGCGAAGAAGACTTCGAGAAAATTTTAGAACAAGCTAAAGAATTGCAACGCATAGCTCCGCGTTAGATGGTCAAATAGCCAGTCTAAAATTGGATATCCTGTAATTAGGAAACCATCCAAGATTTGATTAACAACAAGTAATTAGATGAATACTTTTCGTCTGTTTCAGAGCCTCAGAAACCCCAGGTTTGCGAGGCTCTATGCAGCTCAAACGACCAGTCTTTTAGGAGATGCACTCACCTGGGTTGGTTTAGCCCTCCTGGTTTTTGAGTTGGCTGGAAAAAACTCTAGCTTAGTGCTATCAACAGCTTTGACTCTGCGCGTCACGGCTTTCGTCTTGCTGTCGCCGTTGGCTGGGGCTTTGGCCGATCGCTTTGACCGCAAGAAAATCATGGTCATCACCCACTTGGCCCGAATGTCGATCGTCAGTTTGCTACCATTCGTAACCCAAGTGTGGCAAATCTATGCTCTGATTTTCTGGCTCAACGTCTTCAATGCCTTCTTTACGCCGACCTACAAAGCGACAATTCCCTTGGTGACCGGACAAAACGACTATCCGCAGGCGATCGCCCTTTCTAGCGCCACTTACCAATTGCTAAGTGTACTCGGCCCCGGTCTGGCCGGAGCAGTCGCCGCTTTCATCGGAGCAAGGCAGGTTTTCTTTCTGGATGCCATCACCTTTGTGGTTGCAGCTATCCTGATCTTGAGCTTACCCGGTCAGCTTACTGTCGAGTCGAACCAACAGCCGTCAAGGACAGTGGGGAGAACCTTGCAAGACATCAAAGAAGGTACGACTCGTCTGTTAACCGATGCTCCGATTCGCTACGCCCTGGCGATGCAGTTAGTCGCCTCGATCGCCGGAGCGCAAATCCTCGTCAACACAGTAGGCTACGTTCAGGGGACGCTCAAATTGGGAGAGGTGCAGTACGGTTGGGTAATGGCAGCTTTTGGCATCGGTGCGACTATTAGTGCAGTAGCTGTGGGTGCGATCGATACTCGTATAGCGCGTACAACACAAGTTCTGCTCGGTGCAGCGATCGTAACATTAGCCCTGATGCCAGCCAACTACGTCAGTTTGGCTGGATTGATGGTTCTCTGGGCGATCGCCGGTGCTGGGCAAAACTTAGTGAACTTACCCACCGAAACTTTGATTGCAGACCGCATCCCTACAGCGTTACAAGGGCGCGTTTATGGCGCACACTTCGCCTGGAGTCACCTGTGGTGGGCCGTCTCCTACCCCCTAGCCGGGTGGTTGGGAAGCCAATTTGCTGAGAATGAGTTCCTGTACGGTAGCTTGGTGGGCTTAGGGCTACTGGCGATCGTACAAATCACCCTCAAGCCCCAGCCCCACGAACACGAACACTTGCACTATATGTTGCACTCTCACGAACACGTCCACGACGAACACCATCAGCACAACCATGAGCCAGCGATGGCTGTGAGCGAAGCCCACAACCATTCACACGAACATATCGGTTTATTCCATTTACACCCTCACGGTCATGACCAACACCATCGCCATAGCCATTAATGTCGATCGACGGTGGAAACCGCTTTTGACCTCAAACTACACAAACTTCCGTCCCTCTCGCTTGAGACTAAGAGATTGGGGAGTTTTCAAGTCGGCTCGAGCATAAATTCTTAGAATTGCCTCAAATTTTCATCAAATTTTTATTTCCGCCTGACATTCTAGCTGGAAAAGCTTCACAACTTGCGAAGTAAGCAATAAATGACCATTCACAGGAGTGGCTGTTTTCATCACATCCGATCGCTAAATGTCAGGAGGAAATTTTTATGCTATCAAAATCTTTAAATTCAAGTTCATTATCGATCGTCCGTTACGGGTCTAGTTTTCTGTTGGGATTACTGTTGTGCACAGCTTCAGCTCCGGTGCTAGCACACGTTGGGCATAACAGCGAGTTTGCAGGTGGCGATGCGGCAAAGATTATGCAGCCGATCAAAGTTGATGCCAATAAAGCAACCGCATTGGGAATTAAGACAGAGGCGATCGCCCCTACTCCCGATGGAGGTATTCTCAAAGTTCCTAGCACTAGCTTGGTTGATGCCAATGGGCAAAAGCTTGTCTACATCCAGGAAGGAACAACCTACAAACCGATCTCAGTTCAGATTGGTAGCGACTCTGGAGATACGGTGGAAATTAAAGAAGGCAATCTAGTTTCAGGAAATCAGATTGTGACGCAGGGCGCCACACTTTTGTACTCCGAGGCATTGCGAGGCAAACCGCAAGCATCGCCCGGTAAATCGGAGCCACAAGCACAACCTGCTCAAACATCATCTCCCTTGGTACCGATAGCAGCCACAGGAGTTGTACTGGTCGGTGTATTAGCGGTATTTGGCTTGAAAGGCAAGGATAATTCGACATTCAAATAAAATTTTCCGTTGCTCTCGATCGCGACGGAGTAAAACTCTTTACTCCGTCTCCTAAAACCTTGCCTGACGCTATCCCAATTTCATTTTTATGTTGAATGTCATCCCTAAATGGTCTATTGCTCAACGATGGTTAGTGGTGTTCGGGGCGATCGCCCTAACCATCTGGAGCCTGCATACTGTAAGTCGAATGCCCCTAGACGTATTGCCCAACTTTGCGCCCCCTCAAGTAGAAGTACAAACCGAAGCCCCCGGTCTTGCGCCCGAAGCAGTCGAATCCTTGGTGACGTTACCGCTAGAAAGTGCGGTCAACGGCACACCAGGAGTTGAAGTCGTTCGTACCTCGTCAGCCGTAGGAATTTCTGTACTGCGGGTGGTGTTTAAGTGGGGCACTGACCCCTATCAAGCTCGTCAACTCGTGGCAGAGCGGTTGCAGGACGCGCAAGACCGATTACCCGCAGGAATTGGTACACCGCAGATATCCCCCTTAGCTCCCCCCATTGGAACGGTGATTCAATATGCCTTCACCTCTGAAACGACATCCATCATGGAAGTGCGGCGTTTGGTGGATGGCAAAATCAACAATCGCTTGCTGGCAATTCCTGGCGTATCGCAAGTGCTCGTCTACGGCGGAGAAATTCAGCAGTTTCAGGTGATTGCGAATCCCGAAAAACTCAAGACGCTGAAGGTTTCCCTCTCCGAAGTCGTCAAGGCGGCAAGCGAGGCAAATGCCAAAACCGCTGGTGGATTGTTGATTGACCCAGAAAAAGAATTAGTGATTCGAGGCGAGGGACAAATCCAGACGATCGCCGATTTGCAGAAAGCAGTCGTCAAGGTGCAGGAAGGAAAACCCATTCTACTGCGGGATGTGGCCGAGGTGAAGATTGGAGCGGCACTGGCGCGAGGCGATGCCAGTTGGAACACTAAACGCGCTGTAGTGCTGATGGTGAACAAGCAACCGTTGGTGGATAGTCCCACCGTCACGCAAGCCATCATCCAGGCGATGGAGGAAATTAAACCGGGTTTACCCAAGGATGTGAAAGCGAATGTCACTTTCCGGCAAGATGCCTACATTGACGCATCGGTTGGTAATGTGCGATCGGCCTTGATCGAAGGCAGTTTGATTGTCGCAGCCATCCTGATTCCGTTTCTGATGAACTGGCGCACCCTCACCATCTGTTTGCTGGATTTCTTTCTCTCGCTACTGTTCTCGCTGTTGGTATGTTCCTGGATCGGGCTAGAACTCAACACTATGACCCTCGGCGGATTGGTGGTGGCGATCGGGACAGCAGTCGATGATGCGATCGTCTACTGCGAAAATACCTACCGCCGCTTGCGAGAAAATCGCCTCTCACCCAATCCCAAACCAGCAATGGAGGTGATTTTTGAGGGTTCTCAGGAAGTGCGCGAGTCGCTGATTGGAGCCACTTTAATTGGGATTATTGTCTTTTCACCGATTTTCACGCTTTCTGGTGTGGAAGGGCGCATCTTCACCCCAATGGGCATTGCCTATCTGGTGGTGGTAATCATCTCCAGCCTGGAATCCCTGATTATTTCCCCTGCATTGTGTGCCATTCTGTTGCCCCACAGCCGGATGCAGACGACAGAACCTTTCCTAGCACTGTTTTCCAAGCGAGTTTACCATCCGTTGCTACAGTTAGCGATGCGTCGCTCTACCTTAATTTTGGGATTGGCTACAGCGTCAATGGTGGCGGCGATGCTGATTGTGCCGACGTTAGGACGGGATTTTCTGCCAACGTTCCAGGAACGATCGCTCATGAATGCGATCGCCCTGTATCCGGGTTCCTCATTGGAATCAACCAATCGCGTCGGGTTAGCGATTCAAACAGCGCTGAAGGATGACCCCCGGTTTGAATCTGTACAACTGCGATCGGGCCGTGCTCCGGGCGACCCGGATGCGGCATCGGTGAACTTGGCACACTTGGACGTGGAACTGAGTGAAGCAGCGATGAAAAACCGTCCTGCGGCGATTCAAGCTTTGCGCGAAGTATTGGGTCAGTTTCCGGGAGTTGCCGGCAATGTCGGTGGATTTATCAGTCACAGGATGGATGAAGTTTTGTCGGGGGTGAGAAGTGCGATCGCCATTAAAGTATTTGGTAACGACTTACAAGAACTCCGCCGCATTGGAGAACAAATCGAAACAACAATGAAAGGCGTGAAGGGATTGGTAGACCTTCAGCTTGAGCCCCAAATTCCGATCCGTCAGGTACAAATTCAATTTAACCGAGATGCAGCCGCTCGCTACGGATTGACGATCGCCCAATTGTCAGATTTCACCGAAACAGCGCTGAATGGTCGCGTGGTTGGTCAAGTAGCCGATGGTCAACAATTGGTCGATGTGCTGGTTTGGGTCAACGAATCTGCCCGCCGGAATCTCAACACGATTCGCAACCTGCAAGTTAATACCCCAACAGGTCAAATCATCCCGCTTTCGCAAGTGGCAAAGGTTGACTTTGGCAATGGCCCGAACACGATTAATCGGGAAAATGTCTCGCGTTTAATTGTGGTTTCAGCTAACGTACAGGGACGCGATGTTGGTTCGGTTGTCGATGACATTCGCGCCAAAGTCAAGCAATCGGTGCAACTGCCCCAAGGCTACTATATTCAGTACGGCGGACAGTATGAGTCGGAACAACGCGCTGCTCAAAACTTCCTAATCTTCGGAATATTAGCGGTGGTGGCGATCGCCGTATTGATGTACTTCACAGTAAAATCCGTTCCTGCGATGCTGATGGTGATGGTCAATTTACCATTAGCACTGGTTGGCGGTGTCATCTCAGTGCTGCTAACGGGTGGTGTTCTCTCTGTTCCGTCAATGGTGGGCTTTGTGACGCTGTTTGGTGTGGCGACGCGGAATGGATTGCTACTGGTAGACAACTACAACACCAAACTGGCGCAAGGAATGCCACTTTCGGAAGTAATTGTCGAAGGTTCGATGGAACGGTTGCTGGCGATTTTGATGACTGCACTCACCTCCGCATTGGGGATGATTCCCTTGGTGTTAAGCGGTGGGGCTGGCAAGGAATTGTTGCAGCCGTTGGCGATCGTTGTCCTCGGCGGACTCTTTACCTCAACCGCTCTCACTCTACTGGTTCTACCTGCATTATATGCTCGATTTGGCAAGTTTCTGATGCCTAAACGGATGATGGAAACAACCGAGTTGAGAAACTATGGTATTGAGCAGACATCAACCAAAGAAGTAGGCTAATAACAGTTAACAGTTAACAGTTAACTGTTTAAACAATACCGATGCAACCGGAAACAATATGATATCAAATCCGGTAACATCGTCCTGTATTGTATCCCTCTATTCTCTCTCTGTGTCCTCTGCGCCCTCTGCGGTTAAATCATTCCGATCCAAAATGAAAGATGAGGAGGTAGCAATAAAATGAGAATTCTGCTGGCGGAAGACGAACCTGATTTAGGTGCGATCGTACAACGCACCTTGAGCCGCGAAAAATACCTGGTAGATTGGGTGCAGGATGGCACAACTGCTTGGAACTATCTGGAAGACCAATGGACAGAGTACACGATCGCCATTTTTGACTGGTTGCTACCGGGAACCTCTGGGCTGGAACTGTGTCAACGTTTGCGTCGGCAGAATAATCCCTTACCCGTTTTGATGTTGACAGCAAAAGATCGCACGGAGGATATGGTGGCTGGGCTGGATGCTGGGGCTGATGACTATCTAATGAAACCGTTTGTTAAAGCAGAGTTGTTAGCCCGGTTGCGGGCACTCCAGCGACGGGGACGGAGTTTGTCGCCGGAAAAGTCGCCCTATTTCAATCCGGCCCAACTTGAGGCGGGGCGATTGCTGCTTGATTACAATAAATCAATCATCTCCACTACCGATGATGGAGGACAGCAAACCGTTATTCCTCTGACGGCTAATGAGTTTCGGTTACTGGAATATTTTATGCAGCACCCGAATCAAATCCTCACGCGCGATCGACTCCTGACTCGTTTGTGGGATGTGGATGCTGACCCGATGAGCAATGTAGTTGCTGCTAGAATTCGTCTGTTGCGTCGCAAGCTGGCAGATTATGGCTGTGACGGGATGATTGAAACGGTTCATGGATTCGGTTATCGATTGAACAATTAATATCAATTCCGCCAGCATCGGAATTATACAATCAAGTTAACAGTTAATACCAATTTTTTATGCGGCTGCATAGAATCCGCTCCCCCCTAACCCCCCTTAATAAGCAGGGTGGATTAATTGTCAGAGAGGAATGTAGGATAGAAGAGGTAATCAAGTCTACCCGGACAGGGTAGACTATCCCTGCTGTAATGAATTAACCATGAATTTAATTGAAGCAATTAAATCTCTTCC
>JANNOR010000094.1:0-15527 GCA_031399265.1 Cyanobacteria bacterium SOY_34_metabat_3 | reverse complement strand
ACCTTTGGTAGTTAAAATATTTTCCCACTGTTCTAAAGTTGGATATTGTTCGATTCCTTCTTTTGTTTTAGGTGCAAACATCGCCAAACTAGCAACATAAACCGAATTGCTGCTCGACATTCGCATCAAGGTCGATCGACCATTAGAAGAAGGCGTAACATTCCCTACAGGTATCGGCAAATTCATCAGCATTCGGCTCTGATTGCCCGGTATTTCGATCGCCGCCGGCAAAATGCCTTGTCTGTGCCCCCGCAACACATCGCTCGTCAGACGACTGCCAGGCCCCGCAAACACAGTGCCGAATCGATTTTCTAAATAGGAAGGCAAATCGACAAACAAAGCATCGGGTCGAGTTAAATAACTTGCTCCTTGTAATATTTTTAAAGTGACAGGTTCGGAATTGGGATTGTGAACAATTATGCCTTGAAATAAGGTGCGAGTTTGGGTACTATTTGCGGCCTTTGCAATGTGGTGGGCGAAGATATCAAATCGGCCTTTGAAGGGAAAGTTTAAATGAGCTGAAGGTACTTGTTTTGATTCCTGCGGAAATGTGGAGAGCAAAATGCCTTCGGTTTGGACAACTTCTGGGCTGTTGCTGTTGAAAACCGGGATGTTGTCGAGTTGTCCTGGCAAAACGCGCACTTGCTGGGGCATTGTCACGGTTTTCAGCGGGCTGCTGCTTGGCTGTGGCGGCAAATCCAGTTCGTTTTCGGGTACAGGGACTTCTGGCTGGATGATCAGTTGTTGTCGGGCGGGAGGTGCGGCGATTGTTTGAGCGAGGGGGAAAATTGGCAAAAACATTACTGTAAGCGCGTTTAACTGGACTTGTGTTGATATTTGGTCGCTTTGGGCGATCGACACAAAACTTTACCACAAGTTGGGGATGTGTTCGGGGAATTGGGCATTGGGCATTGGGCATTGGGCATTGGGCATTGGGCATTGGGCATTGGGCATCGGGCATCGGGAATTGGTATTGTTATTGTTGACTGTTAACAAATCACAAATAACCCTTTGACCCTTTAAATCGTTCGCTTCGATTTAAAGCGAACGACTTCGCTCAGGATACGGCAAATAACTAATAATCAATAACCCTTCGACTTCGCTCAGGGCGCGGCCCATAACCAATGACAATAATTTTAACCAACGACGACGGCATCGACGCTCCCGGCATTCAGGCTCTTTTGCAGGCGGTAAGCGGCAAGACTATTATGGTAGCTCCTAAAGGACAATGGTCTGGCTGCGGGCATCAGGTGACGGCAAGCAGTCCGATTCATCTCGATCGCCGATCGTCCGTCGAGTATGCTGTAGGAGGAACACCCGCAGACTGCGTTCGGATTGCTCTCAATCACATTTGTCCAAAACCAGATTTGGTACTTTCGGGGATTAATGCGGGCGGCAATTTGGGGGTTGACGTGTACATTTCTGGTACTGTGGCGGCGGTGCGGGAAGCGGCGATGCACGGGATTCCGGGCGTAGCAATTTCCCACTGGATTAAACAGCCTTGGGAAATAGATTGGGAAATCGCGACTCGTTGGACATCGCGGGTGTTGGCAGATTTGCTGAATCGCGAACAAAAATCTGGCTGTTTTTGGAATGTAAATTTGCCGCATTTAGCACCGGGAAGTGCGGAACCGGAAATTGTGTTTTGTCGCCCTTCCACTCAGCCTTTGCCATTGGTATACCGGCAGGAGGGAGAATACTTTCATTATGCGGGAGAATACGGTAAGCGCGATCGGGCTGCGGGGACTGATGTTGATGTATGTTTTGGCGGCAATATTGCGGTGACTGAGATATCGCTGTGATCGATTTGGGCGATCGAACTATATTTTTTGCATTGTTTGCCGCAAAAAGCGTCAACGGTTCCGCTCATCAAAAGCTAGGATATTTAGACGTAAGTGCGATCGCTCCTCCTTCAAAGGATTGTTACTAAAATAATAATAAAAAATTACAAAACATCATATATATTGATAAATATCAAGTTAATTTTTAGCATTATTCAAAGTACGAGCGCTTCATTAGATATATAATTTTTATTATTATAAAGAGTGAATATTTCTAGATAACTTTCAGTTATGGAGAATCAGACTTCTATGGAAGTAACCGAGCTGCTCAAAGACTACGAAAATGGAAAAAGAGACTTTGCAGGCGCCAACCTCAGCGGAGCCAACCTCAGCGGAGCCATCTTGGTTGGAGTCAACCTTTCAAATGCTAACCTGTCGTCGGCTAACCTGAGTCGGGCCTATCTCACCAAATCACAACTCAACGGCGCTAACCTTCACAGGGCAAATCTGAGTTTTGCCAAAATGAGCGAAGTCAGACTAGCGGACGCTGAGATGACGAAAACCAATCTCAGCGGAGCTTTCCTAGTCAAGGCAAAACTGCCCAGAGCAAAGCTGAGCGGCGCTCAACTCGTCGGTAGTAACTTGCGGAGCGCCATCTTCTGGAACGCCAATTTGTGTAATGCCAACCTGCAATTCATCAACCTGCGGGGCGCGAACCTCACCGGAGCCAACCTCAACTGGGCAAACTTAAGTGGGGCAAAACTCAGCGGTGCGAGGCTCTTTGGTGCCCAACTAACAGGCATCTGTCTCAGAAAAGCATACATCAACGGCATCGACTTGAGCGCGACGGATCTCAATGGCGTCAACCTCAGCGAAGCAAAACTCAACGGCGTCAACTTAAAAGGCTCAAACTTGGTAGCCGCCAATCTCAGTGGCGCTCAGTTGCGGAATGTCAAGTTGACGGGAGCAAATTTAACCAGGGCGAATCTGACGGGAGTTTCTTTGGTGCAAGCAAACCTCGATTGGGCCACCCTGTGCTACGCCGACTTGAGCGAAGCTAACTTGAGCGAAGCAACATTAATGGGAGCCAATTTGGAGGGTACTCTGTTGGCGAGAACAACATTGTCGGAATCTGTGAGTCGCTATTTCTGCTTAACTGTGGCGGGCGCTGTCGCAGCTTGGCAAACGGAAACAATGACTGCCACTGGTTGAGGTGCGGGAGTGTTTGTGATTAGCAGAAAATTTTGCGGTATTTACCAACAAATTTCGCTAAATACCTCAAAATAGGATAGAAGATATCGATGACGCAGCCTCTGCCGGTGGTAGACCGGGTTGAGGGAGAATACTTTTATTATGTGGGTGAATACGGTAAGTCGGCGTAAATAATTCAAGGTTCGCAGTAAGGGCTCAAGCCCTCACTACGAACGAATCGAGCGTAATTGTCAAATTACTTAACATACTTTGTTTTATTAGCGCCTACTTACTTACTTACGGTAAGCGCGATCGGGCTGCGGGGACTGATGTTGATGTATGTTTTGGCGGCAATATTGCGGTGACTGAGATATCTTTATGATAAATTTTGGAGAGTTTTTTTGGGAAATATCAATTCCGGTTGCAACGACCTATGATACAGAGGATACGGCAGTGCCCAAAGCGTGTCAACTTAAGGCTAAAACCCTTGATAAATCTCGTTTTTACCATAGTCTAGATCCCCCTAAATCCCCATGATAGTCGGGGGACTTTAAGAAGACTCCTGTCCCCCCCCCGACTATCATGGGGGCTAGGCTTAATAGTCAAACAACAGTCTCTGACTGGGTTTGACGTTAAGTTGACACCTATGGGCTTTTGGAGTGTCCCTACCGAAAATAATGTTGTAGGGACTAAAGCCAAGCCGTCTCCTAATCTTGACCACTAATAATTCCGATGCTACCGGATTTGATATAAAATATAGTCTCCATATTCAAGAATAGGCAAGATGCCTGTTCCACAAAGAGTTGATTTTCTTGTGGAAACAGATTGAAAAAATGTAATTTGCTAAGGCTGTGACTGTCTACTTGCGGCCTTCTGTGCCACCATAATTATTTTTGTTGTCATCCTTCGGCTTAGCAACACCATCAGGCTGTTTCTTTGGCTTTTTGACTTCTTTGTTGCTTTTTCTTTCTTTTGACATAATGATTCCTCAATTTTGACTAATCATAACACAGTTAATAATCAACTGTTCTCACCCGATTAATTTAGCGACTCGCAAAGCAGACGTAACCGCTCCTTCGTGCAAACCATCACCTAAATAAGCTCCCGCATGATAAGTGTTGTTTTCCCCATTAGTCTCGATAATTTCATCTCGATATCGGAAAGACTCAACTGTATATAACGGCGTATGATGTTTCTGAATGTGAATAATCTGCTCTTTGGCAATCAATTCATCCAGGTGAAAAGCTAAACTATATTCCCGCGCTGATGAGATGCCACAAAGTTGATTCAAGCTCGCATTATAGCCCCATCCCTTATCAGTCTCAAAAAAATCAAATTCTGATAACTTGCGGATGCCATAGCGATCGTACATCGATGTATCCGAATGCAGTACAGTCGTGGCATAATTGGCTTTCCACGCCGAAAATCGTTTAATTTCAGCATCAGTCGGGTCAGATAACAGGCTCATTACCCGATCGGGCGGCGTCGCAAAAACAACCTTATCAAACTCCAGAATCTCCCCATCAGACAGCACAATTTTTACACCATCAGCACCTCTAAAAATACTCTCAATCTCCACGTTTGTCAAGATTTTACCTCGAAAGTGATGTAAAATCTTTTCAATGTAAGAATACACGCCACCTTTAATTCTTACCCAGCTAACTGAGGCATATCGCCGTAGCATCGGAATCGCCAATTCTGCCGGACAACTATCGATTATTTCAAAAGGTATCGAGTAGCTATACATAGTCAGCAACTTGAGCCAAGTATTACGTACACACGAGCTTTTTAAAGGCTGAGATAGTGGCATATCGTAGAAATCGTGCGTTTCGGAAAATCGCATTTTTATCATGAATCCAGCGGAACGAGCATAGAGAGCATCGAGCCGCAAATATTCGATCAGGCGTTGAATTCCCGTAAAGTTTTTCTGAATAGCGACTCCTGATAAAAAGTGGCGCTTGTCTTTAAAAAGCAGCGAAGAACCAATTTCCACAGGCTCTAATTCAACTCCTAGCTCTTCCATGAGAGCAACGAAATTATAAAACACAGTCGGAAATTCCAGCACCCCATTTTCTAATATTTCATTACACTCAGATTGATTTGGCACAACGTTTTTATTTAGTGTCCGAATATGTCCGCCTAAAATTGGCTGACTTTCCAACACTGTAACATGATGCTTCTGTTTATCGAGCCAGTAGGCTGTCGCCATTCCACTAGCTCCGCCCCCAACAATTGCAATTCTCATAGTTCTCTCCTAAATTGATAGAATGGAACATTAATCATCGAATGCTTAAGAACTGAAACAAAGTTTGTAGTAAGGACTTCAGTCCTTGATTTGAGGACTAAAGTCCTTACTGGAAACAACTTTTTTGTTTCCAGGTTGGATGATCAGATACCTTTTTTATTTCTTAGTCTGCGGAGGCAGACTTCGTTTCTGTAGTAGCGATTTTAATCGCCGAGTAACTTTTTTATTTCTTAGTCTGCGGAGGCAGAATTCGTTTCTGTAGTAGCGATTTTAATCGCCGAGTAACGAATTCCTTCTAGCCTAAAATCGCATCGCCAGATAAACGTTGATACAAAAGCGCCCCTGTCCAAAATGTCGGCGCAAAGCCTGGATAGCCCGATGAAGCGTTGCAGAAATAGAAATTGTTGAGAGATGTTTCGTGATTTAGCCGATCGACTCCCATGTTACGCGGCGTTAGAATAGAACCGTAGGAATTGCCGTTCGGACACCAGCAGAAGCGCTCGTTAGTCGTAGGACTTCCAGTAATATGAAAGACCATGTGTTTCCGGAAATTCGGAACGTAGTGTTTCTCAACCACGTCTAAAATCGAGTCCAAAATCTCTTGTTTCTTCTGCCTGTAAGCTTTGCGGTCGCTCTCCCAAAGCTGCTTAAAATAGCCGTAGTTAGCAACAGTCAAAAATTCCACAATTTGACAATCTTCTGGACAATCCCCCCGCGCTTCCGTCAGTAAAGTTGGCGTTGTAATCGCAAAACTCGGATGAGAAAAATCATTTTTGTCATACATTTGAGCAAAAGATTCATTCAGATCCAGATGTTCTGAATGAAAGGTATTCCACTTGCCAAATCCATAGTCTCGGAGATCGATATCTTTGACAACGCAGTACACCATGTAGTTAGATGCAGAATACTCATAGTTGAGTTTCCGACGCACTTTTTTAGAGAACAGTTCCTCCCCAATCATTTTTGCAGCTCTTTTTGGGTCGAGGTTACAAATAACTGTTTTGGCCGTGAATTCATGGGTTTGATGAGTGGTCAAATCCATCGCTTCAACTCCGGTAACAGTTCTATCTGTGACTCTGAAATTCGTAGCTTCATGATTTAGTAGAACTTTCCCGCCATTGGATTCAATGACTTTAACTAAGGAATTGATGACATCTTCAAAATGCTGCGTCGGATAAAATGCACCTTCTTGATAGCCTCTAAATAAGGCAATCCAAGCATAGAAAGAAAGCTGATTTGGAGGTAGCAAAAAGTCCGGCCATTGCAGGGCTAATAGGGTCTGGGCTGCTTGCGGGAGTTGGAACTTATCGAAAACGTCCTGAAGCGTGCTGTTGAGATGTTGGATGGCGCAGAATACGTCACCGAAATTTTTGAGCAATTCAATTGGTTTGACGGGAGGAGCGAGTTTTCTAAGTCCCGCGCCGGTTTGCTCGACTTCGTTGACAAATTTGCGAATGTTCTCGCCCGCTTCTGGAAACAGTGCCGACAATCTGCGGATTAGTTCCTCTGGTTCTGAGGGAATATCCAGCGCGTACCCAGGCATTCTCATGTGGTCGTAGCCATTGGGATCGTAACGTTCAAAGGTGACATCCCGATCGAGACCGAGTTTTTTGAGTACGCGATTGACTGTATGTCCTTCGCCGCAGTCCCAAACGTAGTGAAATTGGGCATTAAACGTGTATTTTTTGGCCATCGTAAAGGTATGACCAAAGCCTCCGGGGTGTTCGTGAGCTTCGAGGATGTGTACGGTTTTGCCGGAGTTTGCCATCAAGGCTCCGAAAACCAGTGCTGATAAACCACTGCCGACGATGAGGTAATCTGTTTGCATAATGAATTTCCTCGATCGGGTGAATCTGGCGATTGTTATCCATCTAAACTAACTCTAAATTCTGAGGAAAGTGTGAAGTCAAGCAACAGCATTGCTGAGCGCGCTGGCTCAAGCATTGTCTTAAAGCGTGATTGCAGTTGCTATTAAGATTAATTAAGTTTTTGTGTATAGAACTTATAGTTTGTGAGGCGATCGGGAAAGCTCGCCCCACAAGAAAAAAACCCGGCTTTTACCTTTTCACCTAAGTCTTAAGGTATAGAATCGTCTACCTAATTAGGAGTATGTTAGTTAGATGTGCGATCGCTTATTGGTGCGGCACGATCGCATCAAAGAAAGCCTCATCTAAATCGTAACCAAACATCTGCGACATCGCCATCAACTTCGATTTACTAGGAATTCCCTGCTGATTCAACCAATCAGTCAACACGAACATTTTGCCCATCAAAAACATTTCCAAAGCTTCAGGATTGTATTGAATGCCTTCAGTGCGATGGAATTGGTGCGGCACCAACATCGCCGCATAGCGCGCTAATTCGCCCGCTTTCCAATCCAGCAAAAACGGCAGCCAAGGATAACAAGCATCCAAGCGAATAAACCACAATCGCACTTCTGGGATTTCGGAAATTTCTCGCGGATCGAACTCTTCGCGCGGATATTCTATTTCAAATTGTAGCTGCTGTTCGTTTTGGGCGATCGTCCCTTGGGCCAGCCACTCTTCAATTACAGTCCGTACCGGAGATAAATCTAAGCTGTTTATGCGATCGGCATTTATCGCTATCATAATACTCATAAAAAGTCAACCCTTTAGCAGTAAGTTACTATCTATAATATAGCCGAATTGAGGAGTCAGGAGTCAGGAGTCAAGAGTATAATTATTAACTATTAAGGGTAGAAGCAATTATCAATATCCTAATCGTCTTGGCGACTGCTATACCAATGCCCAATTCCCAATTCCCTGTTTGGCCGATTCCCCATGCCCGATTCGCAATTACCCATTTTTTCCAAACTTGCTATCCTGGAAAGAATTACCAATTCCCTGGATAATTCCCCGCCCGATCAAACCAATTCCCCGGCCAATTACCTGAGTTAAAACGAAAACAACAGCAGCACCCAACAGCGAAATAACCGCGCGAACCCTAGGTGCGATCGCATCTCTGGCTTCCAACACCAAAGTCAATGCCAACTGCCACCCCGAAAGCTGTGCTAACTCCCGATTTCTAGGAGCATAAATAGAAATTCTCTTAATTCCAGAATCGCCTAAAACATACAGCCAAAACCGACTTTCAAAAATCGCTTTCGGTTCCACAAAATAGCTATCCCAGCGATATTTCCAAGACAAATCATTCCGAAACCGTTCAATTTCTCGCGTTGAAATCAACTTCCCATCGTAAAAACTTTGCTTGATTTCCTCAACATAACCAAAATTATTTAGCAGAGGCTGCATGACTCCGCTAGCGACTTGAATTGCTAAATTTTCTAACAAAGATTCAGCTCGCTGCATCGCTTGCGGGCTGCCAGCCACACAAGAAATATTGTCAACTATTAGCGGAATTTCAAATAGTAAATGTGCCAAAAGCTCAACATTCATCGGGATTTTGTCAAGGATTTCTGCTGCAACTGCTGTTTCATCTGCCAGCAGCACCGGCACAACTTCTACGCTAGTGACAGCAAATGAATTAGTAACGCTTTGCCCTTGACTTTCTGCCAGTTTCAAGCTTGTTTGACTGCTATCAAAAACCGGAGTTTCTCCGGTATGCACCGTATAGTATCTGCCAAAAAAATCGATGATTGTCGCCTCCCACAAATCCCGCAAAATAGCAGGCATTTTTTCCGGCAATTGAGTTGGCTGCACTTGCGCCAAGCGCAATTCCTCCAGCAAATCCTGTAATTTCCGCAGGATGGAATTCAGCAATTCGAGCTTTTTGGGCGATCGCAAAATATCGATTTCCAAAGGCGTGCCAGTCAAATTTACTATCTCAAACTGCAATTTAGCTGTCACCGAGTTAAACAAGCTCTTTTGCCAATTAGTTGCAACCGCCAAAGATTCGGTCGAAACTTGGGAATTCGGTACTGCCAATTCAGAACCATTTAACACTCTCTTCCTTGTTCCTTCTTCCCTCTTCCTTCTTCCTTCTTCCCTCTTCCTTCTTTCTGGCAATAACTGACTGACAATCCAGCGAGCGGCTACCAATTCTCGGCGGTGTCCGCTAAGTACAATTCCATCTAAAATAGAGGGCAAATCTCTCGGATCTGCCGCTCTAACCTCTTCCAAATCAGCTTTGACAACGGCCAAAGCTGCATCTATTTCGCGCATTCCAGAGCGATAAAAATAAGCCAGAATTTTTTGATGTACGGGCGTATCAACTGCCGGACAATCAGCATTTTTATCTGCAATTGCTGCGGAGTTTTCTACTGTTTGAACCGCCCCTGCATTTAGTTCTATTTCCGAGTTAGCTGCCGCATCCGCCGGCCAATAAGTGCCGCCCGATGCTGCGGCGCGAATAGCTTCGATTGTCAGCGAAATATCTCTACCTTTAGGACAATAGCCATTCGCGCCCGCAGCCTGTAGCCGCGTCAACAGCTCCGGTGTCACGGGCCCGCCTAGCAGCAACAGCGGCAGGTTGGGGTACAAACTTTTAAGTTCGCGACAAACTGCCAGCGCCTCTATTTGACCCGTAGCACGGGCGAGGGTTCCCAGCCATCGCACATTTACCATCTCAACAGCCAAAATCACCAAATCTGCGGGCTTCTTGGCTCTTTCAGGGTCGATCGAGCGAGCTTCTAGAACCCGCAAAGCCTCGATTCCCGTCGAAACCTCTGCGACGACCTCCAAGTCTGGATATTGCTCGATCGCAACTCGCAGCCCCAGCCGGAAAATAGGGTCGCTATCGATCGACAGCACTTGGAAATTACTCACTCGATTTTAGATTTGAGGTTTGAGATTTGAGAGGTCGATCGTGCGCAAACCCAATTACTCGGGGATTAAATTAGCATCAGGAGGCCCAGCCGGTTGAGGTATCGAGGGAGGCGCGGGTTCGGGAGCCGGAGCCGGAGCCGGAGCCGGAGCCTCTTGTCTCGCGGGCGGATAGTAAGGTTCCGGTTCCCTCGCGGGCGGATAGTAAGGCTCGGCCGCCCTCGCGGGCGGATAGTAAGGCTCGGCCGCCGGAGCCGGGGCCTCTTCTCTCGCGGGCGGATAGTAAGGCTCCGCAGCCGGAGCTGGCTCAGGAGCCGGCGGTGCGTACTCCTCCTGTCGCGGAGCCGGCGCGTACTCTTCCTGTCGCGGAGCCGGCGCATTATCCTGAGCCGGGGCTGGGGCGTACTCACGAGCGGCTTGGGCCGCCTGCGGCGGTGCAGTGTTGGCTCTAAGTTCAGCACTCCAGCGCCCGATCGCGCCTGCGGCCTCTGAATGCAGCGCCCTACCGTAACCGATTTGAGAAGCGATATCGATCGCCGCTCCCAGACTACCTTGAGAGGCCAATTCAGCAGCTCGATCCAGAATCGGTCGATCGCGAGCAACTTGCAGCTCGCTCACCCACTGATAGACATTATCCTGAGCTTTAGCGTACAGAGTCCTACCGCTCTTAATTTCCGAAGCTTTCTCAATAGCCGCGCTAAGTTTTCCTTCCTTCGCCAGGGCGATAGATTCATCCAAAAAAGGCTGATCTTGAATAACTTCGATGCGTTTCGTCCACTGAGCCAAAAGAGTTTGCGCCTCTATCCTGCGGGGACGGTTTTGAGAGATCAGGAGTACCTGGGCGATACCGCCCTTAAGTCCTTCAACCGTTCCGGCTTCTGCCAACTGCTTCGCCAGGTTTAGAAAAGATTTGTCTTCGATCCGCTGAATTTCCCGGCGCCAAGTAGCCACCAAAGTTTGAGCATGGACGCGCCGCGGCTGTTTGGGAGAAATGGTTTGCGCTTGCTCGATCGCGATTGCAAACGCTCCCACCTGACCGAAACTAGCGATCGTGCTCGCCACTTGCAAGCGCAGTAAATCTTGAAACTGCACCTGCAAATTGTCAATTTGAACTTGAGCCTGCTTGTATAGAGGGCGGCCCGGAGCAATTTGGCTAGCAGCCCCCCGCCCTTCGAGCAAAGTAAAAATGTGTTGCGCCAGCGGCGTTGAGATCGACTGGTTCCACATCACCGCCTGAGCTCTACCCAACTGCATCAAATCTTGAGCTTCCGCAAACAGCGGCGAATCCTGCGGCACCACAGAAGCAGCCTCGATCGCCCCCGGCAGGTCTTTCGCCCCCAGCCGCTTAGTCGCCATTGCCAGCAAAGTCCGGCTCCAGCCCTCAATTTCTTTCTCAGCTTTAGCGCGGGCAAAAAGCTGTGCGTCTATTTTGCGAGCCAGGACGATCGCCTCAGCGAACTTTTGCGGAGTTCCCTCGGCAGCCAAATCTCTAGCCTCTTGCAAGCGCTGCCAGCCGTTTCTTTCCAAAGAAATTTGTTGGATCAGCTCGTTGTAGCGCTTCTGACTCCAGAAAACATTTTCCAGCTTGAACAGAGCTTGAGCGTAGTCCCAAGCCTTCCTTAAATCCTCACTTTTCAAAGCTGCTAGGGCTGTATCGTAGAGTTTTTGGCCCTCCTGCCAATTTTTTTCCCAAGCAGTAACAGCCTCCTGCACCTCTGGGTAAGACCGACTGGTTTTCGGAATTTTTGCCACAATCTCCAGAGCGCCCTTCAAATCGCCCAGCTCAACTTTTGCCCGGGCAAATCCCAGAACAGCTTTCGACCATTCCCCGATCAAATATTGGCCCTGCGAGTATAGCGGGTGTTCTTTCGGCCAGGCCTGCACCAGTGCCATTGCCGATTCTAGCTGTTCTAGCTTGCCCGACTTAGCTGCTTGCTGAGCGCAGTAAAGTCGCTCTCCATCCGCCGCCAGCGGTGACAGTTGCTGGCAATTTGGCGGCGGCGGCATCGTCAGCAACCACAGAAATGCAGCGGCACCAGTTACTCCAAATCCCACCAGGAGACTCAGCCAGATTAGCTGCCACTGCCAAAAAGTTCTTTTCCCCTCAGTCGGCGACGCCATTGCCGAGGAACTCGCATCGCCTGCTGCCTCTGCACTCAACTGTGCCGTCGGTTTGGGGGATGGGTTGTATTGCGGTGGTGTGTGGAATTGGTCAGATTGTCGTCTCGCCATTACTTCAGCCTGTCCTGTAATGCGCTGTCAAGCCTGACACTCCAACATCCGATCGTGAGATTGGGATGTGGGCTTCTGACTCTTGTTAAGGAGATCGAGAACTTCCTTCAAGGTACTGGCAAATTTTCCCTCTACGGCGTTTTATAGTGAGGTTCGTGTCTAGCCCCACTGGTTGCTTCCTTCGCATTTTAGGCTCTGGGAGCACGTAGATCATACCAGTTATCACACAATTATTCACAGCTCTGCCAGGCACTTTCCCAAAAAAACAGTCTGAAGCGCCCGTCAGTCGATTTTAGATTAAAAATTTTAGATTAAAAATTCAAGAATTGGGTATTGCCGATCGTACATAGGTCAAGGCAAAGCGCGAGTCCCGACTTCTTTCTTAGCACTGGCGATGTTCGCTTTCGACTTGTAAATCCCGATGCACAAGTCCGGGCTTTGCCAGAAATCGTACCGTCCCATCAGCAACGCCCATTTTTCTCTCTCTGCCTAATTGCGGCGCGCGACCCCCCAAAACCCGATCGAGCGCTACGCTTAATACTTAAATTATTTTATACCAGTGACTGCCCAGCAAAAACATCAGTTTTGCTTGCAGCAGCGGCTGCTAAATTGGTTGTGAAGCCTGTGGCGTATCGCTAGCACTCGATGCTTCCGTAGCGGACTCTGGCGATTTATAGCCGTAGAAATCTATCCGGTAGTCTACAATTTTGACACCAGTTTGCTGTTGGATTTGTTCGAGCAATTCGATCGGCAGTTCCACATGAACGTCGAGAATCTGAGCCGTATCCAGACAGTTGACATGAGAGTGAGAGTCGCTGACGTTGCCGTACAACCGTCCCTCCGATCGTTCCAGACACTCAATAATCCCTTCTCTCGACAAAGCTTCTAGATTTTGATAAACAGAAGTATGCCCGATCGAATGGGCTTGTCGGTTCAGGCGATCGTAAATTTCGCGAGCCGAGAGGTGTTCTTTTGCCTCCCACAGAAGTTCTAGAATAAATCGACGCTGGCGGCTCAAGCGCATTCCCATCGCCTGACAGCGGTTTAAAGCATCTTCTAATGAACGAATTGGTTTCACAGCTACCGCCTTCTAAAGCCTGCTCGATTTTTAATTCTGGTACAACGTTGCACGCCAGATCCTACATCTACTAATTCTAACCCAGGGTTGCCGAACAGTAGAAGGTAGAGGGCAAAACTCTCAAAAAATTGAATTTTTTCAGGTTGCTGCTGAGCTCAGGCTGCCAGCGTACACCAGAAAATTTTCCGCCTCAAAAATATTGCTGTGACCTCAGAATGAGACACCAGCCCCTGAATTCAGGTATGAGGATAAGTCGGTAGCGACCACCGCCAACTTTCGCGAGTGCGTGGCGATGCCTATGGTAAAACAAGTGCAGCCAGTAATATCAAATCCACTCTTCATCGGAATGACAAGCGAGGAGACGGCACGTGCCGTCTCCCTACATTAATCACCGTAGGGACACGGCACGTGCCGTGTCCTCATTTCGGGTAATATTAATTCCGGTGCAACCGGAATTGATATAAGAACAATCAATTAGCTATTGAAACATCTGAGATCGCGAGCAATCCCGGCAACCGAAATATCAGGCTTAGATGCTGAACATTGAAAGGACAGATAATGGCAGGATCAGGAGCGTATCAATAGGAGCATTTTGATACTTCTCAAGCATTGAAAAAATAAAAATAAGCGCAATTCCAATATAAAAAGTTACTCGTAATAGTTTTAAGCGTATAGGGGCGATTTGATAGCGATCGCCTGAAAATACAGAACCCGATCGATCGAGAATCCCCCTCCCGATCGGGGTGGGGAATATCAATCTATCTTGGTACTGCAACAAGTTCTAGGAAGAGGATTTAATGGCGTGAACCAGTAACTTGGCGATTTCCGAGAGTTGCTTTTTGTTGAAAGTTTTGAGCAAAAGCCTTACTACCGCCTTTGGTTCGGTTGGAAGTGCTACTTGCTTCGACACTGTTGCTGCTGGGGCTGCTGGGGCGATTGCCTCTGCTGGTTTTGGGCTTGCTGCCAAAAGTAGCAAATTTTTACTCGGAGCGATCGCCTTGACTTTCCCCCCTTGCACCAAATCGCCAGCATCCTTGAGTTCTTTGATAATCAGCGGAGCTAAAACTTTATAAGAGTTTTTCGGATTAACGATCGCCCCTCTAGCTGTTTTAACCAAATTTTGCCAAGTCTCAATTTTACCTCCCAACTTATAGAGGCGAACGCAAACAGCAGTCAACTCGGAGCGACTAGCAGCCGATTCTTTCTGCTTGAACACCTGCAACATCTCTTTAAGTAAAGCCATCACCTCAACAGCAAAACTCGCCGGCGCACCGCCCGCGGTTTGAGCGGCAGCCGGCGCACGAGATCCAGCAGCAGCAGCAGCCGCAACTTTGCCCGACGCCAAGTTTTTCAGGTGAGTTTCCAGTTGAGCAAAAACCGGCATCACCTGCTGCACCAGTTTTTCTCCCTCTTCATTCCTCAAGCCGAAAGGCCCCTCCAGTTTCCTCAGCAAATCCTTCAGCGTATCAACCCCCTTTAAAAATAGGGATTCTGCCGTTTGGTCAACTTGCTTGACAGGCCCGTCCTTGAGCACCTTAAAACAATCTTCCAAGCGGTGAGCGGTGGTTTTAATACTATCTAAGCCGAGCATAGCCGCCCCACCTTTCACCGAATGGGCGGCTCGAAACATCTCTTGGACGCTTTCAGGGTCTTTCATTGTGGACTTCAAATCCACTAAACCATTTTCTAGAGTATCGAGGTGCTCCTTAGCCTCCTCTATAAACAAACGCATAATTCGGTCTTGCTGATCTGACACGACAGTCCTCCTAACAATCTGTGCACCCTCCAGAAAGCACCCTCTGCGCGGGAGGAAACGCGACTCCTGCGGTGAGTCCGAAGCTCCCATGCAAAACATTCTAGCCTGCCTCAGCTAGCAGACTCAAAATACTGCTGTCGGGGCAGTCTTAGCCCTAAAACTGGTGCAGTGGAGAGATGGAGCCTAGAGTTCTGAGGGAGTATCGGGAGCGATTTCGATGCCCATTCCTTGTTGCATCATCTGCTGATCCGTAATCAAGTCGCTCAATTCCTTGACTTCGACGCCGATGTTTTGGCAAGCCTGTTTCAGTTCCCGCTCGAAGGTGTTGAGGTCGCCTCCGTAACCGCAAAGCTCTGCGGCTGTGGCGATTCCTTGTTGGGCGTTGGCTTTGGCGCAGTCGATCAATTCAATGCCTTTGAGGGGTTGGGAGGATGCCATAATGTCAAACCGTAATTTATCTTTGTCCCACTGTACCTAGAAGGTTGAGGTCGATCGATCTATC
>JANNOR010000070.1:0-10251 GCA_031399265.1 Cyanobacteria bacterium SOY_34_metabat_3 | reverse complement strand
TAAACTTGTTTAATGGAGTAAAAAAATGCCCAACTTTAATTTACCACTTGGTTTCAGTCAAACCTTAGACATCAACCTTAGCAACCAAACAATTGATGACTTTGTGTTGCAGGGTCTTGTGCCAGGACAACCTGCGAAAGTGAAGGTAATAACTAACACTCTTATTCCTGCCGGTAATCTTCAGCCTTTCTTAAAAATAAAAGATCCTAATGGCAACCTGATCCTAACTGCTACGGGCGCATTAGATCCAAACGTTTTGCCTAATACTTTTGCAGCTCCTAATACTCTGGGAGGGCTGACTCTTCCTGCTCTTACTACTGGCAATTATACAGCAACGATTAGTGACAGCCGACTGGCCCCTCTTGGCCCAGCAAAAGTCACAATCGAAGTTAATTCTGAGACTGACAATCTTAACGACACTCGCAGTCTAGCTACCACTCCAGATATCGGCTCTACGAGAACGATTCAGGGTTGGGTAGGTGCGATCGATCCTAGTGACTGGTATAAATTTCAAGCGACAAGTTCCGGCTTGTTTACTGCAACTCTCACAGGCATGGATGATAATGCCAACATCCAGGTTGTAGATGCCAATGGAAACTCTATTTCCGGAGCAACATTGGGAATGCAACTTGGGAATCTGAATGAAAGCATCTCGGCTAATTTGCCAGCACCAGGTACTTATTTCGTACACGTTAATCGCGGGCAAAATGTGGCCCCTGGTGGTACAGCCTTTGGCAATAGCAGTACGAAATATAATCTGAGTTTGACAGTTCCCGGCGATAGCGTTGCGGCACCTTTAATTATCAACACGCCCACACCTGATGCGTTTGGTTCCGGCGCTCCGTCATCAGCACCTCCCAATACTGCCAGTGGTGGCGCTTACTTCTTAACAAACAATAATGACACAACCATTCCCTCAGCAGCAGCGGGTTTGGCAGTCCAAGCTCTAGCCGGCAACGACAATCTAACCGGTTCCGCTGGTAACGATACCATGAACGGCAATGGAGGTTCCGATGTGCTTAACGGTGCTGGAGGGGATGATCTTTTGTATGGAGGTAAAGAGTCCGATGTTATCAACGGCGACTCTGGGAACGATCGCATTTTTGGCAACAATAACAACGATATTCTGAATGGAGGAATTGATAACGATACTTTACGGGGCGGGAAAGAAAATGATGTTTTGATTGGCGATGCAGGTGACGATGTACTGATTGGCGATTTGGGCCAAGATATTCTCACAGGCGGGCCTGGGAATGATAGATTTGTACTTACAACTTCATCTGGTGCGATCGTACTTGGTCAAGCTGATATAATTACCGACTTCGGTGCGGGTGATTTAATTGGTTTAACTGATGGCGTTGCACCGGGTAATCCCAATCTCATGTTTGAAGCTGTGACTCTGAGACTTGATGGCATCGATAGTCCTTCTACAGCTATTAAGTTCAATACCAGCTATTTAGGTATCGTGAAAGGCGTAGCTCCAAGTGCTCTTCTTGCTCCTAGTTTCTTTGATGCAACCGGCTTACTTTAGGAATCCTAATTGATTGATTCTTGTGGAACAGGCATCTTGCCTGTTCTTCATCATGGTGGAAGATATTAGTTTGAACTTATAGTCACGGAAATTAGGAGACGGCAGTGCCGTGTCCCTACAGTATGATTGTCGGTAGGGACACTCCAAGAGCCGTCTCCTCGCTGATCATTCCGATGCAACAGTATGATTGTCGGTAGGGACACTCCAAGAGCCGTCTCCTCTTATCATTCCGATGCAACCGAAATTGATATAATGTGTTGGGTTTTGCTATCGCTCAACCCAACCTACTTTTACTACGAACTAAACTAAATACTACCCATTACTTCACGAGCAGCGGCCAAAGTGCGATCGATATCTTCATCAGTATGAGCCAAAGAAGTAAATCCAGCCTCAAACTGCGAAGGAGCCAGATAAATCCCGTGCTCCAACATTCCCCGGTGAAAACGGCCGAACTTTGCCACATCAGATTTTTTCGCATCATCGTAATTGTGAACCGGGCCCGCTGCAAAAAACAAGCCAAACATCCCGCTAATTTGCCCGCCACAAGCAGCGTGTCCGGTTTCTTTAGCAATTTGCAGCAAGCCGTTAGATAATTTTTTAGTAATCCTATCCAACTGTTCGTAAGTACCGGGTTTTTGCAGCAATTCCAAAGTCTTAATCCCAGCAGTCATCGCCAAAGGATTTCCCGAAAGCGTACCCGCTTGATACATCGGGCCTGCGGGAGCTACCATCCCCATAATATCGCGCCGTCCGCCGTAAGCTCCCACCGGCAAACCGCCGCCGATAACTTTACCCAAAGTTGTCAAATCCGGGGTGACACCGAATTTTTGCTGAGCTCCACCATAGGCGATGCGGAAACCGGTCATTACTTCATCAAATACAAGCAAAGCACCGTTATCTTTAGTAATTTCCCGTAAACCTTCGAGAAAACCTGCATCAGGTACAATAAATCCGGCATTACCAACAACCGGCTCTAGAATTACGCCTGCAATCTCGCCGGGATTTTCGGCAAATAAAGCTTTTACAGCTTCCAAGTCATTATAGGGAGCGTTGAGGGTGTTGGCGGTAACGGATTTTGGCACGCCCGGAGAGTCGGGAAGACCGAGAGTTGCGACACCGGAACCGGCTTTTACCAAAAACATATCGGCGTGCCCGTGATAGCAGCCTTCAAATTTAATCAATTTGTCGCGCCCGGTGAAGGCTCGCATCAGGCGCAAAACGGCCATGCAGGCTTCGGTGCCGGAATTGACAAATCGCACCATTTCGATGCTGGGAACGGCATCGATGACCATTTCTGCGAGCACGTTTTCCAACAGGGAGGGTGCTCC
This sequence comes from Cyanobacteria bacterium SOY_34_metabat_3, assembly GCA_031399265.1. Taxonomy (GTDB): domain Bacteria; phylum Cyanobacteriota; class Cyanobacteriia; order Cyanobacteriales; family Microcoleaceae; genus Microcoleus. The sequence continues at coordinate 7,392 of JANNOR010000070.1, read as the reverse complement.
AAAACTGGTACCTTTTTCTAGGGATTCGCGGAGGGCTTTGATGACTTCGGGGTGGGCGTGGCCGCAGATGGCCGGGCCCCAAGTGCCTACGTAGTCGATGTATTGGTTTTCGTCAACATCCCAAATGTAGGCTCCTTTGACTCGATCGAATACAATAGGTTGTCCGCCCACAGATTTGAAGGCGCGCACGGGGGAACTGACGCCACCGGGCATCAATTTCTGGGCGGCAGCGAAAATTTCTTCTGATTTAGTGGTTTTCAAGTTTGTTGTGGAAACCAATGTTTTCTCCTTAGTGAACGTCTGTTGTTGGTAGAATACTTTAATAGCGACTTCAGGATAAAGGTTAGGTCGATTTAAGGAAACTATGTTAATAGATTTTAGGATACAAACCAATGAGTAGCAATACTAGCTTGGGTTTTTCAGGCTTTGTCGCACCAGCACCGTGAAGCGAAGCTATCCCGTAGGGAATCGCCCTAAAGTGTAATAATTTGTAAAATAGTTCTTGACAATTTGCCCATCACTTGCTCAATCTCCTCTCTTCTCTAACTCTGCGTCCTCTGCGTTCTCTGCGGTTAATAAAAAAAAATATCCGATAAGAAAGCGTAAATGTATATTACAAAGCTGCAATAAAATTATGTCTGCTAATGATTTATCGAGTTTAAGCCGATCGATCCCAATTGAAAAGATTCGTTACGACGATCGCGGTTTAGTACCGGCGATCGTCCAAGATTACTTAGACGGTACGGTGCTGATGATGGCATGGATGAATCGAGAGTCGCTGCAAAAAACCTTGGAAACCGGGCAAACTTGGTTCTGGAGTCGATCGCGCGCCGAATTTTGGAACAAAGGCGCAACTTCAGGACACATTCAAAATGTCAAAGGATTGCGTTACGACTGCGATAGCGATGCTTTGTTGGTGACAGTGGAACAAGTCGGAGATATTGCTTGTCACACGGGAGAAAGAAGCTGCTTTCACCAAGTGGATGGGGAAATTTCGCCACCGCCGGGAGATATGTTATCTCAATTATTTGACGTAATTTGCGATCGGCGCGACAACCCGAACGAGAGTTCTTATACTTGCAAATTGTTCGCGGGCGGCGACAATAAAATCCTTAAAAAAATTGGCGAAGAATCGGCGGAAGTCGTGATGGCTTGCAAAGATGACGACAAAGACGGAATTGCTGGAGAAGTTGCAGACTTATTTTATCACGCTTTGGTGGCGATCGCTCACCATCAAGTTGATTTGAGAGATGTTTATCGCAAGTTGGGCGATCGGAGAAAATAATCGGTAATTGGGAATTGGAAATTGGGAATTGGTAATGGGTAATTGGTAATTGGGCATCGATAATTGGTATGTATGGGCGGGTTCACGAACAATATTTGCCACTCACAGATATGCTCAATAAACCCGCCCCCACCTCACGAAGAGGCTATAACAGCGGTTTTTTTAACAACATTCGATCGAGCTTTTGCAGAATAAAAATAGCAGCGCCAACACTCAAAGCCAAACCCAACCAAAAATTATCCGCCGCCCATTTACCCCGATCCAAAGCCAAACCGCCCAGGGGCGGCCCGATCAAATAGCCGATCGCCCAACACTGAGAATTAACCGCCAAATACACGCCGCGCAGAGATTCCGGCGCTAAATCCACCACCAAAGCAGAAGCAAAAGGCGTATAAGCAACAGTCGCCACCGACAAAAAGCTCAACCCTAAAACAGCTAAAAATAGATTGCCAGTTGCAGCCATTCCCGTCAAGCCGATCGCGATAAATCCAATTCCCCACAGCAGCGCCGAAATCATCAAAGCTTTCGGAAACGAAAACCGCCTCAAAACTTTCACAATCGGCATTTGCAAAGCCACAGTTAAAAACGTGCTAAAAGCAAACAAAACGGTAATTGTACCAGTAGAAAAACCCGTCCCCGATGTCCCCACCTGCACAAACTTGCTAAAATACAGCGGCATCGTGGTTTGAATTTGGGAAATGTAGAGAGTGAAGAGAGTATTCACCACAGCATAGATCAGCAAAGTTCGATCGCGCAGCGCCACCATCCAGCCATTTTGCAGACTTTTTTTGCCTGTATCGGCTGTATTAGCTGGTTTGTAGGTTTCCGCGACGGCGATAGCCACCACCGCAAACAGCACTAAAAACGAGATACCGTCGATAATAAAGAGCGATCGGTAATTCCCCGTTAGCGCAATCAAAACACCGCCAAAAATAATCCCAACTTGCAAACCCAAATTATCAGCAAGCCGCGTCAAAGCAAAAGCCTCCTGTCGCTGTTCGCCCTCAGTTAAATCCGCCACCATCGTCTCTGTTGGAGGCCAATACAAACCCACGCCAAAACCCATCAGTAAATTACCTGCAACTAATCCCGTAAAATCATTAGTTGCCGCTAGTACAAAAGAAGCGACAGCCGAAATAATTGCCGCCAGCAATAAAGTTCGCCGCCTTCCCCAAAATTGGGAATCGCAAAAAGAACCGCCCAAAACGCGGCCCAATATTCCCGAGATTGAACCGCTACCCAAACCGATGCCAACAGCAGTTGCAGATAAGCCGACGCGATCGACAAAAAAGATTGGCGCGTAAAATAAGGTAAAACCGGTGCCGCTTTGGGAGAGGAATCTGCCTGCGGTGAGAATCCAGACTTGATGCGGGAGACGGGGAAGCCAAGATGATAATTGAAATTTAGGCATATATTATTTATAATAGTCGGCGGTTGAAACCGATCTTCGACAAACCAAGAATCCCAGCAGAGGGAGAGTCAAGAATTAAGACGGTATTATTAAAGCCGGATTTTGTATTAGGGAGTCAAACCCAGACTCAACCGTACTTGTTCGCGAACTTCGCGACAAAAATTTAATGCTTCGCGCGCTGTAGCTGTATCTTTATCAGCAGAAGCCCCGGGATAGCGATAGGCAACCGAAAAAGCTGTTAATGCTAAAAGTTTGGCGCGAAGCTTGTCCCACCCAGGCTCAACTGGCAACAGCAAATCTAACAACACGGTCAAATTATGAGTTCTACTGAAAGCAATTACTGCTTCTTGCAAACGCGCTTTGAGATATTTCTCAGCACACTGCTGAGCGTGGAAACACGCCGCATCATAATTCGGAGATTTTCGTGCTCGCAATTCCCGCAAAGCTGTAGTAAAGTCGCCCTCAGCTTTATCAATTCATTCAAGTGTCAGCGGATTCATAAATCACCTTTCCTTTTTCGATAATTTCCCTGACAAATAAGTCATTCCAAGCTAGCCGTTGTTCAATTTCAGCAGGAGTTCGCACTAATAAATCTAGAGCAAATTTCGGTTTAGTTTTACTTAGTATTTCCCAAGTTTTGCGAAAATTATTACCTTCTGAAGATAAAATTACCAACATATCAACATCCGAATCGCTCGTGGGATTCCCATAGGCGTAAGAGCCGAACAAAATTATTTTTTCTGGTTTAAATTGATTGGCTATTGCCGCACTCAATTCCAGAATTTTGTTTATTTCAATCATTGGCTAATATCTTTGATATTTGGCAATTTAACTGTAATAATAACATATAAATTTTATCGGTATATTGCTGGAATGAGTAATTATCAATAGTTGTTTGCGATCGCCGCAACTTTTAAACTGTGGCTGTGCGATCGCCATTTAGCGAAATCCTGGAACACGATCGCCCGCCAGCTTAACAATTCTTCTAATTCAGTTAAACAAAAGTTACCATAAATTTAAAAATACTTAACACGATTTGAGGAAAAAGTTAGTTAAGCTCTAGAAAAGGCAGAAAAAAATTTAGAGGGTCTAATTATATGACAGCTATTACTACATCGAGAGTGGAATCAATCAGACCCCGCTGGCAAGCAATTGTCATGGTAGCCTTAATTTTCTGGCTCAGCGGTAGCCTGATTATCGATCTAGTAATCATGCCCAGCTTATATGTATCCGGCATGATGACATCTCCCGAGTTTGCAACCGCCGGAAATTTAATGTTCTGGGGATTCAACCGCGTTGAGTTAATCTGTTCGGGCTTGGTAGCAACGGGTTTGATGGTTTTGAGCAATTTACTCGGTGACTTCGGCAAGCGCAGCCGCACAGCAATCACATTATCATTGGTACTTCTGACGATCGCCCTGATTGACACCTACGCTCTGACACCTCAAATGAGCGCCTTGGGAATGCAGCTAAATCTGTTCGATACAGCAGAAGTCCCCAGCAGCATGAATCTACTACACGAAGGATATTTTGCATTGGAAGCAGTGAAATTGGCAGTCGGCGCTACACTGCTCGGCTGGTGCTACCAAAACCAAGTTTAATTAACGATGAAAATTAGGACGCGGCGATAAAAACTAGGACACGGCAGTGCCGTGTCCTATTATTCGGATGCTTCGTTTCCTCTTATTCGGATGCTTCCGCCGCATCAGATTTTGGCCACAGCAGGCGCAAGCCCATCACCGCAAATCCGATCGCCGCGATCGCCTTTACCACTCGCTCCGGCAACACCTCCGCCGTACCTTGCCCAACCAAAACCCCAATTAAACTCGCCAGCAGCAGCGCCGATGCGGTACCAAAAAATACAGCCCGCGGCGAATTGCAACTGCTACCAAGGGCGATCGCCGCTAATTGACTTTTGTCTCCCAATTCTGACAAAAACACTGTCATAAAAGTTATTCCCAAAAGTTGCCAGTCCATATTTTTTTTAGTTATTAGTTCAGTATCTGTAGGGTGCGCAGTGCGCACCTTACCCATTACCCATATAAAGTGCTTAATTCGATCGGGATTGCTGAAAATTAACCCAGCACTTCCCACAGCAAAACCGCCGAAATCGCCAGCAAAATCACTCCGGCTGCTCTCTCCAAAGTTCTCGGAGCAATCCGACTAGCCAGCCACCTTCCCAGCAAAACACCCAACAAGCTGGTTGCGATCAAAGCCGAACCCGCACCCGCAAACACAATCAAAGGATTCCGAGATTCAGCCGTCATTAGCAAAATTGCAAGCTGAGTTTTGTCTCCAATTTCAGCCAAAAAAATAGTTGCAAAAGTCGAGGCAAAAACTGCCCAGTGCTGCGGCTTCAGTCCTTTTTCGGCCTGACAAATATCGGAATTTACACTCAATGGAAGTTCAGAAGACTCCAGAGGAGTTAAATCAGAAGGTTCTTTTTCTCTGAGTTTTTGTACTTGTACCTGTGGCGGCAAATCAGAATTTGGGGTTAGTGAGTCAGCAGCAGACAAGCTTGGCGTTACAGAATCAAGTTTCACGGGCAATGAGTGCTAAATACTATTTGTTGTTGACCTCTAGTTTTAATCTTAACTTTGTTAGTGCCTGGTTTTACCAAAGCAGGGTCATCTTTTTTACCGGAGATTTCTGCAACCGATATCTGAAACAACTTGCCACACCCAAATACTGATACAAGCCCCACACCTATGGCATTCGTGATTAGTCATCGATCAAGTGCCGTAAGTTCGATCGCCCGCATCGCCCAAACCGGGTACAATAAAGCCCTGTTCGTTGACTGTTTCGTCGATCGTTGCCGTATAAATAGTCAAACTCGGGTACTCTGCACTCAGCCTCTTGAGAGCCGGAGGAGCAGCCACCACAGAAATAATCCGAATCAAGTTTGAGTCAATTCCCCGTGCAGTCAATTCCTGCATTGTCGCCACAATCGTCCCGCCAGTCGCCAGCATCGGCTCGCTAATTATCACCCGCGTTTCCGGGTTAAACTGTGCCGGCAATTTGTTCAAATAACAAGTTGGTTCCAACGTCTCCTCATTCCTCGCCATACCCAGGTGGTAAACAGAAGCCAGCGGCACAACCGTCTGAATTCCCTCCAGCAGTGCCAAACCCGCCCGTAAAATCGGCACCACGCATAACGGAGCTTGCGGGTTGATAAACGTCGCCGGAGATTCGCCTAAAGGAGTTTGCACCGTTGTTTCTACTGTCGGCAGCCAATCTCGAATTGCTTCGTAAGCCAGCCACCTTCCCAATTCTGTCATCGCAGAACGAAAAAGTACCGATGGGGTGGCAGCGTCGCGGGCGACAGCCAGCCAGTGCTTAATTAACGGATGCGGAGGAACATAAACGCGCAGTTGCAAGGGCATTGGAAATTTGGGGAGATTGCTAAGTTTCAGGGATGTTATGCGGTGCGATCGATCCAGTTTGAGACCTTCGCCAACCGACGGTCGATCGCCGATCGCAACTTATCACATCCTTGAGGGCGCAGACAAGGGGGAGTGGGAGAGGGGGTTTGTTGGATTCTGCCGAGTGCATTCTGCATAACTGCCTTCCTTTGCCGATCGACCAAACGAGAGCTTATTGAAATAGTTTTCCAATAGTATTGACATTAATTGGCAACAAGACTATAGTAGTTTTTAGTGTTCTCCTCTCAAAGGATCGGCAGACGGGGGCAGTCGGCAATGGTAGACTGCTCCCGCATTTTTTTTGAAGCATTGGGCATTGGGCATCGGGCATCGGGCATCGGGCATCGAGCATCGGCCAAACAGGAAATAGTTTATTTTTGTTCCTTCTTCCTTCTATCCTTTACATCCGCTACATAATCCGTTGCCGAACATTTTCCTTCTGGAGCGATCGACTGTAATATTATAGAAATATTAAGATTTTTAACCTATATGTCAGCTCCTACCCAATCCCAGTTATTTTCTCCCAACTCCAGCCCGAGAGAACAAGAGTTTGATGTAATTGTCATCGGTTCCGGCATTGGCGGACTCGTCACTGCCACCCAGCTAGCCGCTAAAAAAGCCAAAGTTTTGGTACTCGAAAGTTACCTGATTCCTGGGGGTAGCGCTGGATATTTCGATCGAGAAGGCTACAGATTTGATGTCGGAGCCTCCATGATATTTGGATTCGGACAGCGCGGCACCACCAACCTCCTCACCCGCGCCCTCAAAGCAGTCAACGTCACCCTAGAAACAATTCCCGATCCAATCCAGCTTCACTATCACCTACCCGACGGCTTAGATCTAGAAGTTCCCCAGCCTTATGACAAATACTTGCAAGAATTAACAGAGAGGTTCCCTCACGAGCGCGCCGGAATCCAGAAATTTTACGGCGAATGCTGGAACGTCTTCAACTGCCTCAACGGCATGGAATTGCTATCCCTAGAAGAACCCGGATATCTGGTTAGAGTCTTTTTTCAGAATCCCTTAGCCTGTTTGGGATTAGTAAAATATCTGCCTCAAAATACCGGCGACATTGCGCGGCGTTACATAAAAGACCCTACCCTGCTGAAATTTATCGACATGGAATGCTACTACTGGTCTGTAGTACCCGCAGACTTAACACCAATGATTAATGCCGGAATGGTATTTTCCGACAGACATTACGGCGGCATAAATTATCCCAAAGGCGGAGTCGGTCAAATTGCCCAAAAATTAGTCGAAGGATTAGAAAAATG
>JANNOR010000061.1:0-75751 GCA_031399265.1 Cyanobacteria bacterium SOY_34_metabat_3 | reverse complement strand
ATTGTTCAAGGGCGAATTGACAAGCGTTTGAAAGAGTTGTCTTTGATGGATCAGCCTTATATTAGAGATCAGAATATCTCGGTGGAAGAGTTGGTAAAACAAACGATCGCCCAAATCGGAGAAAATGTCCAAGTGCGCCGCTTCGTGCGTTTTGTGTTGGGCGAAGGCATTGAGAAGGTAGAAGCTAACTTTGCCGATGAAGTGGCAGCCCAAATGGGTGCTGTTCAGTAATCCAAAATTAAGATTGAGGATTAAAAATTAAGAATGTGAAAAGCTAATTTTTTGCATTTTTAATTTTTATTTTTTAGGTAACTTATGGACTGTACCAAAAACCCGGTTCCTAACCAGTATTTAATCGAGAGTCAGACAATTTGTGGCAGAAACCGGGTTTTTCACCTTCACCGAATAGCAGGGGTTTGAAGCCCCAGCATGAAGGCAGATTGTGATAAGAGCGGAGTTTAAATCTCCGTTTTTATCACTTCGCTGTCAACTGTCAACTGTCAACTGTTTAAGTCCTATTTTAATTTAATACGGGAGATATGGTGGGAGCAAGAGAGCGAATACAGCAAGATTTGGCAGGAATTGAAGAAGCTTTAACAGCCTTGACTTTGGAATTTAACAGTACCTACGAGGGTTATTTAACGGCGTTGGGACAAGCGGTGCGGCAGCAGTTAATTTTGGCTTGCTATCACCTTTGCACTCAAGCGGTGCCGGAGTCGTTTCTCAAGTTGTCCTTCGACGGGCGGCAAAAAATGCAGCAGGCTGTAAGGCTTTTGGCTGCAAAGTCTGAAACAAAATTGCGATCGCTGACGACTGAATCAGAGGAATTCGGGGAAGACGAATTAGAGGAAGACGAAGAAATAGAGGAATACGAATTAGAGGAAGGGGAAGAAATAGAGGAAAAACCAGAATTTTCCGCTATTAAATATCAATTTTCAGCTACAAATTACCAGTCGCCAATTGCCAATTCCCCCGAAAGTTTAGCGCGCTGGCAAAATAGTATTGAAAAGTCGATCGCCCATAACATCAAGCTGCTTTCCCACGACACCAACCGCTTGCTGCAACAGTCGGGAATCTTGCCGAGTCAATTGCCAGAACCTGTTCTAGAAGCTGCTTCTCAAGCTGAATTGTCCGGCGACAGCGTGGCGGGGCCGCCTAATTTATTAAACATAGTCATTGAAACAGATAACTCCTCTGCACCGCGAAATTTGGCAGAAACATCGCGTGCTAAAGCTGTGCACATTACAGCAATTAAACTGCGGCTGTCGGAAATAGAGTTTGCTGATGCGGCAACCTCGGCTCGGCGCCAGCAAATTCGCAACCTCTCTCTACGCTTGAACTCCCTCGGCCGCGATTACCAGAAAAAGCAGCGGGAAATGGCTGTGGTGGAGGCTGAGTCGGCTTGGCGATCGAGTTGGTTTGAAGATTGATCGGAAGAAGGAAGAAGGAAGAAGGAAGAAGGAAGAAGGAAGAAGGAAGAAGGAAGAAGGAAAAATTTTAGGCTGTTGACAAACCTCGTTTATTAAGGAAACGGGGTTTCTCGGTGCTATACTTTTTTTTGTGGGAGCTGCTTAAAATAAAAAGTTAACATTTAAAATCTCAAATCTAAAATCTAAAATTGATATGACTATCGATCGACCAGAATGGCAGCGATTGCAAAAAGCTCTTTCAGTAGAAGCCGATCGCGGATTTAACGACCTCCAAGGCAGTCAATACCGCTTCAGCGAGTTTCTCGGCCTCAGTTTGAGACAGTTGGCTGGTGCTGTCGCGGCTTCTGCTGCGCGCGATCGAGCTAGACAACTTGCGGTTGAATTTGACATCTACCCTGAGAAGGATCTTGAAGAGCGCCAACATTCGATCGCCATTACGGTCAGTTTCCTCAGACAAATGGAGCAAGTTTGGGAATCGCAAACCCATCACCAAGAAGAATCAGCAGCACAAGTCAGACCCGCAAACCCGGATTTACCAACCGCCCCAGCAGTCTCGGTTCCCCGCACAGCACCCCTGAGTACAGCACCCCCACCGCCCAGCCTGACTCTCGACCAACAATTAACCCGCGCGATCGGCATCGGGCCCGCCAACGGCAACCGCTTGCTCAAACTGGGTTTATACACTGTATACGACCTGCTTTACTACTATCCCCGCAACCACATCGACTATGCCAAGCAAGTACAAATTCGCGAGCTAGTAGCTGGGGAAACTGTTACTTTGATCGCCGAAGTAAAGCGATGCAATTGCTTTTCTAGTCCCAAGAATAAGAAATTAACCATATTAGAAGTAATTTTAAAAGACCGCACCGGAGAAATAAAAATTAGTCGCTTTTTTGCAGGACCTCGCTACAGCAATCGCGGCTGGCAAGAATTCAAAAAGCGCGAGTATTGTACTGGTGCGGTGCTCGCAGCTTCCGGGTTGGTGAAGCAGGGTAAATACGGAATTACTTTAGATAATCCCGAGTTGGAAGTCTTAGACGACTCCGGCGGTGCGATCGAATCCATGAAAGTCGGCCGCCTGATACCCGTTTATCCGCTGACGGAAGGGGTAGATGCTGGTTCGGTGAGGCGATCGATCTTGGCGGCAATGCCAGCGGCGAAAATGTTGCCAGAATCGCTCCCGGATGATCTGCGCGAGCGTTACGGCTTAATGGGTTTAGCCGATGCCGTGACGAATATTCACTTTCCGCTCGATCGGGATTGTCTCGCCGCCGCCCGCCGCCGCTTAGTTTTTGACGAATTTTTCTACCTGCAATTAGGACTCTTAAAGCGCCGCCAAACCCAAAGAAAAGCTCAAGCCAGCGCAGTCATCCTTCCTAGCGGCAAATTGATCGAACATTTTTATGAAATATTGCCCTTTGCGATGACGAATGCTCAGGAAAGAGTAATTAACGACATCCTCAACGATTTAGCTTCGCCGCAACCAATGAATAGATTAGTGCAAGGCGATGTCGGCGCCGGCAAAACGGTAGTCGCCGTAGTCGCAATGCTAGCAGCAATTCAATCCGGCTATCAAGCCGCTTTAATGGCGCCGACAGAAGTTTTAGCAGAACAGCATTACCGGAAATTGGTAGGTTGGTTTAATTTGATGCACTTGTCTGTCGAACTGTTAACTGGTTCGACAAAGGTAGCAAAGCGCCGGGAAATTCACAGCCAGTTAGAAACCGGAGAATTGCCAGTTTTAGTCGGAACTCACGCCCTGATTCAAGATACGGTGAATTTCCATAAATTGGGTTTGGCAGTAATTGATGAACAGCACAGATTCGGCGTGCAGCAGCGCGCTAAGTTGCAGCAAAAAGGCGAATCTCCCCACGTTTTGACGATGACGGCAACTCCCATCCCTCGGACGCTGGCGTTGACGCTGCACGGCGATTTAGACGTGAGTCAAATTGATGAACTTCCCCCCGGTCGGCAGGCGATTCAAACAACTGTTCTCTCGGCAAAAGAACGCAGCCAAGCTTACGATTTGATTCGGCGGGAAGTGGCGAGCGGGCATCAGGTTTACGTAGTGCTACCGCTGGTGGAGGAGTCGGAAAAGTTGGATGTGCGATCGGCAATTGAAGAAAAAGAGAAACTCGAAAAAAGTATATTTCCTGAGTTTAAGGTAGGTTTGCTCCACGGTAGGATGAGCAGTGCTGACAAAGATGACGCAATTACTAAGTTTCGGGATAAAGAAACTGATATTTTAGTATCTACTACTGTGGTGGAAGTGGGAGTAGATGTGCCGAATGCCACGGTAATGCTGATCGAAAATTCGGAGCGTTTTGGACTGTCGCAATTGCACCAATTGCGGGGTCGAGTTGGTCGGGGGCGCGATCGATCTTATTGTTTGTTAATGCCAGGTTCCAAGACTGCGGAAGCTATGCAGAGAATGAAGGTTTTAGAACAATCTCAAGATGGTTTTTTTATTGCGGAAATGGACATGAGATTGCGCGGCCCAGGTCAGGTTTTGGGAACTCGGCAGTCGGGTTTGCCGGATTTTGCTTTGGCGAGTTTGGTTGAGGATCAGGAGGTTTTGGAGTTGGCGAGGGCGGCGGCTCAAATGGTAATTGAGAGTGATGAAAGTTTGAATGCTTGGCCTGTGGTGCGGGATGAATTGGAACGGAGATATCAGCGGATGATGAGCGGGTCGATTTTGACTTAGACGGCGGTTGAAACCGCGTCTACAAAAACGAAGTCCGCCTCCGCGGACTGAATAAAATAACGCAATTTAAATCGCCCGGTCTTCAACCTGCGGAGGCAGGTTTTGTTTGTGTAGACGCAATTTAAATCGCCCGGTCTTCTCTGAATGAAATAACGCAATTTAAATCACCCGGTCTTCAACCTGCGGAGGCAGGTTTTGTTTGTGTAGATGCGGTTTCAACCGCCCGGTCTTCTCCGACAAAAGAAACCGGGTTTTTCAGCTTGGTCTGGGTTATTTTTATGAGTTGTCAGGCTTGGGCCACTTATTGATCCAAAAATCCTTCGCAGGAATGACGGAGAAGTGTCAAAATTAAGATAGTCCTGCCAGAAAACAGGGGAAAGGAAATCTAGCCTGTACTGGCGCTTAAGGCAACATTGATTCCTCGCTTGTCACGCTTACAGGTGGTCGCCGACGGTTCGTCGCATTTAATCTCAACAGTAATTATGAAAGATCTCACTCGTTATCGAAATATCGGCATCTTCGCCCACGTAGATGCTGGCAAGACCACTACAACTGAAAGAATCCTGAAACTGACAGGTAAAATCCACAAAATTGGTGAAGTTCACGAAGGCGCGGCGACCACGGACTTCATGGAACAGGAGCAAGAGCGCGGGATTACGATTCAGTCCGCTGCTACCACCTGCTTCTGGAACGAGCATCAGCTCAACATCATCGATACTCCCGGACACGTCGATTTTACGATCGAAGTTTACCGTTCGCTGAAGGTACTCGATGGTGGCATCGGCGTGTTCTGCGGTTCGGGTGGAGTTGAACCGCAATCGGAAACCAACTGGCGCTACGCTAACGATTCCAAAGTCGCTCGCGTCATCTACATCAACAAGCTCGATCGCACGGGTGCAGATTTTTACCGCGTTGTCAAGCAAGTCGATAAAATCCTCGGCGCTAAACCGATGGTAATGGTATTGCCGATCGGGATTGAAGAAAAGTTTTGCGGCGTAGTCGATTTGCTGACCCGCAAATCCTGGATCTGGGATGAATCCGGCGATCCGCTGAACTACGAAATTAAAGATGTTCCCGCCGATATGGTCGATGATGTCGAAACTTGGCGCGAACAGTTGATCGAACTGGCCGTCGAACAAGACGACAATCTGATGGAACAGTATCTCGAAGGCAACGAACCCAGCATAGACGACCTCAAACGCTGCATTCGCAAAGGTACTCGCGATCGGGCATTTTTCCCCACCTACTGCGGCTCATCCTTTAAAAACAAAGGCGTGCAGTTGGTTCTCAATGCCGTCGTTGACTACCTGCCGAACCCGATGGAAGTCACACCGCAGCCAGAAGTCGATCTCGATGGGAACGAAACCGGCGAATTTGCCCTTGTCGATCCCAGCAAGCCATTGCGCGCCCTAGCGTTTAAGATCATGGACGATCGCTACGGCGCTCTAACCTTCACCCGCCTGTACTCCGGTACTCTGTCCAAGGGCGACACTGTACTCAACACCGCCACAGGCAAAACCGAGCGCGTCAGCCGTTTGGTGGAAATGCACGCCAACTCTCGCGAAGAAATTGAATCGGCCCAAGCAGGGGATATTGTGGCGATCGTCGGCATGAAAAACGTCCGCACCGGACACACCATCTGCGACCCCAAAAATCCCGCAACCTTAGAGCCGATGGTATTCCCAGATCCCGTTATTTCGATTTCGGTCAGACCGAAGGTGAAAGGCGGCGAAGAAAAAATGGGAGCAGCCCTCACCAAGATGGTGCAAGAAGACCCCTCCTTCCACATGGTGACGGATCAAGAAAGCGGCGAAATGATTCTCAAAGGGATGGGCGAGTTACACCTCGACATCAAAGTAGACATTCTCAAGCGCACCCACGGCGTCGAAGTAGAAGTTGGCGAACCGCAAGTAGCCTATCGCGAGTCAATTACCAAGCGTCTCGAAGACGACTACACCCACAAAAAGCAATCCGGCGGTTCCGGTCAATTTGCCAAAATCGGCTACGTGATCGAGCCTGGCGAGCCTGGAAGCGGCTTCATATTTGAGTCAAAAGTGACCGGCGGTAGCGTACCGAGAGAATATTGGCCGGCAGTCGAAAAAGGCTTTGAAAGCTGCGTCGATAAAGGCGTCTTAGCTGGATTCCCCTGCTTGGACTTGAAATTCACCCTCCTAGAAGGTGGTTTCCACCCCGTTGACTCGTCGGCGATGGCCTTTGAAATTGCTGCCAAAGCGGCCTACCGGCAATCAATCCCCAAAGCAGGCCCTCAGTTGCTGGAACCGATTATGAATGTCGATGTATTCACCCCAGATGATTACATGGGCGACGTGATCGGAGATCTCAACCGCCGCCGCGGGATGATGAAAGCTCAGGAGACAAGCCAGACAGGAGCGCGGATCAAGGCAGATGTGCCGTTGAGCGAAATGTTTGGCTACATTAGCGACTTGCGTACTATGACATCTGGGCGCGGACAGTTCTCCATGTCCTTCTCCCACTATTCTCCTTGTCCGAGCAATATCGCTGAAGAAGTGATCAAGGCGGCAAAAGAGCGTCAAGAGAAGAAGTAGTGTATTGACTGCGACGAATTGATTCGTCGCACTCGATCGCCAATGTTAAAAACTAGAAAAATCTAGTTTTTAACATTAAAAGTCGCTCTAAAAGGGCGTAGGCGCAAGCCGGGGCGCAGCCATCGCGCCTCAATAAAACTACTTTTTGCTTTCGATACAATAAATAATTTAAAACCCAGGTAGGTAGCCATGACAGCCACCCTGCTCCAGAATCAAGCTAGCGGAATTCTGCTAAAAAATATTAGCTGGAAAACCTATGAATCCCTGCTGAATGAGTTAGGGGAACACGGAGGAATTCGCCTGACTTACGATCGAGGAAATTTAGAATTTATGACTCCATCAGCACCCCATGAAAAGTCGGGAGAACTATTAGGAAATTTTGTTGAAGTTCTAACTGATGAATTAAATGTTGACATTTGCAGCCTGGGTTCACTAACCTGCAAGCGCGAAAATTTGGAACGGGGGTTAGAACCTGATAAATGTTACTACATTCAGAATGAAGATGTTGTCTGGAATAAAGAACAAATCGATCTCAATGAAGACCCACCACCAGATTTAGCTATTGAAATTGACATTACCAGCAGTTCCATAGATCGTCTCGAACTTTACGCAAGTTTGGGGGTACCTGAAGTTTGGCGCTACGATGGGAAGCGTTTAATCATCTATCAGTTAGAAGGCAATGAATACGCAGAGTGCGAGCTTTCTCCAACCTTTCCTTTTCTGTTGAAGTCGGAAATGCTCAGGTTTTTGGAACTGAGAAAGACTACAAAAGAAAAGGCTTTGCTGCGGTTGTTCAGGGAGTGGGTGAAGAGTCAAATTCAGTCAGGAGAGTGAAGGAGGGCGATTCACGATCGGGATGGTTGCGTTTGAGGCTCTTTTTAGCAACTGCAGATGAACGCTGACTGACGCAGATCGATGACTCGGACGATCGCCTCAAATTTACCCCAATTTCGCCCTTGCATATCTTAAACCGTATCGCTAATTTTCTCCTCCATCTCAATTTTGATAGAGATGCAACGTGCCGATCGCCTGGCCGCAAAACTGCGAGAATTAAATATTGACCCGGATACAATTTAGCAAGTTTATTTCATGAGATAGCGAGGTTGAAATGACCGAAATAAATCCCGATCGCACTACTGGTACAATTGCGATCGACGTTTGCGCTCAATCAAACGGGCAGTATCTTTGTCAGATATCATCATCTCTGAGCGATCGCCCCAATGATACCATGAATTTTTACGGACAAACGAAAGAACACGCGATCGCGATCGCCTTAGAAAATTTAGCCGACGAATATCGCGAAAAAGCCGAAGAATCTCAGAATATAGATTCGCTCGCCGTGGAAATTTCAGATTTTGGAGAACCAATTAATAAATATTATCATGTGATTGTACACTACGAAGAAATTTCGGAAGCAGAATCTAAGTTTGAGGCAGTACACAATACAATGATGGGAAATACGATAGTTGAAAATGCCAGAATTGCAGCCATTGAGATTGCTCCCGATATTGAAATCGAGCCGTTAGAGCGATCGGGATATTGATCGATTGAGACTTACGCACAGACGATGATCTGTAAGGTGCAGAGTGTACACCTTACCCCTACGAATCAACGATCTAAATGTCAGTTCGACGCGATGGAAATAGGTTGGCCGATCGTACTTTGATATTTTTTGTAAACCCTCATAATATTGTCAAAAGCCTCTTTAAATCGCCTAGTCTAAACAGGCAAGTTTCTTTTCTATTCTTCCCCCGCCAAATCAGCTCTAACTTTCTCAACGACTCGATTTAACTCCACCGAATGAGAAGCTTTAAATAAAATTCGATCGCCCTTTTCGACAAATCCCAACAACCGCTGTGCTAAAACTGCTCGCCCATCGGGCGCCGTAATATCTCCTATCTCCACAAAAGGCAAACCCGCCGCGCCCGCCGCCATCGCCGCTGCTTCCTCAAAATCAGCAAAAACAAACAAAGCATCAAGCTGCAAATCTCGCGCGGCCCTTCCTACTTGTCGGTGAAAGTCGATCGACCTTTCGCCCAATTCCTTCATCGTTCCCAACACCGCAATCCGCCGCTTTCCCGGAGTATCCGCTAACAATCTCAGCCCCGCCAACATCGACTCCAAACCGGCATTGTAAGTCTCATCTAAAATTACAATATCGTTCGGCAAATCGTAGCGGCGCGCCCGTCCATCCGGTAACTGGACAGACAAACCTTGTTTTAAAACTTCCAAATCAATACCTAAAACTTTTCCAACCGCCAAAGCCGCCAAATAATTTACAGCATTGTGACGTCCCGGTAATGGAAGTGGCAACTCTAAACCATCTAGAAGTATTGTATCATTATTGATTAATTTTCCGCATAAATCGCCGCCTTCTAAGCCGTAGGTTAAAGTTTTTCCCGGCCCAATTTTCGCGGCAGTTGCCATTAATCTATCACAATCGTGATTGAGAATAGCAATACTTTCAGCAGGCATTTCGGCTAACAGTTCGCACTTAGCTTGCGCGATCGCCTCTTCGGAACCCAATCGCCCGATGTGCGCCGTTCCCACATTAGTAATTACCGCAATATTCGGACGCGCAATCTGCGATAAAAGCGCAATTTCGCCGAGTCCGCGCATTCCCATTTCAATTACAGCATAATTGTGTGACGGCGAAAGCTCCAACAGAGTTTTTGGGACTCCAATTTCATTGTTGTAGTTATACTGAGTTTTAAGCACGTTTCCCTGAGTTGACAAAACCGCCGCAATTAATTCTTTTGCAGTAGTTTTACCTACTGAACCAGTAACAGCAATTATCGGTATACTGAATTGGTCGCGCCACCAACGGGCGATCGCCTGATAAGCTGCTAAAGTATCGTCAACGCGCAACAGCGGAAAATTGGGCAATTCCTGTTGGTAAGTGCGATCGACTACCGCCGCAATCGCCCCCAAATCCCGAGCTTTTTCGACAAATTGATGCCCGTCAAAATTCTCTCCCCGCAGCGCCAAAAATACTTCGCCCCCCTCAATAGTGCGCGTATCTGTGGCAATACCTGTCCCTATAACTGTCAAAACGCCCTCAGACGCAGCAGGCAAAGCTACAGTTAAAATTTCAGCAAGTCGGGCGATACTTATGCGACAGACCATAGGACAAGCACTCACATTTCAAATAATTATTATCACGGCTAATCCTACCTCGCCCAACTTCAGATTTAGCTAACAGAGGGCTGCCGATGAGGATTGACATTAATCATCCTAATACCAAATCGCTAGACAATCAATAAATCCGACCGAACCAACCCACAATCTCGGCCAATATTTTACAAAGTTGATGGGGCTTTTAGGCCTTGCTAATTGCCAACAATTCATGTCATGCTAGTGTTGATAAATAGTTGAACTAAACAAAAAAAATCTATCGGATTAAATTACCGACCGCTTCCACCCCTCGCGCCTCGGGAGGTCAGAAGCTCGGTTGACTCAAATCAGGTGCTTCATCTGCCAATTCAGATCTGCCAATGGCGCTTAAAGCTCCTGTCCAAGCCTCGGAGGGTTAATCCAAAGTGAACGACTACAACAGACAAAGCCAGGAAGAAGAAGAACAGCTACTTTACAATCATTGGCTGGAGTTGGTACAAGTAGAGCAGCCAGTCGAGCTGATCGACCGCTTTCGTACTTTGTTTATCCGCGGCGGCACCGGATATCCCGATCGCACTGTCGCCGACGCACTCCAAAAAATAGCAGCCTCAACACGTGGCCAACAAGAATTCAAGTACATCCTCAACCGCTGCTGTCACATCCCCATCAACCGCTGGCAAACATCCCCCAGCAAGCAAGCAGCTATCCCTGAATTGATCGCTGTGTTTGAAGAAGCCCCCAAAATATTATTTGGATACAGCCGATCGCGGGCGATCGCCTCCATCCCCCAATTAGTACATCAATTTACCGAAAGCGAACAGTACCTCACCCTCAAACGCTTAGCCAAAGTCATCACCCACAGCAATGAAGACATCAGCAACAGCAAAATCCCCGCCGCCCTAGCCCTCGGAACCTTAATTCCCCGTTACCCTTACCTTTACAAACACTGTCTCCTCAGCGACGACAGCACCTACGAACAGCAGAAAATCATTCAAAAAATCCAAGCTCAAAAGCAGCAGAAATTTGAAATCGACCTCTCGCAATACGTCGCTCACCAAGTGAGAAAAGCCCAAACAGCCCGCCGCCAAACCTCAATCTCCTTTGGTAGAAGTATACAAAATATAAAAAACCCGACACTGCTGAGCGACCCGGAACTGTTCTTTGCCCTCAAGCAATTTGTCGGAAAGGTAGAAGGAGCCGATACCTACAGACAGCTAGCGGGCCGCTTCACGGCGAACGCCAGCACAAACGCGTCCTACGGCTCATTTAAAGATGACTTGTACGAATACCTGATTTCTTCAGTTGCGGACGATCGCTACGGCAAAAGTCAATTTAACGAAAAATTGTATAAGCAATTACAAAATACCTTTCCCCACAACGATGCTCAGAAGTTCAACGAATTTTTAATGATCAGAACTTGTAGCCAGTTATTGAACTTTTTAGTAGTCGAGAGTCCTGCGCGGCCCAACCACTTTGTCTTCATCGACCTGATTTCAAACCTCGGCCCCACCCAAACCACAGGTTTGCTGCTAAAAATCGTGCTCATTTGCGGCAAAGTCAAGCCCTACCTAGAAAAGCGGTTGGCAATTTTGTTCGGTCACTACGAATTCTGTACCAGAGAAGGCGTAGTCTGGTTAGTCAAAGCCCTGGAGAACCTGAATCTAGCTTTGAGTACCAATTTTGGGAAAGTGGACGTATCTTTCCTGCGGTAGCCGGCCGGCCCGATAACTTTCTGTACCGAGGGCCTGACAAAATATCACATCAAATCCGATCGCACAAAGCAACGATCGGCGTGCGATCGTCCCCAGTCGCGACACGGATGGCTCTCGCGGCGGACGATCGGACTCAAATCATCCAAATATATGATGCCGATGCAACCGGAAACCAGATCGCAGGGAGAAACCGGGTTTCTCGCATCGGGTGAAAATTTCGCCTTTAATTATTACAAGCTAATTAACTACTGAAACCTAATCAAAAGACGCTACTCTATGTTAAAATATCAACTGTGAATCAGATTCAGTTGCAGGCTTTGTTCATTGCTACAGAATTGTTTAAAAACTTGCCCTTCTGTATCGGCAGGGAACTCTCCGAAACTGAAATCTTCGCACTGTCTAAATTTTGGAGTTATTCCTCATGTCGATATACGTCGGTAACTTATCCTATCAAGTTACCCAAGAAGACATCACCACCGTCTTCGCCGAATACGGAACCGTTAAACGAGTACATCTACCTACCGACAGAGAAACCAGTCGCCCCCGCGGCTTCGGTTTTGTAGAAATGTCCACCGATGCAGAAGAAGATGCAGCGATTGCTGCTCTCGACGGAGCAGAGTGGATGGGTCGCGACCTCAAAGTTAACAAAGCCAAGCCCCGCGAAGATGAAGGCGGCGGCGGCGGCCGTGGCGGCGGCGGCCGTGGCGGCGGTAACCGGGGCGGCGGCGGTGGTGGTGGCGGCGGCGGACGTTATTAATTTTCGCCTGGTAAAGATTTGAGATTGGATAGCTAAAATTGGCGATCGAGCTCACCTAGCTCCGAACCACCGTCTGAACAACTTCCGACCTGGTTGATCCCAACTCCCGCTCTACAAGTTTCCCTACCTACCTCCGTAAATATACCGAAAAGCCAGGGGTTAATTCCCTGGCTTTTCGGTATCAAGATGTTCGGTATGAGTCAGAAACGAGCTGGACAAGGCCATTCCAGTGCCATCAGTTTCTAATCATCAGGTTCGATGCTGCTACTCAATCCATGATTATTAAGCGTTTCAGCGTAAAACTCAGCGTGTTCCAGGGCACAAACAATCACCAGTCCCATCCCGTTAGTGTGCGCTTCCATCATCACATTCACAGCCTGTGGCTGAGTTAGACTCGGAACCGTCGCCATCAAAGTCTGCACCACGTACTCCATAGGATTGAAATCATCATTGTGCAGCAGAACCCGGTAGCGCGGTGCAAGCTTGCGGACTGTGGAACGCTTTTCAATAATTTCGACAGACACTAATCTATACCTCCTGACTTGTAGGATGTTAAAAATTGTCAATAATCTTGAGTCGGATTACTCCGCTGTGCAAGAGTATCTCACTTTCAGTTATTTTATTGAAATATGAAACTTCAGACAAGGTAGCCGCCTGCTTAGTAGCGCTCGGATGCGAACTCAACAACAGAGGCAGAATGTTCTCAGCCTGTAGCCACTTCCTTCTTAGCGTCATAATATTAGAAATAGGAAGGCGCGATCGGTCAAAAACAAAAAACTACTACCTGTTGAGTCTCAAGAACTGACGGAATTTTATATGAAACGCAAACCTAAATCCTACAACGACGACAGATTCAGCGACGAATATCGAGATGAAGACTCCGGCTCCTTTGGCGGACAGTCTCGGCGCCAACCTCAGTCCGGTAAACCCTCTTTCCTCAATTCCGCCACCATAGGTATTTTAACAGCCGTCTTTATTTTAGGAATTGGGATTGGGATTGCCTTTAGCTCCACAGCTACAATTAGTCCAGAAAACGTAGCATCCCGCGAATTTATCGATCGCAGCGCCCCCAACCCCGAACTTTGCGTACAGTTTGGCGCCAGCGCGATGGTGACAGATATGCGCGCCTACGTCACCCTCAACCCTTTCAACGTCTACATTTCACAGCCGACTATGCGCCCCGGCTGCGTGCTGCGAACCAACAACTGGGCAATTCTCGAACAAAGAAAACTCGTCAGCCAAGATCAAGTGCGCGAGTGTAAAAATCGCATGAATACCTTTGGCTTCACCGGTGCCCTGGAAAGTCAACCCGACATCAACTGTATCTACCAAAACGACGGGGCCAAAAACTTGTTTATCAACCAGCCTGGTTCAGTGGCTCCAAGCACAGACAATCAAAATTTCTAAATCGTCGATAAGTAGCCCATAAGCAGATGTTGAAGGAAGAAGGCTGATTCCTTCAACATCAAAAACCGAACTGCGACAAATCTTCGATGAACTGAAATTTGAAAATTTCGCCCAGTTGAACGGTAGCAGGTTGAGCAGGTTTCACAGTCTTTTATGCAAATAAACGAGAGTTGTGATAACCTAAGAGATGTGCAAAAATCGGTTCCAACAAAAAACAACCGTTGGAAGAAACGGGGAAAGTCCGGCGTAAATCCGGCGCTGTCCCGCAACTGTGATGAGATTATACAGTCTCTGAGTCAGAATGCCCGCCGACTTTCGCAAACCTGTTCTTTTTCATCTGCGAGGCATGGATGATGGTTAATTCAGCATTTTCAAAATTGATGTATCATGTCTGGCGATCGATCTATTGACCCAAGAGCAATATAGATTGAATATCGCTGATTCCCGATCTATTTTGAGTCAGGTAATAGTTTTTTTGTGAATGCGAATACAAAGCGAACATCCACCAATCGCCAAATATTTAGCTGTACCCTGTCGGTAATCTGTCAGCAAATTATCATACTTAGCGCTGGTTTGAACTCAGCCTCAGTATATTTCTGATGTCAATTTTCACTAATTTAATCATTGAAGTAAGTTGAGTTATGACGATTCTAGCTGAGACATCGGGCTATCCTCGGATTCGTAAAAACCCGGGAGTCAAGAAACCCGGGAAGCATTTTTCAGTTAGAAATTAGAGACAAATGTTTTATTACAAACTGTCCCCGCGCTGACAAATACTGTGAAAGCTGCTACAATGCTCGGCGAGGAAGCTAATGCGAGTTCAAGAGAAAAAGCGACTACCTAAACCACACAGACATACTCAATGAAAAGCGCGATCGCCAAGTCAGATTTTGTCCTAGCTCCTTACAGGGCGAGCAATAACTTCAAAGCTACTTACCAAATACTTAATACAGTAATCCCGTATATATTTTTATGGTTTTTAGCATTTAAAGCTGCTGCCATTTCTGTATGGCTTCTGCCGCCGATAATAGTGTTAATGACACTTTTTTCAGGGCGCTGTTTTTCTTTGATGCACGATTGCGGGCACTATTCTCTTTTTAGTTCTAAAAAAGTCAACCGGAGCGTGGGTTTTCTGCTAGGTATCATCAATGCGATTCCTCAGTATCCCTGGTCTAGGGGACACGCTTACCACCACAAGCATAATGGTAATTGGGATATGTACCGAGGGCCTTCGGCGTTGATTTCTACGGAAAAATTTGCGGCATTAAGTACATTTGGTCAAAAAATGTATCAGTTCCTCAGACACCCATTGATGCTGTTTCCCGGCGGTTTTTTCTACCTGATTATCAAGCCAAGACTCGCGCTGGTATTGGGGATTGCTGGTTTTTTCCGGCATACTTTTGCTTGTCTGGTGCAAGATTGGGGCATGGGATTACCTGCAATCGTTGCTTCTTATAAATCCAAACATTGGTATACGACGGCTGAGTTTTGGGATTTACTATTCAACAATATTTGTGTTGTTGGTAGTTGGGTTTATTTTGGCAACTTACTCGGGTTTGGTTTTTTCTGGAGTGTTTACTCAATTGTCATGACCTGTTCGGCGGCGATATTTATCTGTATCTTCTTTGTTCAGCACAACTTTGAGGGTTCTTACGCTCATAAAGCTGAGGGTTGGGACTATCTTCTTGGCGCAATTGAAGGCAGTAGTTACCTAAAATTGCCGATGATTTTAAATTGGTTTTCGGCTGATATTGCTTACCACAATATTCATCATCTCTCTGAGCGAATCCCTAATTACAATCTTCGGGCTTGTCACAATGCTAATATTCACCTGCTGGAAAAATCAAAAACACTGACTCTTCGCGATATTCCCGAGTGTTTTAAGTTCATTCTTTGGGATGCTGCTTCAGATAGTCTGCAATCGATTGAATCATTGCAGAAGCAAGAAGTTCAGTTGATTAATGTCGCTAGTTAAAAATGGTTTGGAATTAAATGTGGTGCTTTTCACTAGCCAAATGCTGCGCTCATGTGTCCTGAGACTGGGAAACATTTAAAGTGATACTTGTCTAGTTAAGCTGTAGCACATTTAAATTGTATATTCAGGGCGGGCGAGACACCCCACAAGACTTGGATTGTTTTTTGACATTCCATGTAAATGCAGAACAGCTTAGCTTACATTCTGATTAGGAGAAAAGGTCAAAAATGAATTCATTTCTGGTTGTATTTGGACTTTTGTTTGCACTACTGACGATCGCCCTTGGGATCTATTTAACCACGGCTCGCCCTTATCAATCATCGAACTCTGTGGCCAATTCCTATGACGAATGGACGGAAGATGGCATTTTGGAATTTTATTGGGGCGAACATATCCACTTAGGCCATTACGGTTCACCGCCGCAGCGGAAAGATTTCCTCGCAGCAAAATCGGATTTTGTTCATGAAATGGTGCGCTGGGGAGGCTTGGATCGATTATCTGCCGGTACTACCGTCTTAGATGTGGGCTGTGGAATTGGCGGGAGCAGCCGCATTCTGGCACAGGATTATCGGTTCGCAGTCACTGGAATTACGATCAGCCCGCAGCAAGTTCAACGCGCTCGGGAATTAACTCCCCCAGAACTCGATTTGCAGTTTCGGGTGGATGATGCTATGGCGCTGTCGTTTCCAGATGGCAGTTTTGATGTGGTTTGGTCGATAGAAGCTGGGCCCCATATGCCAGATAAAGCTGTGTTCGCAAAAGAGTTGATGAGGGTGCTAAAGCCTGGTGGCGTGCTGGTTGTGGCTGACTGGAATCAAAGAGACTCGCGCCAAATCCCTCTAAATTTTTGGGAGAAACCCGTAATGCAACAACTCCTGGATCAGTGGTCGCATCCGGCTTTTTCAAGCATCGAAGGTTTTTCGGAGCTGTTAGAGGAAACGGGGTTTGTCGAGGGGAGCGTAGTAACGGCAGACTGGACGCAAGAAACCCTTCCCTCTTGGATAGATTCTATCTGGCAAGGGGTAGCTCGCCCTGCTGGATTAGTGCGCTTTGGTGTAGCGGGTTTTATCAAGTCTCTGCGAGAAGTACCGACACTTTTACTAATGCGGCTAGCATTTGGTGCGGGGCTTTGCCGGTTTGGGATGTTCCGCGCAGTGCGATCGAATTCCCCGGCATTAACAGAAACAAGTTCGAGTAAAAGTGCGATCGGCTGTTAATCTGTTGGGCATCTAACATCATTTTTCTAAAATCGTGCAACACTCTTCGACCCCCCCTATCCCCCCCTTGCAAAGGGGGGGGAAAAGAATACTGTTATTTCGTTTAAAATTGGTATAACATCATATCCGGTCAATTACCCGCAATCAAGGTGTTTATTAAGGGTAATTGACCGGACTTGATGTTACCGGGAAAGAGTCACAAAATCCAGAGCAGTAATCGGATTATTAGCTCCAAAAATATTAGCTAAAGTCTCCCCTGTGGCAGCAACTTGCAGGACGTAACCGTTGGTGGTGGAGTTAATTCGCAAGGCGTCGAAACCCAAGCCACCGCCGAGGACAAACTTGTCGGTTCCTACTTCAAAATTGAGTACAGTATCGACGCCGCTGTTGCTATTTAACACAAAGCGATCGCTCCCAAGACCTCCAATCAAAGTATCCTGCCCGCCGTCGCCAAACAGCCAGTCATCGCCTGCACCCCCGTTGAGAATGTCGCTATCTTTCCCTCCATAAATACTGTCGTTACCGTCATCACCGTTCAGGGTATCTTGACCTTCGTTGCCGTATAAAAGGTCGTCGCCGCTGCCGCCGTTGATGCAGTCTTGCTGACCGTTTGCACCGACGGGCCCTAGCTCATTTTCGCCGCGATCGCCAAAAATGGTATCGTTGCCCTCATCGCCGCACAAAATATCGCTGCCATCATCGCCGTAAATTAAGTCGTCGCCGGCATCTCCATGTACTAAATCGTCATCCTTGCCAGCTTGAACGCGATCGTTTCCGTTACCACCGCTGAGAGAGTCGGAACTCTCGCCGCCGCTGAGGAAGTCATTCCCATCTCCCCCAAACAGCAAGTCGCGGCCGTTAGCATCGCTGATTAACTGATTCTGCAAGCCGCCGTAAAGCGAATCGTCTCCCTCGTCGCCGACAAGGGTGTCGGAACCGAGTTCGCCCAAAATCAGGTCGCTATCTTTGCCGCCATAAGCTAAGTCGTTACCTTTGCCAGCAAAAATGCTGTCGTTACCGCTACCGCCGCCGATGACATCGCCAGTGTCGTTGCCGAAAATTAAGTCGGCTTCATCGGAAGCAATGGTGCTGCCTAGGGCTTTGCCGTAGTCGCCGAGTATGGTGTCGGAACCGCGGCCGCCGTAGAGAGTGTCTCGGTCAGTTTCACCGAAAATGCGATCGCCCCCTTTGCCTCCAAACACCAAATCCCGACCGTTGCCGCCGACGATCGTGTCATCTTGTTCTTGGCCGTTAAGTAAGTCGTTGCCGTCGCCTCCATAGAGCAAATCTCGCCCGTCGGGGTCGCTGTCGAGGGAGTTGAGGACTCCGCCGAACAGAGAGTCGTCTCCGCTGTCGCCGTAGAGCGTGTCCGGGCCCTTGTCGCCCCAAATCAAGTCGTTTTCTTTGCCTCCGTAGGCGATATCGGGGCCTTTGCCGGAGTAAACGGTGTCGTTGCCTTGATTGCCAGCAATGGCGTCACCTGCTTCGCCGCCGAAAATCAGGTCGCCGTCGTTATCAGTCAAGTCGATGTCGTTGCCGTTGTCGCCGACGATCGTGTCGGAACCGCGATCGCCGTACAATGTGTCGGAATTGCGATCGCCAAAAATGCGATCGTCTTGTTTTCCGCCAAATACTACATCAGTTTGTTTGCCCGCATAAACGATGTCGTTGTTCCTGCCGGCTGCGATGAAGTCTCGCTCTTCGTCTCCGAAGATGATATCGTTGCCCCCTTCACCTAAAACTGTGTCGTCGCCCGTTTCGGAGATAAACAGTTCATTAGTGTCGTTCCCGGTTAAAAAATCGTTTCCGGGAGTCCCGACAATCGTGTTTTGGATGTCAATGAGTGCGGAGGCATTTGACTCGAAGTTGAGTATTTGCTGGCGCTGGGGTTGAGCAAATGCGATCGGCGGCAGCAAAGGTAGGGGAGTGCAACCGCAACCAGTATCCGGTTCGGGAACTCTGCCAAAAGTAGGCGTCAGTGTCGGTGTCGGCAGACTGCCAGTTACAGTCGCAAAGCCCAAACTTGTTTGGCCGAAGTTGTCCGTAGCTCTGTAGGTGAACTGTGTTCCGGTGAAACTGCTACTTGCCTGAAAAAACAATTGGCTAATTTGATCCGGGGTCAAAACTTGATTTGGTGTAACCGGGACTCCGCCGTTGTTTGGATCGCCCAAGAACAATCTACCTTGGTCCGGTGGCAACAGGCTGTTGATGATGAAGGAAGTAATGGTGCCGTCAGGGTCTGTTCCTCCCAATCCGGGTATGGGGGCGTTGTTGTTCGGCAACAAAATAACGCCGGAGTCGTTGGCGACTGGCGGTTGGTTGGGGATAGGCGGAGTTGGTTGCCCTACCGGGGGGTTTTCTGGCTGCGCCTCTTTGGCGGTGGTGGTGACAGTGGCATTGGGTTGAGAACCGTTGTTGTTGTTGTTGTTGGCGTCGGGAGTGGTCGATCGGCTCTGGGAAGTATTTGTGATGCCGCCGACTGGAACAATTAAAGTTACCTGGCGGTTGGCGTTGCTGCCGGAGGCCAAACTGGGAATTGTCGGGAAGGTAACAATCCCTGTTACGGGGTCGTAAGTGCCGTTATCCGATGCGTTGACTCCCGTTAAACCTGGAATGATTTTGTCAGTAATCACGACATTTTCAGCAGCAGCCGGCCCACTGTTGGCGGTACTTATAGTATAAGTAACTGCACTGCCAGCCGCGGCAGATGTGAGACCAGTTTTGGTAGTCGCCAAGTCCGCACGATCGACAGTACCCGCAGGAACGGTGGTAGTGACTCTGGCTGTGGGAGAGGAGCCGTCGTTATTGCTGTTGTTGAGGTCGGGAGTAGCTGATTTACTGCTGGAAATATTGGTGATGGTGCCGCTGCTGGGGACACCTAAAGTAACGGTACGGGTAACGGTTTGACCGACGGGTACGCTGGCGATCGCCGGAAAATTGACTAGCCCTGAGATTGGGTCGTAGACGCCCCCGTTGGAAGCGACAACTCCTGTTAAACCGGGAATGATGCTGTCGGTGATGGTGACGTTTGCCGCGTCGTTGGGGCCAATGTTCGCAGTAGTAATTGTATAAGTGACTGATTGCCCCGGTGTTGCCGATGTGAGTCCGCTTTTAATCGTAGCAATGTCAGCGCTAGGGCCTGCGCCGATCGTCGTGTTGACGCTGGCATTAGGGTTTGTACCGTTGTTATTGCCCGGAGTCGGGTCGGGAGTGGCCGAGCTGCTTCTGGCGGTGTTGCTGACGGCGCTGACTGTGGCTGGGGCGATAAAGCCGATCGTCCGAGTAACTGTAGTGCTGTTGGCGATCGCCACGGGCGGGAAGGTGATAATTCCTGTGGTTGAGTTGTAGATACCGCCGTCGGAGGCCGTGACTCCGGTTAAGCCGGGAATAATGCTGTCAGTAATGGTGACGGATTCGGCTGGACTCGGGCCGTTGTTGACAGCGGCGATCGTGTAACTGACAGCAGCACCGGCATTCGTAGCGGTGGGCCCTGTTTTGCTGGTAGCAATGTCAGCGCTAGCCAGACTGGGGGCTGCACCGATCGTGGTGTTGACGCTGGCATTAGGGTTTGTACCGTTGTTATTCCCAGGCGTCGGGTCGGGAGTGGCCGAGCTGCTTCTGGCGGTGTTGCTGACGGCGCTGACTGTGGCTGGGGCGATAAAGCCGATCGTCCGATTGACTGTAGTGCCATTGGCGATCGCCACGGGCGGGAAGGTAATAATTCCCGTGGTTGAATTGTAGACACCGCCGTCGGAGGCGGTGACTCCGGTTAAGCCGGGAATGATGCTGTCAGTGATGGTGACGTTGGTGGCAGCAGTCGGGCCGTTGTTGACAGTGGCGATCGTGTAACTGACAGCAGCACCGGCATTCGTAGCGGTGGGCCCTGTTTTGCTGGTAGCAATGTCGGCAAGAGCGCCGATCGTGGTGTTGACGCTGGCATTAGGGTTTGTACCGTTGTTATTCCCAGGCGTCGGGTCGGGAGTCGCCGAGCTGCTTCTGGCGGTGTTGCTGACGGCGCTGACGGTGGCTGGGGCGGTAAAGCCGATCGTCCGAGTAACTGTAGTGCTGTTGGCGATCGCCACGGGTGGGAAGGTGATAATTCCCGTGGTTGAATTGTAGATACCGCCGTCGGAGGCGGTGACTCCGGTTAAGCCGGGAATGATGCTGTCAGTAATGGTGACGTTGGTGGCAGCAGTCGGGCCGTTGTTGACAGTGGCGATCGTGTAGCTGACTGTAGCACCGGCTGTCGTAGCGGTGGGCCCTGTTTTGCTGGTAGCAATGTCGGCAAGAGCGCCGATCGTCGTGTTGACGCTGGAATTAGGGTTTGTACCGTTGTTATTCCCAGGCGTCGGGTCGGGAGTGGCCGAGCTGCTTCTGGCGGTGTTGCTGACGGCGCTGATGGTGGCTGGGGCGATAAAGCCGATCGTCCGAGTAACTGTAGTGCTGTTGGCGATCGCCACGGGTGGGAAGGTAATAATTCCCGTGGTTGAATTGTAGACACCGCCGTCGGATGCCGTGACTCCGGTTAAGCCGGGAATGATGCTGTCGGTGATGGTGACGTTGTTGGCGGAACTAGGGCCGTTGTTGACAGCGGCGATCGTGTAGCTGACTGCGGCACCGGCCGTCGTAGCGGTGGGCCCTGTTTTGCTGGTAGCAATGTCAGCGCTGGGAGTGAGCGTAGTTGTAACAGACGAACGGGTCGGAGTGCCGTCTTTGTTGGTTGGCGAACCGTTGTTGTTCGTGGCGATCGGGTCGGGAGTATCTGAGCTACTCCTAGCCGTGTTGCTGATGGCGCTAAGGGTAGTTGGCGTGACAAAGCTAACTGTGCGGGTGGTACTGACTGCATTTGCCAGCGTCGGCAGTGTTGGGAAGGTGACAATCCCTGTGATTGGGTTGTACGTGCCGCCTTCTGATGCCGTGACTCCGATCAAACCCGGAATGATGCTGTCAGTGATGGTGACGTTGGTGGCTGGATCTGGCCCGTTGTTTGTTGTGGTCAGATTGTACGTGACGGTTGACCCAACTGTACTGACGATCGGGCCGCTTTTGGTAGTAACCAGGTCGGCGATGCGATCGGTGACAGTAGTCAAAACTTGACTTACGGGCCTTGAACCGTCGTTGTTGCTGAGGTCGGGGTCGAAAGTCGCAGCACTGCTGAATGCAATGTTGGTTAATGTGCCGCCGGTCACTAAATTCGGCGGCAAAGCAACTGTCAGCGTATAGGTGACGCTTTGACCGACATTGAGAACGGGAATTGCCGGCCAGGTGACATTCCGCGTCGCGTTTAAGTAAGTGCCGCCGCTCGAGGCTATGACAGTAGGAGCTGTTGATGATGACGGAATTAATTGCTCTGGTATTTGGTCTTGAACCAGGACTTGTTGAGCGGGCGCTGTCCCCCTGTTGGTGGTTGTGATGGTGTAGGTAATGCTACCCCCAGGCTTGACGGATTGCGGCCCGTTCTTGATCGTCACAACGTCGGCCGAGATACTGGGAGGATTCACAGTTTCAACTACCACGTTTTGAAGTTCGTGAAAGTTGTTGGCGCTTCCTGTCGAACTGCCAAAACCAAATTTGAAAGTAGGCGGTACTGAACCCCCGTTGGCGGTTGCCAAGTTGGGAATATTGATCAGAGTAGTTTCGTAGATGCCGTCAAAATTCGTATCAAAGGCAACGGTGAGGCGATTGGGATTGGCTACGTTAGATGGATTCAGCGTAATTTGAACGGATCTTTTGGCTGCCGCACGATTGCTTGTGAACGTATTGCTAAAGTTAATACCCGGTTCGGTGAAGTCGATAGTGGTAGGAATGTTGTCGATGCCGAAGGGAACAAAGGCTTGGGTTAAGAACGAGTAATTATTCTGTTCCCTACCTCTAAGTGTGATTGAGTCCGGTCTGACCAAACGCGGAGTTGGGGAGCCGGGAATCAGGGCTGGCGGGGGGCCTTCTCGCCCTTCTGTCGGTGCTGAAAAATTGCCGAATTCGTCAAATCCAATCCCTAAATAACCTCCCTCAATACCCCGTGTGACCGCGGTTCCATCCACTCGTTGAGCGTAGCCGAGAGAACCGCCAAAAGCCCCTGGCCTGACTGGCGATGCAGTACCGTCAATGAAGAAGAAACCAATGCCGTCGCCGGGCTGATCGCCTGTAGACTCGCCCTGGGATGCACTAACTATCCGATTGGCACCGTAGGAATAGAAATCAAACTTGACGATCAGACCATCCGTTGAAGGAAGGGGGTTGTTGTAGAGGACGAAAACCTCCCGGCTCTGTACTGGTACTGCTGAAGTTAATTGCAGAACGCCTTCGCCGGGAATATCCCCACCTAAAGCCGGAATTAAGCCTGATACTGTTCCTCCAGTGATGCCCGGTACGGGTTGCGAGCTAGCTGCTCCCAGACTCGGATTGTACAGCGCCCCGTTGTTGCCTCGGTAGATCCAAGGCCCCTGCACTGTCGCGTTCTTGAAAGTTTCGTTGACTAATGTGCCGAGGACGTAACTGTATGCCTCCCGCACTTCTGGTTCTATGGCGATGCTGGCATTTATTTCTCCGATCGCAAATTCTAATTCCCAATTGCCGCCGAGTGCTGCACTCCCGGTCAACCCGTGGTTCGCTGCAATATTGGCACCGGTAATTTCGCCCAGCCGCCGCACAAAGGCCGCGCCGCTTTCCCCCGCTGCGACGCTGCACCCGAATAACAAGATATCTCCTCTCTCGCCGAGGGCTTTTCCCCACTGCTGCAACAAATGGCTGTAGGTTTCTAAATTGTCGGCTGATAGTTCGATCGACCCGAGTTGCACCGCCGCTTCTCGGCCGTGAGAAACGATCTGAAGGCTTTCTAAATCGCTGCAATTAGCCAGAATTCTCGTAATTTGCTCGACTCCATCCCGCGTCGAGTCCAGTACAAATACTTCTGTGCCGACTGTTGCTCCCTTTGCCAAGCTGTCGCTGTTTGCTACTCTGCCTTCGATGAACAGTACATTTTTTACAGTTCGGGCTTCCACCGATCGCGCTGCCAGCAAAACTTCTCTGTCGTCTTCTTTAATTCCCGCGCCGCGATCGGGTTTTTGCGAGCTGAAACAATTCTCTACTCTTACTTTTTTTATTTCTTTTTGCTGAGAATAAGTTGCTGTTGTTCGGGAGTTTTTGCCAGCAACGCTTGCGGTGGTGTCACCTGCTTTTTGGGCTGGGAAAATTGGTTTGTTGCAGATGGTTTGCATGGTAGAATTACCTGACAGATTGTATATAGCGTACCCATTTCAAGATGATAATTATCATTTCTCGAACGGGTGAAATTGCAGAATTAGATCCTCTGCGGATTGACTTCTAGAAAATAGCAAAAAGCCGATTATACTCACGACAAAGCTTTGCTATCTTCCTATTTGATAGCATTGAAAATATCACCTGCACAAGCGCTGATGGTTGGAAGTTGAAATCCCAATAATCTATCTACTAGGTGATATTTTGGATTAGGCTTTCTGTTAAACGGATATCTCTTACATCCCGCACTAGACAATAACAGGAATTCTCAAAAATTTACTGTTTGGAGGTTTTGTTTAGGTTGTCTAATGCACTGTATTTGCAGAGAAATTTTACCTGTTATACAGCCAGAAACCGGGTTCGAGCGCTCAAAAAACTTCGTGACAGTCCTAACTAACACTCGCAAACCCGGTTGATGAGAGTAAAAAGTGTCCGAGCCCTGTTCGCATCGGGCAACCAGACATTAATTAGGGAGACGATTGCTAGGGAGTCTGACCGTGACATAATTGGGCCAGTGCCTTTGGTCGTGTCATTTAATGGAAATATACATACCCTGTAGTGACGAAGCGTCTTAAAAATTCATGATTTGCAGTTCGAGAGACAACAATCCAGGTTTGATACTGCTCCCATCTGCGATCGCACTCAACAGATAAGTGTCGCGCAAAAGCAACTTCTCAAAATGTCAAATTAGAGTCGGCGAGCGGGTTTGTGTTGAAAGTAAATGGTCTTGACAATTGTTCGTACAGAATTTTTCATGATGTTTTGGAGAAATCGACGCTTCTTTTAGAGTCTGTCTACTTCGACTGCGGCGAGCGTACAAGAGCTATTTGCGGTTTTTTTTCGCTAATTTTTAGGAGGAGTAGGAGTTATGCCGATCGATACTAGAAACCTGACTTATTCCTAGATTTCTCACCGCCCAACCAAAATTTACGATTTAAACTTGGTTTTTGAGAGCAAGTCCTAAACTCTAAAAACACTGGCTGCAATCCGCCAGTTATAGCAAGTGTAGCCCAGCAATACTGCTCGATTTGGTTTTAATAGCCGATCGGAAATCGCAGCTCGTCTCGAACAAGATAGACAACAATCCTTACGCGTAAGTACATATTAACTCATGAATTACTCCATCCGCAAATATGCGTAGATACCCGCCCCAATCCAAGCTATATCTTTTCACCGCGAACGTCAAGAGTTCTGGCTTGGTAGTACCGACAATCTTGACAGGGCCCAGCAGGATTGACAGCGCAGCGAATGTAATTAGAGCGGGCGTTATACTCGCAAGTGATGTCGCCGATCGGATAACCGAGGCCTTCTACGTAAGCGCGATCGGCAGTTGCTCGCTGAGAAAGCAGGGGTCTATTTGCTACCGCCAGCCTTGCCGCTGCAATTCGATCGCGGGCTTGGTCGCCAGCCTGGCGCATCACCCACAAAGACAGCAGGGACGGCGCTAAACCTATGAAAATAATCAGGAGAGCTGTTAGCACCTTTTCACCGCCCGTTTGTCGAGAATATTTTTTGCTAATTTAGACGATCGGCAACCTAAAATCATCCCCAGAGAGACGGTTTTAGATCGCGAAAGTTCCCAGCAAGCGTGTCAAACTATGGCGATTGTCCGTTAACAGTTTGCTGGTAGCGCAGTTGAAGGCATTTCTAGATGCCGAAAGCAGCGAGGGCTAAAGTCCCCAGAGTTCGATCGGGCTAAAATCCTCAGTGCAAAGACAAGATCCTTTGTGTAAATCGACTAGAACAACTTAAACCCGAGGGCGTTGCTGAGAAAGGAGATGATTTGCCTCCGAAATGTAGGGGGCAATTCATGAATTGCCCCTACTCTAAATTTCAGGGATTCACTCGCCGAGTGAATCATACCTAAATTCAGCAACGCCAACCCGAGCAACATCCGCCGCTAAATCCATCATCGAACCCGCACCCTCAACCGAAGCCACATCCAACAAAGTCTTCAAAACCGAATCAGGATTCAAACTGATCGAATCAATTCCCAACTCAACCAAAAAGCGAGCAAACTCAGGATAATCGCTGGGCGCTTGACCGCAAATCCCAATTTTGCGATCGTACTTCTTCGCTGCTTTAATCGCAATTTCTACCATCCGCTTCACAGCTTCATTGCGTTCGTCAAAGATGTGCGCGACTAAAGCAGAATCCCGGTCTAATCCCAATGTTAACTGAGTTAAATCGTTAGAGCCGATCGAGAATCCGTCAAAAACTTGCGCGAATTCGTCAGCAAATATCACATTGCTCGGCAATTCGCACATCACATAAACTTGCAAACCGTTTTCGCCCTTAACCAAACCGTGTTTTGCCATCTCGGCCAACACTTTGCGCCCTTCATCCGGAGTACGGCAAAACGGCACCATCGGAATCACATTTGTCAAGCCCATTTCGTCGCGAACTCGCTTCAAGGCAAGGCATTCTAAAGCGTAAGCTTCGCGGTAATTCGGGTCGTAATAGCGAGAAGCGCCGCGCCACCCGATCATCGGGTTTTCTTCCTTGGGTTCAAACTGCCGCCCTCCCAAAAGATTAGCATATTCGTTGCTCTTAAAATCGCTCATCCGCACGATGACTGGATTCGGATAAAATGCGGCGGCGATAGTGGCAATTCCGTGGACTAATTTATCGGTAAAAAAATCTGGTTTATGCTTGTAAAGTGCTGTGAGTTTAGCAATTTGACGCTTAACAGATTCGTCGGTCAATTCATCAAAGTGAATCAGTGCCATCGGGTGCGCTTTGATGTGGTTGGCGATGATGAATTCGAGGCGCGCTAGCCCTACGCCGTCGCAAGGAATTGCTGACAAACCAAAAGCTTCTTCTGGGTTGCCGACATTCATTAAGATTTGAGTGCGGGTGCGGGGCAAATTGTCGATCGCGCTTTCTTGTACTTCAAACGGCACTAAACCGGAATAAACTTTGCCTTCCTCTCCTTCGGCACAAGAAACAGTGATTTCTTGATTATTTTGCAAGACTTTTGCAGCATCGCCAGTACCGACAATTGCCGGAATTCCCATTTCCCGCGCAATGATCGCTGCGTGACAAGTGCGGCCGCCGGAATTGGTGACAATTGCGCTGGCTTTTTTCATAATCGGTTCCCAATCCGGGTCAGTTTTGTTGGTAACTAAAACTTCTCCTGCTTCAAATTCAGCGATCTCGCTAACGTCTAAAATGACGCGGGCTTTGCCTTGTCCGATCGCTTCACCAACCGCGCGTCCTGTTGCCAAAACTGCACTGGAACCTTGCAATTTGTAGTTTCGCAAAACTGTAGCAGATTTTTGCGATTGTACTGTTTCCGGCCGCGCTTGGACGATGAACAATTCGCCGGTGTTGCCGTCTTTTGCCCACTCGATGTCCATCGGCGTGTAAGTTCCGCGCACTTGGGAGTAGTGTTCTTCGATCAATACTGCCCACTCGGCTAAGTGCAGAATTTCGTCATCGCTAATGGCAAATTTTTCCCGTTCTTTTGCCGTTACAGAGACGTTTTTGGTGTATTTGGAACCGCCGACATCGTACACCATTTTGATTTGTTTCGTGCCGAGGCGTTTGTCGAGAATTGGGCGGAAACCTTGTTTTAATGTGGGTTTGAAAACCAGATATTCATCGGGGTTTACGGCGCCTTGAACGATGTTTTCGCCTAATCCGTAGGCGGCGGTGATCAGGGCGGCATTTTTGAAACCGGTTTCGGTGTCGATGCTGAACATGACGCCGGATGATGCTAAGTCCGATCGCACCATTTTTTGCACGCCGACAGATAAGGCGACTTCAAAGTGGTCGAAACCTCGGAGTTGGCGGTAGGAAATTGCTCGATCGGTGAATGTGGAGGCGAAGCATTTGTGGCAGCATTCGAGCACGCCGGTGCAGCCGTGAACGTTGAGGTAGGTTTCTTGTTGTCCGGCGAAACTGGCGTCTGGTAAGTCTTCTGCGGTGGCGGACGATCGCACTGCTACGTCGGTACTATCGCCGTATCGATCGCACAATTTCTCGTAAGCATCGGCGATCGCCGCTTGCAAGTCTCGCGGAAACGGTGTATCCAGAATCAGTGCCCGCGCTTGCTTGCCTTTTTGCCGCAGATTCTGCACATTTTCTACGTCTAAATCGGCAAAAATTTCGCGCAATTTAGCTTCTAAACCCGCCGACTCGATGAAGTCGCGGTAAGCGTATGCTGTAGTTGCAAATCCGTTGGGGACGCTGACTCCTTTCGGCGTTAACTGTTGGATCATTTCGCCCAAGGAAGCATTTTTTCCGCCTACTAATGGGATGTCGCCGATGCCGACTTCATCAAACCACAATACTAAGGCTTTTTCTTTGGGAATTAAAACTTGTTTTTGTGAAATTGCTAATTTTTCGATCATTGCTTTTTTCCTCTCACATTCAGACCAGTTCGGTCAAAGGACAGTAAACAAAGGAGTGTCAATTTTTAAATGTAGTTTTGTTGCCCAAAAGCTCAGATTTTTTTCGCGTCTGTATTCGGCCTTGTTTTTAATTGCCTCTATTTCTATCTTATAACTTTTTTGCTAAATGGCAAGAGCCCTGGGGAAGATTTATTTAATTGCAAAAAGTAAAGAAATGGCAGCGGGGAGTTTAGGTAAGCTATCATAAAAAAAATGGTAAAAATGTCAATGTCGGACATAATTCCCACGAATTCTTTGGCGCCGATCGCGCAGCGGTGCGGGGATACCGCTCAAATTGTGTTGACTGTTGACGGTGAAGCGATTCGCTAGCGGCGATCGCCCACAAAACACAACACCGAGCAGTTTTGTTTCCTCCAGCAACCGAGGTTCTAAAAACCGTAAAAGTTTTACCTCTGATTGGGTTGACCTACTTAGAGCAAAAACACAGTCGATCTAGAGCATTGTAGTTGTTGAACCCGATATTGTTTAATTTTTGCCACAGCTATTTCTTGGCATTCAATTATTTATATGCTATAATATTTATCTCGACTGCCTTATGACAAAAAACAAGGTGTATGATATCAGTTTTGAGATCGACCGCAAAGCGAAACGGCTTTAAAGTTCTTCTAGTCGAAGACAATCAAGCCGAAGCCGATCTGATCGAAGAATTATTATTAGAAACAAATCTCAGCCGAGCCGAGTCTCAAAGGCTGTCAGTAAGCTGTACAGACCGTCTCAGCAAAGCACAGAAACTTTTGGTTGCCGAACATTTTGATGTGATTTTACTAGATCTTTCGCTGCCCGACAGCCAAGACTTAAGTACAATTGTCAAAATCCAAGAATACAGCCTCAATACTCCGATCGTCGTACTGACGGCCCGCAACGATGAAGAACTCGCGGTGCAGTCAATCCAAGCAGGAGCTCAGGATTATCTGGTCAAGCGAAACATCGACAGCGAAGTATTAATGCGATCGCTCCGCTACGCAGTTGAGCGGCAGCACAACCAAGAAGCTTTGCAAAAAAGCGAAGAAAAATATCGCTCGGTAGTCGAGAATTCCCTCGTCGGAATTGCGATTATTGCTCCTTCAATTTCCGCCTCAGAACCGGAAAAATGCCACTGGTTGGAAGTGAATGATGCTTTGTGCAATTTGCTGGGATACGATCGCGATGAGCTTCTGCACGGAAATTGGGAACGCTGGGGTATTTGTGAAGATTTGCCTGCCAGTTTAGAGCAGTTAAATAAAGTTTTGGCTGGGGAGAGCGAAGGCTACGTTTTAGACAAAAGATGGCGCCGGAAAGATGGAAAAATAGTTTATACTCGAGTTTCGATGCGCTGTATTCGCGGGCGGGACGGCTCGATCGACCGGATGATTAAAGTAGTCTTGGACGTGAGCGATCGCTACCGCTATGAAGCTGAACTAAAAGCATCAGAAGAATTTTTAAATCACACGATCAATGCTACTCCCGATCCGATTTTTGTTAAAGACGAGCAGCACAGGTGGGTCGTATTAAACGACGCTTTTTGCGAATTGATGGGAAAAGGGCGATCGGAACTAATCGGCAAATCGGGATACGAGTTTTTCCCCCCAGCACAAGCCGATTTTTGGGGGCAAAAAGATGAAGAAGTATTGAAAACTGGCATCCCGGTTCAAACCGAGGAACAATTTACAGACAGTAGCGGTCAAAAACGCATCATATCGACTAAAAAAAGTGTTTTCACAACAACTGATAGCAGTAGAATGTTAGTGGGAACAATCCGAGATGTCACCGAGTACAAATGCCAACAAGCAGCTTTGGAACATAGCGAAGCAAGGTTTGAAAAAATGGCAGCCAACGTACCGGGAATGATTTATCAATTCTGCCAAGATTCTGATGGTATAAAATATTTTACCTACGTTTCTTCTGGCAGCAAAAACCTTTACCAATTAGAACCGAAAGAAATAGAAAAACAAATAGATGTGGCTTATGAAACAATTCATCCAGATGATTTCACAGGCTTTGAACAGTCGATCGAGCTTTCAGCAGCGACTCTGCAACCTTGGCAGCACCAGTGGCGGCAAATTATCAACGGCAAGGTGAAGTGGCTGCAAGGCGCCGCGAAACCGGAAAAACAAGCAAACGGCGATTTAGTTTGGGACGGTTTGGTGATGGATGTCACTGAATTAAAACAAACCCAGCAAGACCGCGATCGCTTTTTTAATATCTCGCTAGATTTACTTTGCATTGCAGGTTTTGACGGCTATTTCAAACGCTTAAACCCCGCTTGGTCAAAAGCATTAGGTTACAGCACAGCAGAACTTTTAGCCAAACCTTTTATAGATTTTGTGCATCCAGAAGACCGAAAAATAACCATATCTGAATTGGAAATACTCAAAGGTGGCAACTCCGTTATCAACTTAGAGAATCGCTATCTTTGCAAAGATGGGAGTTATAAATGGCTGTCGTGGACGGCATCGCCGTTTGCAGAAGAAGGTTTGATTTATGCAGTTGCTCGCGACGTTACATTTAGCAAGCAAGCTGAATCTGAATTGCGCAAGAGCGAAGCCACCAACCGCGCTCTTTTAAATGCCATACCGGACATGATATTTCGCTGTCGGGCAGACGGCACTTTTGTAGACTTCAAACCTGCCAAAGATTTAGATATTCTCCTAGATAAAAAAAGAGTTATCGGCAAAAAAGCCCAAGACATATTGCCGGCTGCTTTTGCTGAAAAAATCTTGTGCGGCAATCAGCAAGCGATCGACATCGGCGAGATTCAAGTTGTAGAATATCAACTGTCAATTAAGGATGCAGTGCGCGATTTTGAAGCGAGAATTGTGTTCTGTACGGATGACGAAATTATCGCGATCGTCCGCGACATCACTCAACGCAAACGATCGGAGTCAAAACTCCACAGGCAAGCAGCGGCAATGGCTGCTGCTTCCGAAGGTATCGCCATGCTCAATGCCGACAGAGAAGTAATTTATTGCAACGCAGCCCGACTAAAAATCTACGGTTACGACTCTCTGGATGAACTGTTAGGCAAAAGTTGGAAAGTATTCTACGAAGGTGCAGAGCTCCAAAGGTTCGAGTCAGAAGTTATACCTGCTTTAGTCGAAAAAGGTCGTTACATTACCGAAGCAGTAGGATGTCGCCGCGATCGCTCGACAGTTCCTCTAGATGTCTCGCTGACAATGTTGCCCGACGGGGAAATTATTTGCGTGGTGCGCGATATTTCTGAAAAAAAACAAGCAGAAGCAGCACTGCGAGAGAGCCAGCGATTTACTCAACAAATTGCTGAGGCAAGTCCTAATATTTTGTATGTTTGCGACTTGATCGAACAAAAAAATATCTATGCAAATGCTTCTGTATACCACATTCTCGGCTATACAGTAGAGGAGATTCAGGCAATCGGGCCGTGGATGATGTCAAGTTTGATCCACCCGGATGATGCAATCAAAATGCCTGATTATTTGCAGCAAGTGGAAACTGGCAGCGAAGGCGATATCTTTGAAATAGAATACCGCATCCGGCATCAGGATGGTTCTTGGCGCTGGATTGTGAGCCGAGATACTGTATTTGCTAAAACAGCAGAGGGCAAGTTAAAACAAATTCTCGGTACGGGAACTGATATTACCGAAAGCAAGCAAGCAGAAGATGAAATTAAGCTGTTGCTGGCAGCAACTCAAGCAATTAGTCAGTCGGCAGATTTTCACAGCGCCCTCCCTGATATCCTGCGGTTGCTGTGCAATGCGATCGGCTGGAATTTTGCGGAAGCTTGGATACCGGCTGCTAACGGTACTTTTTTGCAGCACAGCGAAACTTGGTACGCTAGCGATCGCGATTTAGATATGTTCGGCCGCGAAAGTAAAAAAATTAGATTCGCCGCCGGATTGGGAGTCCCCGGACGGATTTGGTCAACCCAAACGGTAGAATGGATTGAAGATATTTCTGTAGTCCAAAATTCGGTTTTTGCCCGATCGCAAATGGCGGCAGCAGTCGGATTGAAAGCTTGTTTCGGTGTGCCAATTCGTGCTAGCGGAAAAGTGCTGGCAGTTTTACTATTTTGCAAGCGCGAACCATCGATTATGGAACCGCGAATCATAGAATTGGTCAAGGCGGTAGCGACTCAGTTGGGTTCTCACATTCAGCGCAAACAAGCCGAAGAAGAATTGCGCAAAAGCGAAGAACGCTGGCAGTTGGTTCTCAAAGCGAATCAAGACGGAATTTGGGATCTGAATCTTCAAACAAATGAAGCTTTTCGATCGGCGCGCTGGCAAGAAATTATCGGTTACGCAGACGGCGAAATCGACAGTAGGAACAGCGAATGGATTGATCGCATCCATCCAGACGATCGATCGCGAGTGCAAGCAGCGATCCAAGATTATCTCGATCGCCAAACCCCCAATTACGCCGCCGAATACCGCTTGCAGTGCAAAGACGGCAGCTACAAGTGGGTGCTCGCCCGCGCTCAAGCAGTGTGGGACGAAGCCGGAAATCCCCTGCGGATGGTGGGTTCGATGACGGATATTAGCGATCGCAAAGCAGCAGAATTAGCTTTGCTGCGGGTCACTCAAGCCGTCGAAAGCACCAGCGATGCGATCGCGATTGCCGACTTGAAAGGGCGTTCTATTTACCACAATCAAGCCTTCATCCAGCGTTACGGCTACAGGGTGGAAGAACTCAACGATAAGAGCGATAGCGCCGGACTTTACGTCCGGCCTAAAAGTTACAAACAAATCTATAAAAACCTTCGCAAAGGTCGCTCTTGGTGCGGCGAAGTTGCGCTGCGAAACAAGAGCAATGAAGCTGTTACTGCTCTGGTGCGAGCCGATAGCATAAAAGATATAAATGGCAATTTAATCGGATTGATAGCCGTGATTACAGACATCACAAAACGCAAAGAATCAGAAGCAATTTTGCGCCAACAATTAAAGCGCGAACAGTTGGCATTTACCATGATGGAACGCATTCGTTCTTCTCTCAATTTAGAACAAATTCTTACCAAAACGGTTGAAGAAGTGCGGCAATTTTTGCAAGTTGACCGCACTGTTATTTACCAATTCAAGCCGGATTGGAGCGGGTTTATTGCTGTCGAGTCGGTTGCCGAAAATTCCTACTCAATCCTAGGAATGGAAATTTACGACCCGTGTTTTGGGGAAGCCTATGTTCCTCTTTATCAAGACGGCCGAATTAGAGCCACAGATGATGTTTACAATGCCGGCATCGCCCAATGTTACTTGGATTTGTTGGCTAGGCTCCAGGTGAGAGCAAATCTGGTAGTGCCGATTTTGCAAGGCGAAAACTTGTGGGGGCTGTTAATTGCTCACCACTGCACGGGCCCGCGTCACTGGCAGAAGTTGGAGGCTGAGTGTATGAAACAATTGGGCGTGCAGTTGGCGATCGCGATTCAGCAATCGACGCTGTTTGAACAAGCACAAACCGAAATTGCCGATCGCAAACTTGCCGAAGCCGCCCTCCAATTAGCTAAAGAAGCCGCCGAAGCCGCCAACCGGGCTAAAAGCGACTTTCTCGCCAA
Source organism: Cyanobacteria bacterium SOY_34_metabat_3 (assembly GCA_031399265.1). GTDB lineage: Bacteria > Cyanobacteriota > Cyanobacteriia > Cyanobacteriales > Microcoleaceae > Microcoleus. The sequence continues at coordinate 41,699 of JANNOR010000061.1, read as the reverse complement.
CATGAGCCACGAATTGCGGACGCCTTTGAACGGGATTTTAGGATACATTCAACTGCTAAAAACGGATAAAAATTTAACCGCCGACCAGCAGGAAAGTCTGAATAGCGTTCACCAGTGCGGCAACCACCTGCTGACACTAATTAATGACGTTTTAGACCTGGCGAAAATCGAAGCTAGTAAAATGGAACTGTCACCGGCTAACTTGCATTTTCCCAGCTTTGTGAAAAGTATTGTGGATTTGTTCCAAATGCGATCGGACCAAAAAAGAATTGCTTTTAATTACGAGCAGGTGTCAGCGCTACCAAGTTGGGTTTTGGCTGACGAAAAAAGGTTGCTTCAAGTTTTGATTAATTTGCTCACCAATGCAGTTAAATTTACTAATAGCGGCGGCGTGACATTCAAAGTCGGTTATACAGAAAATTTCCTTCAAACAAGTACCGCGAATTTGAGTTTGACAGCGGACATTGCCACCCAAACAATCAATTTGACTACAAATTTAGACTGCCAGCAAGAATCAAAAGAAGCGGACGCCCCAACTGCGAAAATTCGCTTTCAAATCGAAGATACCGGCATTGGCATTTCTGAGAATAAATTAGAAGAAATATTTTTGCCTTTTCATCAAGTGGGCGATCGTAACAATTTCGTCGAAGGTACCGGGCTGGGACTTTCGATCAGCCAAAAATTAGTCAAAATGATGGGCAGCCAAATTCGCGTCCAAAGTACCTCCAACCAAGGCAGCATATTTTGGTTGGATTTAGACTTGCCCGCAGTCGCCCAGTCTGAGGAAATCCCCTCCGCGCCAGAAAAACGCCGGCTTGTCGGTTTTAGCGGGCACCAGCGCAAAGTGCTGATCGTGGACGATCACGAAGTGAATCGCGCCATGCTGCACAGAATGCTTTCTCGTTTGGGCTTTGAAATTGCCCAAGCCACAGACGGCGAAGACTGCTTGCACAAAGCACCGGAATTTCTGCCGGATCTGATTTTAATGGACTTGCTGATGCCGGTAATGGACGGTTGGGAAGCTACCAGGCGACTGCGACAGTTGCCGGAATTAAAAGATGCGGTTATCCTTGCTTTGTCCGCCAGCGTTTACGAAACTACCAGACAAGAGAGCATACTTGCAGGTTGCGATAATTTTCTCACCAAGCCGATTCAAACTAACGATCTTTTAGAATTATTGCGCCTGCATTTGAGACTAGAATGGGTTTACGAAGAAGGATCGGAAACGAAAAAGCGGAAAGCTCTAACTCCCAAAGTATCATCTGAGGTTGCTGCTGCTGAATCAACAATAGTACCTCCTGACTCAGAGTCAGTCTTGGCATTGTTAAGATTGGCTGCAATGGGCGATATTGAAGCTATTCTGGAGGAAACTGCTAAACTCGAACATTCTGACCCGACATTAGGGCCTTTCGTCCATCACCTGCGCCAACTTGCTAAAGGATTTCAGCTCAAGCAAATTCGAGATTTTTTGAAGCTGTATTTGTCCTAAAATTGACGGTAGCTAACAGACAACTCCAAATCAGTTACATCTCATCCCCAGAGTACCATTCTCAATAAGAGGCAAGCGCTGCCCTGAGCGAAGCGGCGCCCTGAGCATAGTCGAAGGGTCGAAGGGATGTCTGTTCCACAAAAAACTAATTTCTTGTGGGTGGGCATCCTGCCCGTCATAAAAAGCGATCGCAAAATGGAGGCATTTGTCAAGCAACCGGATGTGGAGAACCGTAGAAAATCACTTACATCTAAATTAAAGTCACAACTCACAACCCCAAAATTTTAATTTCTTCCTTGAATATGAACGATAAGAATTCCGAAAGAAGCATCATACTGATTGTCGATGACAACCAAACAAATCTTGACGTACTTTTTGAGTTGTTAAGGAATTATGGGTTTAAAGTATTAGTGGCTCTCGATGGCGAAAGTGCGATCGAGCAAATTGCATACATCCATCCAGACTTGATCCTTTTGGACATTATGATGCCAGGAATCGACGGTTTTGAAACTTGCCTGCGTTTGAAAGCAGAGCCGTCAACGCGAGACATTCCTATCATATTCATGAGCGCCCTTTCCGATACCCTTGACAAAGTAAAAGGCTTTCAGACAGGAGCCGTTGACTACATCACCAAACCGTTCCAGCACGAAGAAGTGCTCAGCCGCATTGAAACTCACCTGACAATCCGCAGCTTGCAAAAAAAACTCGAAGAAAAAAACCTCGAACTTGCCCACCTCAACCAAAACCTAGAAAGACTTGTCGAACAAAAAACCAAGCAATTAATCGACCAGGAAAAAACAGCCATCATCGGACGTTTGACCCAGGGAATGGTTCACAACCTCAAAAGTCCGCTGCAAGTAATCCAGACGAGCGTCGATTTGATTGAAACAAAAGCCACAAAAATTCAAGAAGAATCTCTGTTTAATTATACCAAATATATTTTTCAAGCGGTCACAAAAATCAATCAGATCATGGATACTCTGATGATGAAAAGCCGAAAAGAGCAAAAGCAAGATTTGCAGGCTGTGAGTATCAATGATTTAGTTCAGCGAGAAATTCAGCTATTGGAAGGCAATATGTATTTTAAAAATAAAATCAGAAAAAAATATTTTTACGACGAAGAAATTGCCAGCCTTCCCTTAATCTATTCCTATATTTCTCAAGTATTTTATAACTTAATTAATAATGCAATGGATGCGATGTGGGAAAGAAAAACCAGAGAACTAACTATCGTGACTCGGCAAGACGAATCGAACATCTACATGGATATTGCAGATACGGGATGCGGCGTAGCACCGGAAGATTTATCAAAACTTTTTGACCCATTTTATACATCTAAGCCGCCTAAAGGCGAGGAAAAAACCGAAGGCGAACCGACAGGAACTGGTCTCGGACTTTATACTTGTATTGAACTTTTAAAACCTTTTAACGGCGAGATTGCTATTAGCAGCAATGTCGGTCAAGGTAGCGTGTTTACAGTTGTACTGCCGAAACAGCAGAAAACCTGACCGACTCAACTCAGTTAAATCGCGTCGGGTTAGAAAACCGTAATTAAGTTGATAGTTAGCTTCGCAGTTTCCGGATGCAAGTCCTTCTTTCTGCTAGATAGAGGACTGAAGTCCTCACTGCAAACCGCTTAATCTAGCTTAATGCTCCTAGGTTTGCAGTCAAAAATGCAAGTCCTGATTCCTGGGCGCTCTTTAGTTTTTCCCCTTGCTACTTCCCTGCCAAATGTTGTAAATTAAAACAGAGGTGAGTTGTCATATCGCTAAGAGTGTAATAATTTTCGGCTACTAGGTTTGGGGCGAAGCGGACAACTTGCAGCAAACAACTCAATTTTACAAATAAATCTGGCAGTCGGAAAGCACGCAGAGCATCCTAAAGCCTGCGGTTCAAGTTCCCCAAAAATCAGCTAGGTAGCTGCATCCACTGCTGCTTTTTTTATTTATTTATACAATCCAAAATGAGACCTATTTTTGAGTCAACTTTAACCCCTGCTTGCTTGAAAATTCTTTTAGTAGAAGACTGTGTACAAGATGCAGAACTTATTCAAGAACTGCTCCTAGAAAGCCGACTGGGACAATTAATTGAGACGACTAATGCAGTTTACCTCTGGGAAGCTATAGAAATTTTAAGCGACCAGATTTTTGATGTAATTTTATTAGACCTGACACTTCTTGACAGCCAAAAACTTAATACTTTTTTCCGGCTGCAAGATTGCAGGATAAATATTCCGATCGTCCTTCTGACATCGGCCGATGACGAAGAATTCGCGATCGAGTTAATTTCGGCCGGCGCCCAAGATTATCTGGTGAAAAGACAAGCAGACAGCCGGCTGCTGGTGCGGACGATCCGGTGCGCGATCGCCCGCCAGAAACGGCAGGCAGAATGTCAAAAAAGTCAAGAAAAATACCTGCAAGTTGTTGATAGCATAAAAGAGGTAGTTTTTGAAATAAATAATGCTGGCAATTGGACTTTTCTCAATCCGGCTTGGACGGAAATTACTGGGTTTACCGTTGAGGAAAGCTTAGGAACTTCCTGTTTGAATTATATTTATTCTGACGATCGATCCCAATATTTAAATTCGTTTATAGACCTGAGCAAAAATCAAGAAACATCCTGCTGTTATCAAAGTCGATATGTTACCAAAAATGGGGAAATTCGCTGGGTGGAAGTGCAAGAATTTTTAATTTTTGACTGGAACGGCGCGGCGCAGGGTACGACAGGAACTATCAACGATATTACGGATAAAGTTTTAGCGAGAGAGGAACTGGAATCTAGTAAAAACTTTTTGAATTATACGATCGATGCAGTTGCCGACCCTATTTTTGTCAAGGATCGACAGCACCGCTGGATACTGTTAAATGATGCTTTTTGCAAGCTGATCGGCAAGCAGCGCGAGGAACTGCTGGGTCACTCGGATTATGAGTTTTTCCCAAAAGAAGAAGCTGAGATTTTTTGGCAGAATGACGAACAAGTGTTTAGGACGGGGGAACAAAACGAGAGCGAGGAAATATTGACGGATGCCAGCGACGCCCTGCACATTCTGTCTACTAAAAAAACTCTGTTTGAAAATACTGACGGTAGTAAAATTCTGGTCGGAATAAGTCGAGATATTACTCAGGACAAACACAAACAATTAGCGCTGCGGGAAAGCGAAGCTAGGCTGCGGCAAATTGCTGCTAATTTGCCGGGAATAATCTATCAATTTCGGCTCTCAACCGACGGCAAAATGTCTTTTCCTTACATTTCTTCGGGCTCCCGCGATTTATATGAATTGGCAGCAGAAGATATTCAGCAGAATGCCGAATTAATGTTCAATTGTACTCATCCAGAGGATCTCCCAAAAATCAAAGAATCTATTGCTGTTTCTGCGGCTAATATGCAGCCTTGGCAGCATGAATGGCGTACGATTATGCCGTCGGGAAAAGTGAAGTGGATGCGAGGTGCTTCGAGACCGGAACGAGTTGATTGTCCGACTGCAATAGCGCAGGAAGGGGATATAGTTTGGGAAGGTATTGTGCTGGATATTACTGATTTAAAACAGGCAGAAGCAGGTTTGCGGGAGAGTGAAGCCAGATTTCGATCGCTGGTTGAGAATATCCCGGGCGCTATCTATCGCTCCTTGTATGACGCTGATTGGACGGTGGTATTTGTTAGCGATGAAGTTGAGGCAATTAGCGGCTATCCTGCGGCGGATTTTATTGACAACAACCGCTTGAGTTTTGGGAGTATTATCTATGAGGCCGATCGCGAAATGCTCGCGAAACAAATCGGGGCAGCGGTACTGTCGAAACAGCCGTACCATGTAGAATACCGAATTGTTCGCGCTGACGGCGCGGTGCGGTGGATATCGGAAAGATGCAGGCCGAGTTACGATCCAGCAGGGCGAGTTTTGTGGCTGGATGGAGCGATTTTTGATATTACCGATCGCAAAAACGCCGAACTGACTCTGTGCTTGGTAACTCAAGCTGTAGACAGCGCTAGCGATGCGATCGCGATCGCCGATTTGGACGGTTATTCAATTTATCACAATCAAGCATTTATTCAGCGCTACGGCTATACAGTTGAGGAACTCAATAATGCAGGCGGCCCAGCAGTAATGTACGCCAAATATCAAGATTTGAGAAAGTTATTTAAGGTGCTGCGGAAAGGTTTGTCCTGGAGCGGTGAAATTGAGCTCAAGGCTAAAAATGGCGAATTTACAGAAACTGTATTGCGAGCTGACTGCATTAAAGATAGCGCCAGTCAACCAATAGGAATGATGGCGATTATTGCCGACCTTACCGAACTAAAACGCGCCGAAACAGCATTAAAATTCAGTCAAGAGCGATTGCAGTTGGCAGTTTCAGGTAGCTGTTTGGGGCTGTGGGATTTGAATATAGCCACTGGCGAAACATATTTTGACGCGCAATGGAAATCAATGCTCGGTTACGCAGAAACTGAAATTGAAAATAATTTCCAAGGTTGGGAAAATTTGCTGTATCCCGAAGACCGACCGCAGGTAATGGCATCTTTAAATTCCTATTTTGAAGATAGCACTGATATCTATGAAATTGAATTTAGGATGCTCAACAAAGCGGGGAACTGGCAGTGGATTATGGCTATGGGCAAGGTAGTCGAGTATGACGAATGGGGTGCGCCCTTGCGGATGAGTGGCACTCACAAAGATATCAGCGCCCGCGTTGCGGCCGAAGCCGAAAAAACGCAGTTGATCGCATCTCTGCAACAACTTGCGGCCCAGTTGCAAGAAGCGCAAAAAATTGCCCGCATCGGCAATTGGGAATTCGATATTGAGTCGGGAATGATTACTTGGTCGGAGGAACTGTTTCGGGTTTACGGTCGAGAATTGAATCGACCGCCGACAAGCGAAGAACTTTTAGAACAAATTCATGCCGATGACAAAGAAAGGTTTATAGAAGTTGTGCAAAAGGCAGTGACTGAAGGGACAGCTTACGACATCGACCACCGCATCTATTTTCCATCAGGAGAAATCCGGTACGTTAACGGTAAAGGACAAGCTGTTAAAAATGAGTTTGATCTGGTGGTGCGGCTGTTTGGTACGGCAATGGATATTACCGATCGCAAAACAGCAGAAATTGCTTTGCAAGAAAGCGAACAGCGATTTCGAGCTGTATTTGAACAAGCGGCGATCGGCATTGTTAAAGTGCAGCCGAACGGTCAATTCTTAAACGCAAATCAAGGCTTTTGCAAGATTGTCGGCTACTCAGAATTGGAACTGAAAGCGCGAAATGTTTGGGAGATTTCTCACCCGGAAGATGTTGAAGCAGATGTGGAGTCGGGCCAAAGACTGTTAGCTGGGGAAATTTTCAATTATTCACTTGAGAAACGCTTTGTTCGCAAAGACGGTTCATTTGTTTGGGCTAATGTGACTGTATCTTTAGTGCGGGATGGGTTTGGGGAACCGAGCTACGTAATTGGTGTGATTGAAGATATTAGCGATCGCAAACTTTCCGAGGCTATTTTGCGCCAGCAATTAAAGCGAGAACGCCTGGTGGTAGGGATGCTGGAACGCATTCGCTCTTCTCTCAATTTAGAAGAAATCTTGACAAAAGCTGTGGCTGAAGTACGGCATTTTTTGCAAACAGACCGGGCAATTATTTATCAGTTTAATCTTGATTGGAGCGGTTTTGTAAGTGTCGAGTCGGTGGGCGAAAATTGGCTGCCGATGCGGGGAACAACTATTGACGCTTGCTGCTTTCAAAACAGTTATCTTTCTGCTTGCGAACAGGGGCGCACTGTAGCTGTGGATGATATTTACAAAGCCAGTCTTTCCGAGTGCCATATTAATTTATTAAGTCAATTTCAGGTGCGAGCTAATTTGGTAGTGCCGATTTTGCAGGGCGAGAAGTTGTGGGGGCTATTGATTGCTCACGAGTGCGCTGGCCGCCGCCGCTGGCTGGAAATTGAGGTCGAGTGCCTCAAACAAATTAGCGTGCAGTTGGCGATCGCGATCCAGCAATCGATGCTGTTCGAGCAAGCACAAACTGAAATTGCCGATCGCAAACAAGCCGAGTTAGCTTTGCAGGAATCGGAAGCGCGAGAACGCTCAAAAGCGCTAGAGTTAGAAACAGCTATTAACAAACTCAGAACTACTCAAGCTCAGCTCGTTCAAAATGAAAAGATGGTGAGTTTGGGTCAGTTAGTTGCGGGTGTGGCTCACGAAATTAATAACCCAGTCAGCTTTATTCACGGTAATCTAGTTCCGGCTCGCAGTTACAGTTTAGATTTGCTGGAATTGATTAAAGTTTACCAGCATTACTGTCCCGATCCTCCCGCAGAAGTGTTGGATAAAATTGATGAAATAGACTTGGATTATATTGCTGAGGATTTCCCGAAATTGTTTAGTTCGATGCAAGTAGGAACCGAGCGAATTGTCGAGATTGTTAAATCGCTGCGCAACTTTTCGCGCTTGGACGAGTCGGCTGGGAAGTCGGTTAACATTCACGAGGGAATTGACAGCACTTTGATGATTTTGCAAAATCGCTTGAAGTCTCACAGCAGCCGGACGGCGATTCAGGTAGTTAAAGATTACCAGCTATTGCCGCAAGTTGAGTGTTTTCCGGGCGAGTTGAATCAGGTATTTATGAATATTTTGATTAATGCGATCGATGCTTTGGAAGAACGGGACAAGCAGCGTTCGATCGAGGAGTGCGATCGGCATCCGAGCTCGATCGCCATTCGCACTTATCAGGCTGCTGCGGGTCTCGCAGTGATATCTATCGCGGACAACGGGGGAGGGATACCGGAGCTGGTGCGATCGAGGCTGTTTGACCCGTTTTTCACCACCAAGCCTGTGGGCAAGGGGACGGGCTTGGGATTGTCGATTTCTCACTCGATTGTAGTCGATCGGCACGGTGGCCGATTGAGCTGTATTTCGACACCGGGAGAGGGTGCGGAGTTTTTGATTGAAATTCCAGTGCGATCGAATTTAACTGCTGCGAAACGAAATTAGGGGGAATTGGCAATCAGTAATCGGTCATAATTTTGTGAATAATATATCATATTATGTCCGGTCGATTGACCATGATTCCTGTAGGGGCGGGTTCACCAATAATAGTCGCCAAAAACCGACAATCTCAAAAACCCGCCCCGACCTATGTATTATGGCTATCGATCGGATTTGATATCATATTATGTTCGCTAAAACAAGCACTGCAAACCTTTATGGTGCGCGAGTCTTACGCAACTTGCACAAATCAATCTCGCATTGATATATTAGTTGTGAAAAGCTAAGATTTTTTAATAGTTAATTGCGGCGCATCATAAAATAAAAATAGCAACTGTCAACTTACCATTTGTAAAGTTATGACTTGTTCTCCAAGTGAAACTAAACAGCCCAAACAAGCGCCGATCGCCAATTTATCGCGTGCGGGCGAAAATTGCTGGCGCGACTGGGCCGATCGCGTTCCAGTCATGCTGTGGATAGCAGATGCAGAGAGCGGCTGCAATTATTTTAATTTGCAGTGGACAGAATTTACCGGGCTGACTGAAGCACAAATTTCCGAGCGGGGTTGGATGCCAAACATTCATCCTGACGATTTAGATTCTTGGGAACAAATATATCTGAATGCTTGGAATTTAAATTCTAATTTTAAGCGAGAATATCGGCTGAAAAGAGCCGACGGTGAGTATCGGTGGATTGAGGAGACAGCAGTTGCTAAATTGACGCCTGAAGGTGAATTTCAAGGGTTGATCGGTACGGCGACAGATATTAGCGATGCCGTGGCGGCAGCTACGCAACGCAAAAATTCCGAAATTGCCCTGGAACAAGCAAATAAAATCATAGAATCCGGTTTAAATCGCTTTGATTTAGCAGTAAGCGCCTCTTTTGAGGGGATTTGGGATGGGCCAATTGTTCCCGAAGACGTATTTAACCCGCAAAATTTTGTGTATTGGTCGCCTCGATTTAAAGAATTGCTCGGCTATGAAGACAGCGAGTTTGAAAATGTTTTAGGTAGCTGGATATCGCGAGTCCATCCAGAAGATGAAAACCGCGTATTTGAAGCAATCAAAGCCCACTTAGAACAAAGAACTCCTTTCAAAGATATAGAATATCGCCTGCTTAAAAAAAGTGGCGAATACCTTTCGTTAGCTGTTCGCGGACAAGCACTTTGGGATAAAAATGGTACACCGCTGAGATTTGCCGGTTCGATTCGAGACATTAGCGATCGCAAAAAAGCCGCCGGCGAACTATTAGAATACCAGCGAAAACTCGAAGAAACTCAAAAAATAGCTCATATCGGCAACTGGGAATTCGACCTCGCTACTGGCGAGATTACTTGGTCGGATGAATTAAAGAGAATGTGCGATCGAGAACTTAATCTACCACCACCAAGTTATCCAGAACTTGTCGAGCAAATTCATCCCAACGATAGAGAACGCTTTCAAACAACTATACAGGAATCGATCGCGCTGCGCCAACCCTACGAAATTGACTACCGCATTTACCATTCCAACGGAGAAATCAGATATCTGATCGGTTGGGGGCAAGTCTTGCAAAACCAGGAAGGCGAAGTTGTAAAATTATTCGGAGCTGCGATCGATATTACCGATCGCAAACAAGCAGAATTAGCGCTCCAGCAAAGTCAAAAACGCCTGTGTACCGTGATCGACAACGCACCCGTAGTTTTGTCCTGCATTAACCGTCAGGGCATATTTACAGTCTCCGAAGGAAAAGCTTTAGAACCTCTAGGATGTAAGCCGAAAGAAGCAGTAGGCTTATCGGTTTACGAATTGTACAAAGATTATCCCCAAGTAACCGACAATATTAACTTAGTCTTGGCTGGAGAGCAAAGAACCTGGTCTGCCGAATTAAACGGGGCTATTTACGAGACTCGCGGTACGCCAATATTAGATGAAAAAGGAGAAGTCGCAGGATTAATTGCTGTTTCCGTTGACATCACAGAAAGGGCGCTGGTTGAAGAAGCTTTGAGACAAAGCGAAGCAAAACTGCGCCTAATTCTCGAAAATATGCCAGTAATGCTGAGCGCTGTCGATGCCGATCGCGATATCATAGTTTGGAACCGAGAATCGGAACAAGTGCTGGGTTACAGCACCGCAGAACTTGTCGGCAACCAACAAGCTATACAGCGGCTCATCCCTGATGTCAACTACCGCAAAAAAATTTTCAAAAAAGTTGTCGAACTAGGTCACAATTTTCGAGATTTAGAAGTAGAAATTCAGGCGGCTGACGGCAGCGTCAAAACAATTGCTTGGTCAAATGTTTCTGCTGATTTTTCCGTTCCCGGCTGGGATTTTTGGGGAATCGGTGTCGATGTTACGGAGCGAACAGCAGCAGAATTGGCAGTGCGAGAATCGGAAGCGCAACTCAGAGAACAAGCAGCAAAATTAGAAATAGCTTATCACGCGCTCACCCATACTCAAGCGCAGCTCGTGCAAAGCGAAAAAATGTCTTCTTTGGGTCAATTAGTTGCGGGAGTAGCTCACGAAATTAACAATCCTGTCAGCTTTATCTTTGGTAATATCAGCTATGCCAAAGATTACACAAATGATTTGTTGAGAATTCTCGAACTTTACCGCGCCGCGTACCCAGAACCCACCGCCGAAATTGGGGCAGAACTTGAGGAAGTTGATTTAGAGTTTATCCAAGAAGATTTGCCAAACTTGCTGGATTCAATGGCAGTAGGAGCGCACCGCATTCAGGAAATTGTCAAGTCTTTGCGCACTTTTTCGCGTCTGGATCAAGCCGCTTTTAAGGCAGTGAATTTGCACGAAGGAATCGACAGCACTTTGATGATTATAGCTCACCGTTTGAAGCCGCAAGGAGATAAACCTGCTATTTCCCTAATTAAAGAGTACGGCAATTTACCGCAAGTTGAATGTTACTCTGGTCAATTGAATCAGGTGTTTATGAATTTGTTGGTTAATGCGATCGATGCTGTGGAAGAAAAAGATAAAATTTCCCCATCTGCCGGGGATGGTTCGCCAATTTCTACAATTAAGATTCGCACGGAAGTTGTGGAGGGCGATCGAGTGAAAATTGCGATCGCCGACAGCGGTACCGGTATTCCCGAGTCAATGCAGCAGCGGTTGTTCGACCCGTTTTTTACCACAAAACCGGTCGGCAAAGGCACGGGATTAGGATTAGCTATTAGTTACGAAATTGTCGTTAAAAAACATCGCGGAAAATTGCTGTGCCATTCTGAATTAGGAATCGGTACCGAGTTTTCGATCGAAATACCGATCCGCCAATTGCCAGCAGAAGAAAACTTGTGAACGCAGGTAGGGACACTCCAAAAGCCCATTGGTGTCAACTTAAGCCGAAAGCCTTGATAAATCTCGTTTATATCCGAGTCCAGATCCCCCTAAATCCCCCTTAAGAAGGGGGACTTTGAGAAGACTCCTGTCCCCCCCTTCTTAAGGGGGGTTAGGGGGGATCGGGGCCTAATCGTCAGACACTAGACTGGTACTACCTTTGACGTTAAGTTGACACCTATGGGCTCTCGGAGTGTCCCTACGGGGAGCTACAAACCTAGAGCGGTTAAAGGGGAAGATTCCGATTTGCGGATGGCGTGACAAATGCGATTTTTGCCTGCGGTTTTGGCTTGATAGAGGGCGCTGTCAGCGCTGCGAATTAGAGTGTCGGGAGATTCCTCGCCAGCAGGAATCGCTGTGGCAATGCCGCAACTGAGGGTAACGTAGGGGCCGATCGACGATCGCGCGTGGGGCAGTTTCAAGCTGGCGAGACTGTCGCAGATTTTCCGGGCGACAGCGTTTGCCCCTTCGGCGCTCGTGTTGGGCAAAATCACGGCAAATTCTTCGCCACCGTAGCGGGCGGCCAAATCCCCAGCCCGCTTGGCATTCGAGGCGATCGCCCCGGCAACTTGGCGCAAACAATCGTCGCCGCCGAGGTGGCCGTAAAAGTCGTTGTAAAGTTTAAAAAAGTCGATGTCAAACATAATTAAAGACAGCGGCATTTCCTCTCTTGCCAATCTGCGCCACTCTAGCATTAAAACGCGATCGAACTGGCGGCGGTTGGCAATGCCTGTCAGCCCGTCAGTAGTTGCCAATTCCTGCAATTTTTGATTGGCTATTGCTAGCTGTCGGTAAAGTTGAGATTGTTCGATCGCGATCGCTACTTGATTTGCCAAATGCTGTAAAAAATCTATTTCCCACTGCTGCCATTCCCGGACACCGCTGCAATTGTATGCTGTCAGCATTCCCCACAAATTATTGCGATTTTCACTCCTAGAATCCGGCGCGATTGAACCCTGTGCCTGCGGTCGATCTTTTTCTGTTTCAAAAATAGTGGCTTCCAGTCCTTTGTTTGCCGTTTCCCAGTCGCCCGATTGCCAAATTGGCACGCTTAAAACTGCTGCAATTTCACAATCTGCCAGCAACTCTTTGCAACTGCCACCTAATTCAGCAGCGCTGACATCTGCGATTGCTTGTATCGACTGCGATTCGAGCAAAACCAAGCATGAAACCGCCAAAGCAGCATTAATATTTTGGTTTTCAATATAACCCAATGGCAAACCGTCACCTGCGACTATCGCACCTTTTTGATCCTCAAATTTAGATGCCCAATCCTGACAGCGATAAATTAAAACACGGTCGGTTTTGAGAAATTGGCGCACTTCTGCGACGGTATTTTGCAGAATGCTTGCCGCGTCTATTGACGAGCGAATATGTTCGATCATTTGTCCCAACAGCCGCTCTCGGAGGGCTTGCTGCCGCAGTTGTTCTTCGATGCGCTGGCGTTCGATCGCGTAATGGATGGCGCGCACCAGCAGAGTTCTGTGAAATCTTCCCTTTACCAAACAATCTTGAGCGCCCGATCGCAATACCGAAAGCGCTGTATTTTCATCGTTGATATCTGTCAGCACCACAACGGGTACTGTGGGCGATCGGGCTTTCAAAATGGCGAGAGCCTCGCTTCCCCCCAAGCAGTCTGATACTGACAAATCTAACAGTACAGCGTCAAACTTTTCTGCTTCCAGACACGCGAGTCCTATCTCCAGAGACTGAACAGTTTGCAGGCGAAAAAAAGACTCGTTGAGCGAGCCTAAAAGGTCTTCGATCAGCGTCGCATCTGCCAGATCGTCCTCAACCAACAAAATTTTTAGAGATTGGTTACGTGTTAACACAACTATAGCTTTTTAGTTTTGAGAGCGATCGGTAGATCCGCACGAAAAAAAAATTCCTTCTTCCTTCTTCCTTCTTCCTTGGGTGCATCTCAATTTGGAAAGGGCGAAGCATTTCGGCAGACAATTTATTAGTGAGAATCAGAGATTGAGTACCGAAATGCTTCGCCCCTACGAAGATATTTGCAAAAATGAGATGCACCCTCTTCCTTCTTCCTTCTTCCTTCTTCCTTCTTCCTTCTTCCTTCTACTGTAAAACTTACAGATCCACGGGCGGGAGCGAAACGATTTCAAACCAATACTGACATAAACTCTTCATTACTTCAACCAATCCTTCAAAAGTCACTGGTTTGGATATGAAAGAATTAGCACCCAACCGATAGCAAAGCAAGATATCTCCGCTGCGGTGCGACGTTGTGAGGATCGCCACCGGAATTTGTCGCAAATCGGGGTCAGCTCTGATCGAAGTTAGTGCTTCTCGCCCGTCAAGCCTCGGCATATTCAGATCCAAAAGAATTAGGTCTGGCTGATACCAATTGCTGCGATCGGCAAATTGACCGCGACGGTACAAATAGTCTAGCACTTGTTCTCCATTTTCCACTAATTTGCTCCTAATTGGTACTCGAACTTCTCGCAGTGCTTCCTCTACCAAAAAGCGCGTGTCCTCGTCATCGTTGGCTATTAAAATAGTAAATTTTCTCTGTTTAGAATTCACGGCTTTGCCTCAATACCAAGGAATTTTGTGAGGTTGCGGGACTTTGAGCGGTGTTTGAGTGCCTGCAAAGCATCTATTGCCTTCATCCGGCAAATATGGCTGAACACACTAAATTTATGTTGCAGCAATTTGCGGTTTTGGATGATTAACAAAGGTTTGCCGATCGTGCTTGTTTCACTTGGCAGTCTTTCCGAGCATCGGGAAACTGCAAAGACATCACAAAGCTTGTCTGCGAACTACTAGGGAAACTCCTGCATCTCAAACCCAGATGCTCTGGATACATTTCCAACAAACTGAAAAGTCTGGCGCCCACAGTTCATTTTTAAGTTGTATGAGGATCGAACTAATACATTTATATTGATATATTTTGCTTGAGATGTCATCAGTAAATATGCTACACTTTTAGGCCGTTTATGTAAAGTAAAGATAAAGATATTTAATGTTTAAGTAAGTGAATGGTGACAATCAAGCAATGTGGTGACGGCCCCCGGATTTATCCGTGGAGTTAGAAAAAAGCCCCGAATCCTCATCGCCAGCCCCCGGATCGATCGGTGGGGTCGCTTTTTCTCAATTCTTTAATCTCAATTCTCAAATTGATTGACTTCACTTAGGTACAGGAACAGAAAAATAAAAAGTCGAGCCTCGATCTAATTCTGATTCTACCCAAAGGCGGCCGCCGTGGCGATCGACAATTCTTTGACAAATTGCTAAACCGATACCCGTTCCCGAATACTCTTTTTGAGTATGCAAGCGCTGAAAAATCTGAAAAATTCGCGGATGGTACTGTTCGGGAATGCCAATACCGTTGTCCTGCACCGAAAACACCCAGTTATCCCCCTGACGCGAAGCACCGAAGACCACCACTGGCGCCAAACTGCTGCGGTACTTAATGGCATTGTCAATTAAATTTTGAAACAGTTGCAGCAGTTGAAAACTATCACCTATTACGAGCGGCAAATCGCCTCTAGTTACAGAAGCTTGATTCTTGCGGATAGCCAACTGCAAATTAGCACAAGCATCCTCAAAAACCTGATTGCAATCTATCAGATCAAAAGGTTTCTGACTGCGGCCCACCCGCGAATATTCCAGCAAGTCATCAATCAGCGCCTGCATCCGCACGCAAGAACTAACAATATTCCCGATAAATTTATTCCCTTGAGCATCAAGTTGGTTGTGACAGCGCCTTTCTAATAGTTGAGCGTAGCCGGCAATCGTACCCAAAGGCGCTTGCAAATCGTGAGAAGCTACGTAAGCAAACTGTTCCAGTTCGGTATTAGAACGAGTTAATTCTTGAGCGTAACGCGTTTGAGTTTCTAAACTAGATTGCAGTAGCTCTTGTACCAGTTTGCGCTCGGAAATATCCTCGATCGCACAAATCAAATACTGCGCCGTCCCCTCAGCATCGCGCATGGCCGAAACAGTAACATTCGCCCAGCACACTTCCTCATCTTTGCAGATCAAACGCTTTTCCCGAGAAAAAGTTTCAATCTCGCCCGATAACAGCAAGCGCACGTATTGTCCGTCAGCTTCTATGTCATCCGGGTGAGTAATAGCCTCCCAATTTTGCTGCAACAAGTCCGATTCTGCATAGCGGACTATTTGGCAAAAGCCGGGATTTACCCGTATAAATTGACCGCAGAGCGCGGTTTTAGCTATGCCTACTGCTGTTTGCTCAAAAATCGCGCGGAAGCGTTCTTCGCTTTCTCGCAAGGCAATTTCGGCTCGTTTGCGATCGGTAATATTGCGAAAAGTTACTGCCAGACCATCGTTTAATTTGACCGCAACAATGTGCAGCCAAGCACTGGTATCTCGATCGTGCTCGTAAAAAAAATCTTGGTCTACACTTTCTCCTGTTTCTACTACAGAAACGTACAAATCAAATAACCCGTTACTGCCGACTTCTGGAATTTCTGCCAACAAATATTTACCAACTATCTCATTGAACCGCCGACCCGAAACTTTTTCGGCGGCAGGGTTGATCAGCAGCCACTGGAAATCGACAATATTTCCCTGACTGTTGCGGACAGCAGAATAAGCAACCACACCGTCTAAGGAACTATTTAATATGCTAGCCAGCAGCGACTGCGACTGTTGCAGTTGGGCGTTTTGCTCTTTTAGTTGCTGTTGCAGTTTTTGCAGGCTGACTTGCTTGTCGATGCGCGCTAAAACTTCTTCTACTTGAAATGGTTTGGCAATATAATCGGCGCCGCCCACTCGAAAAGCTTGTAATTTATCGTTAATGTCATCTAATACGCTTAAAAAAATCACCGGAATTTGTGCGGTTTCCGCTATTTCTTTCAGCTTCAGACAAACCTCATAACCGTTCATTTCCGGCATTTTAACGTCAAGCAAAATTAAATCCGGGCAATGGGCGATCGCAGCAGTCAAAGCCAGTTGACCGCAAATAGCTCGGTAAACCTGATATCCCTGAGCTGTTAGCAGCTCCGATAAAAACCGCAGATTGCTCGGTTGGTCGTCAACCACCAATATTTTAATTTCGCTATTATTCATTTATTTTAAACTCGATTGAGTTAAATCCATTATCCTGTCGAGCCGATAATCGACAAGTAAATCTTTTAAAGCATCAGCTAAAATTGGATGGCTTTCAGAAATGCGATCGACAATGTGAATCGCCAACTCTTCATTAACATTATTAGCTGCATCGTAGAGTTCCTGCACCCAACTTTGAGGCATCTGGGCCAGCAGCAGCATGAAAAATGAATCGGGTTTTTCGCTAATAAAATAATGCCGTAAATTGCCCGTTCCCTGTTTGGGCAACTCTTCATAAAGATACCGCACTCCCAAGTAGCAAGCCATCCGATCGAAGAGGATTTGTTCTTGAAAAGGTTTCCGCACAAAATCGTCGCAACCAGCGGCGATTATTTCGCCTTTTCTTTCCTCAAAAGTGCTAGCAGTCAGAGCAATAATTACAGTTCGCGGCTGAGTTTCTTTCTCTTTTTCTCTAATTTGTCTGACAGCTTCCAAACCGTTCATTACTGGCATTCGCGTATCCAGCCAGATTAAATCAGGCTGCCAACTTTCCCAAATTTCAACAGCTTGGAGGCCGTTTTCTGCTTCTCGGACTTCAAAACCGATTGGTTGCAGCATTTTAACCAGCAGCAGCCGATTTTCTTGATTGTCGTCAACTGCTAAAATCCGATAAACCGGTTGGTCTGCTTCTAGCCCGATCGCCCTTCGCAACGTTACGACTGTTATTTCCGACGAAATAGCGCGAAATACTCGGATATCAAATTTAAAACTGGTTCCCTCACCTAAAACACTTTCGACCCCAATATCTCCGCCCATGATCTGCACGTACTTTTTAGTAATTGTCAAACCCAACCCCGTACCGTCAGCCGCTTGTTTGCCAGCTTCTGTTTGCACGAAAGCCTCAAATAACTTGTCAATTTCTGCTGCTGCTATACCAACTCCCGTGTCTTCAACTTCAAACAAAATCAAACATTCCTCGACTGAGTTAGAGTTAGGAGAAATCCCCGAGTTTGCTGACTGCTCGTTGCCTTTTACCCTGGCGCGCAGCCAAATGCTGCCGCCGTCGCGCGTAAATTTCATGGCATTTCCCAGCAGGTTAATTAAGCAGACGCGCAGCTTTTTTTCGTCAGTTTTTATATATTGGGGAACATTCGCCTCTACGGAAAATCTCAGTTGCAAACTTTTAGTTTCAGCTTTGATTTGAAACATCTCTTCGAGAGTATCGAGGAGTTGATAAAGGTCAAAGCTGCGTTCATCTAAGCCAATTATCCCTGCTTCTATTTTTGACAAGTCTAAAACATCGTTAATTAGTTCCAGCAAATGCTGACCGCTGCGGTTAATAATTCGGAGATTTTCAATATTTTCGTGGCTCAGTAAAGAGTCGCGGCTCATGACTTGCGTAAAACCGAGGATGGCGTTCAGGGGAGTCCGCAATTCGTGGCTCATGTTGGCAACGAATTGACTTTTTGCCAGCGATGCAGCCGCAGCGGCTTCTTCAGCTTTCTTGCGTTCTATTATTTCTTGTTGCAGTTCGGTATTGCGATCTATCAACTGTTTTTTCAGTCTTTGAATAGTCAATTGATGTTCGATTCTCGCTAAAACTTCTGCTACATGAAAAGGTTTGGTGATATAATCTACTCCTCCAACTTGAAACGCGGTTACTTTGTCCAATACTTCATCTAAAGCGCTGATAAAAATAACCGGAATTTCTGATGTTTTCGGATCTGCCTTGAGCTGCCCGCAAACTTCGTAGCCGTCCATTTCCGGCATTTTGATGTCGAGCAAAATCAAATCTGGAGAACCCGATCTCGCGGCTCTGATTGCCATTTTGCCGTTAATTACTCCCCGGACTTTGTAACCCCGATCCGACAGCGTTGCCGATAAAACTTGCAAATTTTCGGGAGTGTCGTCAACAATTAATATGTTGCCTTTATTTTCTTCTGTTTGATTGCTGGTCATTGATGATATTTTTTGTTAAATTTCAAATTGCTGAGATTGTGAAAACCGGTTAAATAGTCATTATAGCACTCGCCCGTGAATCAACTGTGCCCTCTGCGGTTAAATCATTCCAATGCAACCGCAAACAATCTCACCCCTCTTCCTTCCCCCCTCTTCCTTCTTCCTTCTTCCTTCTTCCTTCTTCCTTCTTCCTTCTTCCTTCAAACATTTCTAAACTCCTCAATCAAATCAATAATTCGATCGCACCGGAAGTTATTCGCCAAATCAGCAAGGGCGCTGCGGAAACTCGGATTAACAGCCGGAACCGACAGCAGCCCAAAAATCCGCTCGTTATCAACCGCATCCGCCGCAGCGTACAACTCATCAACCCATTCAGCAGGCATAGCTTCAAACAGCGAAGCATTGAGCGTAAAAGGCAAATGAGCCGTGACGGCTGTCGCCGCAGCGTCAGCACTCAGCGAAGCTTCTCGATCGTAAACATAGCGAACTCCCAGATACTTAGCCATCTTTTCCAGCATCACTTGCTCCCGAAAAGGCTTCGCTACAAAATCATCGCAACCAGCAGACAAAATCAGCGATCGCTCCTCATCAAAAGCACTCGCCGTCAGAGCAATAATCACCGTTGCTTGACCCTTCAAATGCGCCTTAATCCGTTTAGTAGCTTCGTAACCGTCCATCACCGGCATCCGCATATCCATCCAAATCAAATGAGGTTCCCAACTCGACCAAATGGACACAGCTTGAACACCATTTTCAGCCTCCTCTACAGCAAAACCAAGAGATGACAGCATTCTCACCAACAGTAAACGGCTTTCCAGGCGATCGTCAACAGCTAAAATGCGATATTCCGGCTGTCCCGGCTCAATTCCCACAACGCGGCGAGCGGTCTGAGCCACCTGAATTTCCACTGCATTAGGGAGAGAAACTTTAACATCAAATCTAAAAATGCTGCCGCGACCGACGCTGCTTGTCACCGTGATGTTCCCTCCCATTAACTGCACGAACTGTTTGCTGATCGGCAAGCCTAAACCAGTTCCTTCTTGAGCTTTTCTCCCGCTTTCTGTTTGGGCAAAAGGTTTAAACAAATTGTCCATTTCTTCCGCAGAAATTCCCGCTCCCGTGTCTTCAACTTCAAATAGCAAGCAGCAATTGTCAATTGCCGGAATTTCACCGCGATTTTTATTTGACAACAGCTCATGCTTGACTCTCAAATTCACACCACCATCTGCCGTAAATTTAATCGCATTTCCCACCACATTAATCAATACTTGGCGCAATTTGCTTTCATCGGTTTCTACATATTGAGGTAAATCTGATGCCAAATCAAAAATTAACTGCAAGCCTTTTTTTTCTGCTTGCAAATTCAGCATTTGTTCAGTATCTTTTAGCATTTTCTGCAAATCACAGGTGCTATTATTCAGCGTCACCAGCCCGACTTCAATTTTTGACATTTGCAAAATATTGTTGATCAGATCGAGCAAATGTTCCCCACTGCGGCTAATAATTCCTAAGTATTGCTGTTCGTCAGTACCGAGGGCTGCCGAGCGAGTCAGCAGTTGGCTGAAACCGAGAATTGCGTTGAGGGGAGTTCGCAATTCATGGCTCATATTCGACAGGAATTCACTTTTTGCCCTGTTCGCTCTGTCAGCTTCTTCTTTGGCTTGTTGCAGGGCTACTTCTGCTTGTTTTCGCTCGGTAATATCGCTAGCCGTACCTGTGGTGCCGGTGATGTTTCCGTCTGCGTCCAAGCGCGCGATCGCCTTCGTGTTTACATCAATCGGTCTGCCATCTTTTCCCAACACTATACTTTCGTACTGAAACACAGCATCTCCCGTCAGCAGACGCTGCTGAAGTTCCCGGTTACGGTCTATTTGTGCTGGCGCCAAAAAATCGCCAAAGGAACAGCCGAGCATTTCTTCCGGGTCGTAACCGTAGATTTGTTTGACTGCTTGGTTCACAAAAGTAAGGTGTCCTTGGGCATCGCAAGACCAGATAATATCTTGGGAAGTTTCAACTAAATGGCGGTATTTTACTTCACTCTCTGCTAGGGCTATTTCTGCAAGCTTGCGGGGGGTAATGTCCATCAAAGTTTTGAAGATTTTTGTCACTTGCCCTTGTTGGTTGACAACTGCTTCTCCTCTGGCTTCGATGTAGCGGATGAAACCGCCTTCACTTGTTTCTAACGGGCAATTATCCCCAGCAGTTATCAGTTCCGGTCGCAGGATTCGATATTCCAAACTGTAAGATTGCCCGCTAGCAATCGCAGCGTCGATCGTTGTTTGCCACTTTTGCCGATCGTCCGGATGCACGTATTTCAGAAACTCAGTTAGTGTTGGCGGCGCCTGACTTGAATCGAGACCGAAAATCTGAGATAATTCTTCCGACCAAGTAGTTGTATTCGCCGAGAAATCGCATTCCCAATTCCCCACGCGGGCGATTCTTTGCGCCGCTGCTAAAGAAGCCGCTAAAGCCCTGAGTTTTTCTTCTGCCTGTTTGCGATCGCTAATATCTTGAATCACAGAAATCACGCAGGTTTCGCCGTGAATGTCAATGATTTCAGCAGACAGCAGCCCGGTTTTGAGTTCCCCATTTTTAGTGCGCCAATCAAATTCGTAGTTGCGAACTATTTTATTATCGTCTAACATTTTAAACAGCTCAGCGCGGGCTGGCATACTTTCCCAAAGATTCAAATCCAGCGCCGTGCGATCGAGAATTTCTGCTGCCGAATAACCAATTGTGCGGCAAAAAGCCTCATTAATTTCTAAATAACGACCGTCTTTAAGTCTAGTAATTGTAATCGGGTTGGGAGAAGAACGAAAAGCTTTAGCAAACTTTTCCTCAGACAAGCGCAGTTGTGCAGTCCTCTCCTCCACTAAAGTTTCCAACTCTTGATTCAGCTTTTGGAGTTGAGCATTTTGTTCCGCTAATTGCTTCTCCATAAAATAGCTGTTAACCGCTTCTTTTACAGTCAGCTTCAAATCTTCAGACTGCCAAGGCTTCGAGATGTAGCGGTACAATTTAGCATATTTAATAGTATTCGCCACCGCTTCCAGGTCTGCTTGTCCCGTCAGCATAATTTTGATAGTTTTTGGCGAAATTCTGTGAATCTGCTTCAGCAATTCATCCCCTCGGATATTCGGCATCAGATAATCAGAAATCACGGCCACGATTTCACAGCCCTCTTCGAGCAATTCCTCTATTAACTCTAAAGCATCTTCGCCGCCTTCAGCAGTTTCTAATAAGTGTTCTTCTCCCAGGGCTTTTTTTAACTCAATTTTCAAACTTTCAAGGATTATCGGTTCGTCATCCACGCAAATAATCACAGGTTTATTGTTCATATTTTTGCCAAACCAGATTTTATAGTTTCTACTAATTCTTTGCCGTCCCAAGGTTTATACAAACAGCGGTGCAAGTTTGCTTGCTTTGTCACCCGTTCTATAGCTACTTCGTCTGCTTGCCCGGTCAGCATCACTTTCACTATCTTGGGATATTTTTGGTGAACCCGGATCAAAAATTCATCTCCCTTAATACCTGGCATCAACCAGTCAGATACTATCACCAAAATATCGCTTTGATCTTCTTCTTTAATTTCCTCAATAATTTCCAGAGCTTCATCGGCATTTTCTGCTACCTCATACAGGTAAGCATCGCCAAATTCTTTTTTAAGTTGAATTTTTAAACTGTTTAAGACCACAACTTCATCGTCAACGCACAAAATTACTGGTTTGGGCATGAAACTTGACTCCTATTTAACTTTTAAATTCCGGTATTTGGTTCCTAGTCTTTAATTTTTTTCAGTGATTTCGATAGGCAACGATACAGTAAATTTGGTCTGACCGGACACGCTTTCTACTTGCAATTGACCTTGATGTTTTTCAATGATTTTGCGAACTATATCCAATCCCAAACCGCTGCCCTCTCCGGGAGGTTTAGTGGTGAAAAACGGCTCAAAAATTCTCGGCATAATCTCTGGGGGAATGCCGGGGCCGCTGTCGGTAATACTGACTGATATTGCATTATCTTGGTGCTTGACATCAATTTTCAACACTCCTTTATTGCCCATCGCTTGTAAAGCATTATGAAGCAAATTTGTCCAAACTTGATTTAGTTCATCAGGATAGCATAGCACAGAGGGCAAATCAGTACCATAGTTTCTGACTACTTCTACACCGTGTTTGATTTGGTAGTGGTAAAGCGTTAAAACAGTCTCAATGCCGTCGGTAATATTTGCGATCGCCTTTGAGCCAGATTGGTCGTAACGAGAGTAGCTTTTCAATGCAAAAACAATTTTAGCTGCCCTATCTGTGGCAGTAACAATATTTTTAGTGCTTTTTTGTACGGTAGCGAATTGATAAGCAGTTTGTAAAATATTTGGATTGTTTCTATCTTTCAATAAAGATAAAAAAGGTTCTATATTATTGCAGATGCCAATATCTAACAAGGTACAGGCAAGACTGTCAGCCTCGTCAATTCCTTCTGATTCTAACTGCCGCTGCATGAGTTTTTTTAACTGACGTTTTTCTTTGCTAGATAACGTGTCTGTTTCTTGACTTGACTTGTGCAGCAGGGCAAAGAAATCTTGTTGCCGTTCCGGGGATAATTGCTGAAAAAATAGCGGTAACTGCTGCAATTGTTCTGCCCAGAAGTCGGCGATATTCTGGACTGAAGAGCGGATTGCCCCTAAAGGAGAGTTGATTTCGTGGGCGACTCCGGCAATTAACTGTCCGAGGGCTGCCATTTTTTCTGATTGAATCAGTTCTTTTTGAGTGCGTTTCAGTTCTTGCAAGGTATGAGCTAATTCTGCATTTTTTTCGGAGAGGGTTGACTCTGCTAGTTTGCGGGCGCTGATGTTGCGGGCAACCCAAATTACTGCATCTTCTGAGAACAGAGAAATGCAGGCGGAAAACCAAATTTCGCGTTCGCCAAATGTTAATTTGTAGTCAAAATTCATCGTTTGTCGCGTCTCTAACACTTGCCGAACGAGCTTCCACCAATCATCTGGGTTGTCGTCGTCAAAAAAATGTTCGATCGTCAGGCTAACTATATCGCAATCGGGCTCGCAAAACACTGCCGTGTTGGTCGGCAAAACTTCTATGTTCCCCTCGCCGTCTAGCACGAGAACGATGTCAGTCATCGCTTCAAAAACCGCACGGACTTTGCTTTCAGAAAAATGCAATTTTTCTTCTAGCAATTTGCGATCTCTAATTTCTTGCTGCAATTCTTCGTTGCTGGCTGCTAACTGAGCCGTCCGCTCTTGAACTCGCTGTTCGAGTTCGGTGTTGAGGCGGCGGACTTCACCTTCAGCGGTAGCGCGGTCTTGTATTTCCTTTTTTAACTGACTGTTAGCGTTAATTAATTCTAAAGTTCGATGTTTAATTTGTGCTTCTAAATTTTCATTTAAAAGCCGCAACTGTTCCTCTACTTCTGTTCTGCGAAGCGCTTCTTTTTGTAATTGTTCGTTCACTATTTTTGACTCCTGGATATTTTCAGCAATTGTTTCTTGCTTTCTTCTCGACATTTGCGTGTATTTATACCGGATCTAAGGCGTCCACGCTGACTGCTATTAAGGTTTGCCATCGGTCTAAAGTTACATTTTTGGTCGCCCATCGGTATAATTTCTAGTGCTACCCAAGCTAAACGTCGATCGGCATTGACACGGTAAAGGTCGTTTGACCGATCGCGGATACTACTTCTATTTTACCCGAATGTTTTTCGACAATCTTTTTTACAATATCCAGTCCCAAGCCGCTACCTTCGCCCGGGGGTTTTGTGGTAAAAAACGGCTCGAATATTCGCGACAAAATCTCCGGAGAAATTCCCTTGCCGGTATCCGTGATACTGACGAGCAGGCTCCGATCCTCTGCTCTCACATCTAGCGTTAAAACTCCGCAATTGTTCATCGCTTGTAAAGCATTGTGAATTAGATTTGTCCAAACTTGATTGAGTTCGTCAGGATAACACAGCAATTCAGGCAATCCATCTTGATAATTTCTGACAACTTCTACACCCTGTTTGAGTTGATTGTAATAAAGAGTTAATATAGTTTCAATCCCGTCAGTAATATTGGCGATGACCTTTTCTCCCGTACAGTTAGAGTGAGAATATCTTTTCAAAGCGAAAACTACTTTTGCCGCTCTATCTGTAGCCGTAATAATAGTATTCGTGCTTCTTTGCAAACTAGAAAGCTGATAGGCTTGCTGTAAAATATCTGAGCTGGCTGGATCTTGCAGCAAAGGCAAAATTGATTCAATATTATCGTAAATACCGATATCAACTAAAGTGTCAGCTACTGTTTCTGGATTTGCGACGCAGCTATCTGATAGCTGCCGAACAAAAGCTCTTTTAATCTGGCGTTTTTCTCTATTAGAAAAGCCGAGGGATTGCGGCTGGTATTTCGGCAGTAGCGTCAATAAATCTGCATAGCGTTCAGGTGACATTTTGTGGAAAAAGTCGGCGATTTCCGCAAGATTTTGATTGAAGAAATCGGCTAAATTCTCCACAGACGATCGAATAGCGCCGAGGGGAGTATTTATTTCGTGAGCGACACCCGCAACGAGCTGTCCCAATGCTGCCATTTTTTCGGATTGAATCAGCTCTCGCTGCGTTGTTTGCAGGTTTTGCAGGGCTTCCGAGAGTTCTACAGTGCGATCGGCTACTTGCATTTCCAAGGTTCTGCTGTACTCTGCTATTAGTTTGTCAGCTTGTTTGCGAGCGGTGATGTCGCTGAAAGCCGTAATCGCATACACAATATTGTTTTTGTTGTCAAAAATCGGTTGCGAGTGCATTTCCAAAGGCACAATCTTGCCGTTCTTGCGGACTTCTAAATTATCGGCGATCGCACTTTCGCCTTCGAGAGCTCGCAAAGCAGGCAATTGCCGATCGGAACACGGGCGATCGCTTCCTGAAATATAAATTTCAGAAGCTGACACTAACTCTTCGCCTGTAGCCTCCGGCGCAAAAACTTGACCTAGCAACCGCTGTCCGGTTTGATTGATATAGGATACCTCGCCCTTGGGATCGTGTACAGTTATCCCCACAGGTAAAGCTTCTAAAAACTGCGTCAATTTGCTTTGACTTTCCCGCACTTCGGCATAAAGTTTAGCATTAGCAATCGAAACAGCAGCCTGCGTCGATAACAGTTGCAAAACCTCTACCCTGTCATCAGTAAAAGCTCTGGTAGTTAGATTGTTTTCTAAATAAATAATTCCGATTAAGTTACCTTGATTCAGCAAAGGAGCGCACAATATAGATTTAGAACTATTTTTTTGAATATACAAATCGCGGGTAAAATTTCCTTTTTTAGATGCGTGATTTTCCACAACACTTTGTTTCGTACGGGCGACATAATTAACGATCGAACTCGGCAGACATTTTTCGGCGGGAATCGACTGCAAAACATCAACGCGATCGCCATCTACTTTCCCCGAAGCTTCCACCAGCAACTTACCTTTGTTTTCCAAAATCAAAAATCCCTTTTCGGCCCCCGCATTTTGCAGCATAATTCTCATTAGCTTCGCCAGCAACTTGTCCAGCACAATCTCGCTAGCGATGGCTTGAGAGGCTTTCATGACTGCGACAAAATCAAAAGTTTGCCTAGAATCGCCACCATTAGAAATATTAGTAATGGTAGTGCAGTCGCTAGTCATGCTAGTTGCTGTCGAAATCCTAATTAAAATTTGGGGATAGTTTTTTTCTAAATTTTCAACTTTAGCTTTAGCTCCCCAGTGAGTATAACAATAGTGAGCATCAGCCAAATAAACCCGCGCAATCTTATCTTTTCCCCAACCGATATAAAATTTAGCGGCCAATTCGTGAGCGAGAGCTTCTTCATTGATATATTCATTTTGCTTCGCCAAGTCAATCGCGCGATCGTACTCTTCCATTGCCCCAAAATTATCGCCCAAAATCCGATGCTTCTCTGCCTCAACCAGATGAAATTTGTGCAAGTGATTCATAGGAGCGTGTGCCGCCCATTTTTGCATTTTCTTTTGGTTTTCTGCTACTTGTTTGAGTAGAATCTCTCCCTCCAATACATCCGCCTCTGGATACGCAGCCAGTGCAATCAAAGAATCGTAAAAATGGAATACAGGCACTGTAAAAAAACCTGTCCCTTGCGTTAAACTTTTTCTAAATTTAGCTGCATTCGACCGTGCTTGGGGCAAATCGCCGAATAAATAACACAGTATGAGTTTGTGCAAATAAAAGTAATGAATTCCAGTGCGATCGTTCGCTTGCGCCAGCAGCGGCAGCAGATGCTCTTCTTGGCAAGCTGTCCCAGATAAATTGCAGGGATTGTCTGCCTCATTCAGCAAGTTAATCACCGCTTGATGAAATATTTGATTGCACTGCAAGTTGATTGATTGCTTGAGTCGCTCTAGCAAGCTGCTAGACTCCGCAATTTCGCGTTTGAGACCTGTAAGTTCTCGCCCCAAAAAATAGGAGTATTGAGATATTTGTTTGGCACAATAAGCAACAAATTCAAAGTCTCCATTTTGGAGTGCACTTTGATAGCTTTCTCGGAACATGGGCAGGGTTTCCCTGACATGATACTTGCTGTGAGCGATACAAGCTGCTACTACATATAATATCTTACCTCTGAGGCTTTTGGCATTGAGCATCGCTCCTAAATTCAAAGCCAATTCTCCTAACTTATTTGCCGACTCAATGTCTTGAGATTCGCAGTTCAAAACTACGCCCCAAGCTGCATAAAAAAAGGCAGCCGTCGGTGAATTTCCATACTGAATACATAAATTTATTTGCGATAAAACCAGCGGAGTTAATAGTTGAGGAGCGCAGTGAAATGTGGCAGGAACTATGCTCGCTGCGATCCGCATTGCTGCCAGTTGTTCGGGAGATGTCATCAACGGCAGACTGATTAAGTCTTCGATATTTCTGCCGGCTAATTTTGCCCTTGTTTCCTCTAATTCGCGCTGAATGCTTAGCTGGCTGGGATTTTCCGAAAAAGTTACGCCAAATTGTGCCAGCACTTTTCGGGCGAGGGCGATCGCCTCTAGCTGTCTCCTCTGCACTATATAAGCTTGAATTTTTACCTCATAAACTTTGATTTTTTCCAGCACGGTTTTTCCTTGCACCACAACAGTTTCAGCTAACTGTTCCATCAGCTCAAATTCGCCGCTAAAGTACGCCACCTCAACTGATTCTACATAAATATTTAAAGTTAATTCGTACTGATTTTGCCAGCTAGAATCTGCCAGCAAGCGACGGCTGACAGTCAAATACATAATCGCCGCAGTATAAGCTGTCATCGCCTTAGCCTTTTTTGCAGCAATCAAATTGAAATTAGCGACTTTATCTCGCTCTTCCTGAGTAAATATTTCTGTTAAATTTAAAGTATTTTTGATTCTTATATTAAGATGGTCTACAATTTTAAATATCTCATCTGCTAGCCTCGAATTCTCCGTATTTTTCCACAACAAGGAACCTATTTGCCAGTGAATTAGTTTTTTGTCTGGCTCGTCAATTAAAGCATAGGCGGCTTGCTGTAGCCGATCGTGCAAAAATCTAAAATTCACAATTAATACCTCGGCATTTACCTCAGAAACAGGCAAAATCAAACCAGACTCCACTGCTGGCTGGAGGTCTGCAAACACCAACTGCGGGGACTTTTGGCAAATCGCAGACAACAGGTTCAAGTCAAAATCAGTTCCCGCACAAGCCGCCAAACGTAAAACTTGCTGCGTTGCATCGGGCAGTTTTTGCAATTTGCCCACCATCAAATCCACCACATTATTAGTAATTTCCATTTCCTCAATTCGATCGATATCCCACTGCCAGCCGGGTTGACATTCCGCCCCATTTTCCCCCGATAAAGTCAACTGGGGACAGCAAGAAAAACTAAAAGTTATTAAATTTTCAGCGTGCAGCATTTTCAGGAATTCGGTGACAAAGAAAGGATTGCCGCCTGTTTTCCGCCTCACTAATGCCGCTAAAGGTGCTGCTGATTTTTTGTCGCTGTGCAACGTGTCAGCAATCAAATTAGTAATGTCTGCTATTTTCAACGGAGGCAAGGTAATTTGATTGACGGTTGCTCCCTGTTTTCGCAATTCGACCGCAGCTACCATCAAAGGATGCACTGCACTGACATCTTGGTCGCGATATGCTCCAACTATCAATAAATATTCTGGCTGTGCTAGAGATAATTTACTAACAGTTGTCAGTTCTGAACCTTCAAGAGTTTCACTGGCTGGGCTTGTGATTGAACCCGCAGCCATCTGTTGAATTAATTTTAGGCTAGCCGAGTCGGCCCATTGCAAATCGTCTAAAAAAATAACTAACGGATGCTCTGGGGAACAAAATACCCGCAAAAATTGGAGAAATACTAGATTAAAACGATTTAGATTCTCGTTTTTTTCTAACTCCGGCACAGCAGGTTGTTTGCCGATAATTAATTCCAGATCGGGAATCAGATCAATAATTACTTGAGCGTTCGCTGCGAGAGCAGTTAATAGTTGCGTGCGCCAGTATTGAAATCTTTCTTCGCTTTCTGTTAAAATTTGCTGGAGCAATGCTTGACCAGCTTCGATCGCTGCGCTGTAAGGAACGTTTTGCTGCGATCGGTCAAATTTTCCGGTGATGAAATAGCCGTGCTTTTCGATAATTGGTTTGTATATTTCTTGGACTAGAGATGACTTTCCAGTACCGGAATCACCTGCTACCAACATTATTTCTACCCGTTTTTGCCCTGGAAAGCGGGGGCGTTTGTCGGTGATTCGCTCAAATGCTGCCAGTAAAGTTTTAGTTTGTGTTTCGCGTCCGTACAGTTTTTGAGGAATTTGAAATCGATCGCAAATATCTTGACTTGCTAGGGAGATTTCTGATATTTGACCGCGCGTGTTTAATTGGTTTAGGCATTCTTCTAAATCTGCTCTGATGCCCCAAGCACTCTGATAGCGATCCTCTGCATTTTTGGCTAATAATTTGGCAATTATCTGAGAAACTGCGACGGGAATTGATCGATCGACTTCAGCGGCCAGTTTTGGCTGTTTGGCAATGTGGCAGTGTACTAATTCTAGGGCGCGGGCGGTTTCAAAAGGCAGTTGGCGAGTCAGCATTTCATAGAGAGTTGCGCCGAGAGAGTAATAGTCGGTGCGATAATCTAGAGTGCGGTTCATTCTGCCAGTTTGTTCTGGAGAAATATAAGCGAGAGTGCCTTCTAAAACATGGGAGTTCTTGAGGGCGAGTTGTTCGGTTAATTTTTGTGGTGCGAATATGCTAGCAATGCCGAAGTCAATGATTTTGAGTTGGTTGGTGCTGCGATTGAGAACTATATTGGCAGGGTTGATATCTTTGTGTATGATGTTGGCGCTGTGGATGCCGCCTAAAATGTCGGCTATTTGAATTGCTAAGCTGAGAGATTCGGATAAGCTAAAAGGGCGTTCTTGCATCAATTTTTTCAAAGATTCGCCTCCGAAATCTTCTAAAACGATCGCCAAAGTTCGATCGTACTGTTCTAAGCTGTAAGCTTTGACTACTCCTGGGAGATTTAAGCTGCGGATGATCTCATATTCTTGCTTGTGGCGGGCGAGTGCTGCGGTCGTCGGGTAGTCTTGCTTGAGTATCTTGAAGATTGCGGGCTGACCGTCTGCCGATCGCACTCCCCGGTAAACTAGAGATCGATCGCTTTCATAAATTTTCCTGAAAACTTTGTAGCCGGGAAAGTTGAGCATAGCCGGTACGCATCTAATAGCTTAGAAACTTGATATTAGTGGATAAATCGCAATAAATACACCCATCTAAGTGATGAATTGCTATAAATATTCTCCTTCCTCTGTCAGGAACTCGTACCTGAGAAAATCGCGATGTCACAATTCTAAGTAATCATAGCAGTTTGAAAAAAGAATGCAACTATCGGCCAACTCGAAACCATCAGCTCGATCGGTCTTTCCCAATTCTTCAATTGTTGAATCTAAAATCTAACATCTAAAATTTTATAACCCTGCCTCTGGTGCGCAAGCATTCAAGGCAGGGTTATGATTGGGTATTCAGAATTCACACGCGGTGAGGCCACTGCACCGGATACGGTGCGCCGGTGCAGTGGACTATTCGCCTAATCGAGTTATTTTAGAGCTGCGTTCGGCCAACATCAGCAGTACATAAATAGTCATTACATAACCGGCGGCCAGAATGGGAATAATTAGAGGAATATCGCGATAAATCATAATTAGAACCAAAAGTCAAGGACTAGGAGGAGGAGGAGGACAAGTTCAAGACCTACTACATTAAGTCAGCACGCAAGACCATGCCTTGGTTCTGAAGGCTGCTTTTCCATATCAAGCCTGCGGAAACATTTAGGCGTTCCCGGTCAATAATGATTTACTGCTTTACAGATGCTTAAACAGCCTAAAACTATCCACTTTAGCTGCTTAAAGCTACCGTGCACATCTCATGCGCTAGTATTGACTTCTGAAAACTTTTAGCCGCGAGGAACTAAAAATCTGTCCCAGAAATTTTTGCTGCGATCGACTAACAAGGCTGGCTCCACGAAACTCTTACAGGCATCTGAAAGCTACCTGCCAGTCTAGCTGTACTTAATGTATAGAATTGTTTAAATCCTTAATTCCTATAATAGCATAGGGTTTCTGGGATTTAGAGATTTTTTGCCACTGTGCTTAACAATTCGATACAATAGGGGAAACGCCTGTGACAGCAGGCTACTCGCCTCTGCCATTCGGCGAGAGTCCGATCAGGCTTCCGGTAACAAATAAGTGCCGATCGCCCAGATTTTTCTTCCCTATTGCAGAGAATTACCTTAAAATAAAGATATGATATGTAAAATTTTGTTACTTTACGGCTTGAGTCGGCGTATCCATGATCTCTAGCACTCTCCTATTTTCCTCGGTTGAAGAAGACCTGCAACTGTTGACAGAAAACTTGAAACAGTTAGTGGGTGCCCGTCATCCCATCTTGTACGCGGCTGCGGAATACTTATTCGGCACAAAGGGAAAACGGGTGAGACCCGCAATAGTCTTATTGATGGCAAAGGCGACGATGCCCGATCGTCCAATCACCGAAAAACACCGCCGCCTAGCTGAAATCACGGAAATGATCCACACGGCTAGTCTGGTTCACGACGACGTGGTGGACGAGTCGGATCTGCGGCGGGGAGTACCGACGGTACACAGTCGGTTTAACAACCGAGTGGCAGTATTGGCGGGAGATTTTCTATTTGCTCAATCCAGTTGGCATTTGGCAAATCTGGATAACCTGCCAGTAGTCAAACTGCTTTCAGAAGTGATTATGGATTTAGCTGAGGGGGAAATTCAACAGGGACTAAATGGATTTGATACCAGTTTGTCGATCGAAGCGTACCTCGAAAAAAGTTATTACAAAACAGCGTCTTTAATCGCCAACAGTTCCAAAGCAGCCGGCTGTCTGAGCGAGGTTTCAGCGGAAATAGCAGACGATTTGTACAACTACGGTCGCAACATTGGTTTGGCATTCCAAATAGTAGATGATATATTAGATTTCACCGCTTCAACGGAAACTTTAGGGAAACCCGCAGGCTCGGATTTGATCAGCGGTAATCTGACAGCGCCAGCGCTATTTGCTCTCGAAGAAAAGCCTTACTTGGAAGTTCTCATAGAACGCGAATTCGCTCAAGAAGGAGATATAGAGCAGGCCCTGGCACTGGTAGCAGATTCTAAAGGCATAGACAGATCGCGAGAACTAGCCACACATCACGCACATCAAGCTGTGAAATACTTGGCTGCCCTGCCCCATTCAGAATCCCGCCAAGCTTTGATTGATTTAGCCGATTATGTTTTGAGCCGACTTTATTAGAAGTTGTCAGTTGTTAGTTGTCAGTTGTTAGTTGTCAGTTGTTGATGATAACTAATAACTAATAACTAATAACCAATAACCAACAACTAACCAATAACAACTCACTAATGACTCAATATTATGCGATGTCCGGCGGGAGATTGCTAGAATTTGACTGTAGAGTCGATCGATACTGCTGCAAGTAAACGTTAATTAAATTCTGCACTTGCTCGCGAGGAATTTCCGTCCCGACTTCCAGATTGCCAGCATTTTCAAAAAAAACAATGCTGTCGAGACCTTCTAGAGCGATCGTCTGAAATAAAATGTGAGTGACAGGCAAAGACACCGGTCTGACGCGATCGCCCGCCGCCGCTGCTTGCGACGCATCTTGAAAACTGCTCCAAGCATAAATCACCCTCTTTTCCCGTCCCGGTTCCTTGAGATTGCTCAAAACCACGATCGCCCAACTTTGGTCTACCGCTTGCAGGATCGAGTATTCGAGGTGCTGTAGCTGTTGGGCAATCAACACCAGCGCCGGGGCGATCGCCTCTAAGATTTGTGGCGTCGAACCGTCGGGCGGAGCTTTTTCGATCAGTGCTTGAATCTGTTGGTCTAAATCCATCAGTCAGTTAATTTGAGATTTGAGTTTAAGAATTTCAGGTTGACACTCCTCGGCAATCAGGCACGAGGATTCTTCTTTCAACGATCCAACTTGCCGTAGTAGGTTTGCACCAACCAAAGTAGAGGTCGAATTTCCAGAAGCGATTTCTGCATCAAGTACAGAGGTTCCGACGTGTCCCGCCGTACCCAATCCCAAGTTAAGGATGTTTATACCAGCGTTGCGATCTCTGTCTAATTTGCACCCACATCTACAAACGTGTGTACGAGTAGACAGAGATTTTTTCACAATTACGCCACAGTCAGAGCATTTTTGAGACGTGTAGGCAGGATTAACCGCAATAGTGATGCGCCCAAATACCTTGCCAAAATACTCCAACCAAACTCTAAATTGATACCATCCAGCATCACTAATAGATTTTGCTAGACAGTGATTTCTCACCATGTTCTTGATCCTCAAGTCTTCATAAACCACAACATCGTTAGATGTGATTACGCACCGTGCCAATTTCACAGCATGGTCTTTACGCTGTCTACTTATTTTGAGGTGAACTCTTCCTAGGTGAGTTCTAGCTTTTTGTCTATTGCTAGAGCCTTTAACTTTGCGAGAAACAAGTCTTTGAGCTTGTTTCATTTTTTTTTCGCCTGATAGGTAAAATCGAGGGTTCTCAACCTGTTGGCCATTAGAGTCAGTGTAGAAATGGTTAAGTCCTACATCTAATCCAATTGTCTTGCCTGTTGGCACAATCTTTTCTTTCCGGTCAACAGATACACAAAACTGAACGTAGTAGCCATCTGCTCGTTTTACCAATCTGACTCGTTTTATTTGGTCTGGCTGATAAAAATTTAGGTCGCGAGTACCTTTCATTTTCAATCTGCCGATACCATTTTTGTCGGTGAAGGTGATTGATTTGCGATCGTCCGACAGTTTCCATCCAGAAGTTTTGTACTCTACGGATCTGCCATCTTTCTGAAATTTTGGGAAACCCTTTTTACCAGCAACCTTCTTTTTACAGTTTTCGTAGAATCGAGAGATGCTTGCCCATGCCCGCTCTGCTGCGGCTTGCCTTGCTTGTGAGTTCAGCTTATTTGCAAACTCAAATTCTTTGGCTAGTATGGCACAGTGCTTTGAGAGTTCAATCCATGACTTAGCTTGCCCGTCCATCCACAGCCGAATCGCCTTGTTCCGAATGAACTGAGTCGTTCGGATGGCTTGATCGACTGCGCTAAACTGAGCGGGCTTGCCGTAGGTTTTGAACTCGAAAACTAACATAGGGGTACTCGCAATTCTTGTCCTTATGATAGCTGGTCTATCACAAAAATACTAACATAAAAGAAATTCCCCCTCAAAGGGGGAGGGTTTAGACCCAATTCTTTGGTAAAAGGTGTGCGGTCAAGTATGTGATACCTAGCACTGCCCAGAATAAAATATAAAATCCCAGATTTAAAGTCGCAAGGGTGTGCTACTTTCAATGTTAGCTGTAAACCATCATGCGGGAAATCTGCCAGAGCGTGGAAACCATATTTCAACTGCTGTTAGACGAACTCAAAAAGTCCACTCGCGCGTCTGAGCAGAACTGCCAAGATGTAGCAGGGCGACTCGCAGCAGAAGTCAACAGGATATGCACCGAAAGTCAGCGGATTCAATCATCAGGAGATATAGAAGGTGCAGCCGAGAGCCTCGCTAGGCATCGCTTGCAACAATGTCTCCACTATGAAAATTTAGGCTCTGCGCCTGGGCGAGTAGAATTGCACAGTACCCTCAGCGCGATCGTCTATCGCTACATCACTCCTCCCCAGGTGCAGTCTAGCTATCAGGCGCGAGTAGAACTGATCAAAGATTTTTTACAAGGATTTTATCTCGAAGCTTTAAAAGCATTCCGGCGCGAAACCCAACTGCCACCCACCTACAGCCCTCGCACTCGCTTAGAACTAGCAGAGTACATGGCCTTTGTAGAGCGCTTCGGCAAGCGGCGCATTCCTTTGCCTCGGAACCGCAGCCAGCAACTAATTATTTTACGGGCGCAAACGTTTTCCCAGCAGCAGCCCAAAGAAACTTCTGTAGATATGGAACAAGCCGCCGACGGGGGGGCTACAGATTCTGACCAGACTTGGAACGACACTTCGGTGCACTCAGTGCGGGAAGCGATGGCCGGACAGGGTTCGGCGGCAATTCGCCCCCAAGGCGACGAGTCAGAATCTTTGCGGCAAAACGTGATTGACGAATTAGTCGCCTACTTGAAAGAGCGCAACCAACAAGAATGCGCGGATTACTTCGTGCTGCGCTTGCAAGACTTGCCGACTAATGAAATAGAGTCGCTTCTGGGTATAACTCCCCGCCAAAGAGACTATTTGCAGCAACGCTTCAAGTACCATTTGCTCAGGTTCGCCATGTCGCACCGCTGGGAACTGGTTCACCAGTGGCTGGAAGCAGACTTAGATCGCAATCTGGGTTTGCTGCCTTCTCTGTGGCAAGATTTTGGCGAACAAATTGGCCCAGAGGGACAGCGTTTGCTAAAGTTGAAGCAACAGGGTCTGTCGGAGTCAGCGATCGCGCAAACCCTCGGCAGCACGGTAGCCCAGGTACAGAAACGGTGGTTTAAATTGCTCGAACTTGCCTGGGAGTTACGAAATCGTTCAGATTCCGGAGAAGGGGCATCTAGTGATGAATAACGAAACGAACAGGGATGCAGAGGCTTTCGAGCGTCACTTTTTAGACTGGATATTGCAGGCGCCAACGCCGAATGCTTCTAGCGAAGATGACGAATACCTCGATCGACCCCCTCGCTCACAAGAGTGGGGAGACACAGAAGAGAATTTCGGGTTGGAATACTGGGAATGGGACGAACCAGACCCGCTGGACTATCAAGTAGGGGCGCACAGCAATGCACCCGTACAAC
The DNA here is from genome assembly GCA_031399265.1 of Cyanobacteria bacterium SOY_34_metabat_3. Classification (GTDB taxonomy): domain Bacteria; phylum Cyanobacteriota; class Cyanobacteriia; order Cyanobacteriales; family Microcoleaceae; genus Microcoleus. The sequence goes on along the minus strand of JANNOR010000061.1, from coordinate 5,621 downwards.
CGCTGACAATTGGAGACATACCGACCGTGCAAGACCGTTTTCAGACCTTGTTAAAAGAAAGGCTTAGAGCCGAAATTGAATCTAACCCGCCCCTGTTCCCCTGGGAAACAGAACTCAAAAGCTACGACCACGATTACCCGGACGATGCAGCCCCGCAATGGGTTCCCCCCCTGCACCTCTGGACACCCCAACTGCAAAATATCAGATGGGGACGCCTGCCAATTCCGATCGCCCAAGGGGTCTTTGCTCAACTGCTAGAGCCCTGTCAGAATCTGGTAATGTCGTCGCTGCGGGAAGGATCGAAGTTAGTTCGCGCTGTAGATAGCTTGTTTCCAGGCCAGTCTCAGGAACTCAACGAAATGGCGGGTTTACTTCTCAGAGGTTATGCCCGAGGAGGTACAGATGTAGAAGTAGAAGATTTGCCCAATTACGAAGTGGCAACTACCGATCAGCAAATGTTAATGTCGCTGTTAGCCGCCCGGGGAATCATTGACTCTCTAACTTTGAATTGTCCTGTAAATCAGCCGCCAATTTCGCGGGAATGGCTGACTGCATTGGGTGCGCTGACTCTAGAGGCCCAATACGTGTCGAACCGCAACACAGAACAGCCGATGCCGTCTTTAAGAGTTGAGTGCCAATTTCCCGGGGCTGGAAGTTTGGAACTCAAGGGAGGAGATGCCGAAGCAACTGCACAGCGTCCGAATTCGGGGCATTTAAGTGTGGAGTTGTTTGACCCGCAACCTGATAAGACCTATGCCCTAGAAGTTCGATTCCAAAACTTCGAGACCAGACCTCTGATGTTTGCTGTCCGTCCTATTTTGGCAGAACAAAATAGCAACTAGAAAGGTAAAATTAGAGTAAATAATTTAGGTTTTTACTCTGCGGTTTGACCTCACACAAAAAACGGATGCAATCTGCCGAATTCTGTAGTGAAAAGCAAAAATAAATAGAGATTAGTTAAAGCCCCCAGATTAATCTGTGAAGTTAATCTGTGGATTTAACCTAAAATAGAATGACAGAGAAATAAGATTGAGAGATTAGTTAAAACCCAGATTTATCTGTGGATTTAATCTAAAATCTAAAATCGGATGGGTGCATATGACAACTGACAACCTGCGAAAGATACCCGTTTTAGGTAAGCTGTGGGAGCAGATTGAGGCAATGCCTCCGCCGGTGACTGAGGATTCTTTACTGCTGCGAATCCTAGTTCAGTTGTTGGTAATTGTGGGAATTGTGGCCACTGACGTTGCTGCTGAGGAGGCCCTGAACCTCTGGGCAGTGCCTGTTAGTCTTGTGGGAGGAACTTGGAGTTGGTATCGTCGCCACGATCGCAATGTAGCTGCTAAGTTCTGCATAGCTATTGGAATGCTGGTGGCCCTGTTCGCTTTTTTTAGCCGCTTGGTGGGAGAGTTAAACGATACGCGGCTAGTTTTAGCGCAACTGTTAATTCACCTTCAAGTCCTCCACAGCTTCGATTTGCCCCGACGCAAGGATTTAGGCTATTCGATCGTCATCGGGCTAATTCTGTTAAGCGTAGCAGCGACTCTCAGCCAAACACTGACTTTTGGGCCGCTGCTACTGGTGTTTTTAGCTTTAGCGCTTCCGACTTTGGTGTTGGATTATCGATCGCGCTTGGGACTCTCGAAAATAGAAGATAAAAGGCAGAATCTAGAAGGTAAAGAGAAACAGAAAAACAACAACTGGTCGCTATTTGCTGCTACTTTATCCCCCAAGTATTTTGGCTTGTTGTTTCTGATAACTATTGGTTTAGGACTGACTATTTTTGCGTTTTTGCCACGCTTCCCTGGCTATCAGTTGCGGACTTTTCCGGTAAGTGCTCCAATTCAATATCAGGGAGAGTTTGACTCGCGCAGTATTCTCAATCCGGGATATGTCAGAGGCGGAAACCAAAAAGGAACTGGCGGAGGAAGGGGGAGAAACCCAGACACAGGGCCAGGTGAGGTGGATTCAACTTTTTATTACGGTTTCAATCAGCGGATCAATCAAAATTTGCGTGGCGATCTGAAACCGGAAGTGGTGATGCGAGTCCGATCGCAAGCTGCGGGTTTTTGGCGAGTATTAGGCTTTGACAAATACACTGGTCAAGGTTGGGAAATTTCTCGCAATGAAAAAGCTCAAAAATTGACTAGACCTAAGTGGTCTTATCAATTTTATCTGAATCCGTTTCCGAATGCGCCTCGAACTCAAGAGGTGATTCAAAGTTATACGATTGTTGCTCAATTGCCGAATTTGATTCCGGCTTTAAACAAGCCGAAGGAACTGTATTTTCCGAGTCCAGAGGTGGCGTTTGATGCGGAGGGCGGTTTGCGATCGCCTATAGAATTGGCGGCAGGTATGACTTATACGGTGATTTCTAATGTACCTTTTCGCGATCGGGCTTTGCTGGATAAAGCTGGTACTAATTATCCGAAAAACATTCGCAAGTTCTATTTAGATGTGCCGCCGAAAATTGCTGCGAAGGTGCGCGCAAAAACTGAGGAAATTTTGCAGGCTAGAACTAGGGTATCAAAGTCGGAAAGGGCGATCGACTCTCCCTACGAAAAAGCTCTATATTTAGCTCAATATTTGAAGCAAAACCCGAATTATAAGATTGAAAAAGCCTTGCCTTATCTAGAGGAGACGGAAGATTTGGTTGAGGGTTTTCTGTTTGGTTATAAAAACACCCAGGGCGGGAAAAAGGTGACTGGTGGATATCCAGACCACTTTTCGACGGTGTTGACAATTATGCTAAGGTCGATCGGGATTCCGGCGCGCATGGCTGGCGGTTTCGATACGGGGGAATTCAACCCATTTACAGGTTTGTATGTTGTCAAAAATACCGACGCTTTCTTGATGACGGAAGTGTATTTTCCCAATAATGCCTGGTTTGCTTTTAATCCGATTCCCGGTTATCCACTGATTCCGGCTTCGGTGGAAGACAACCAGACTTTTAGCGTGCTGGAGTCGTTTTGGAAGTGGATAGCGGGTTGGCTACCAACGCCTGTGAGAAGTGGGTTAGATGCAGTGTTCGCTTTTGTGTTCGGCTGGATCGGTTTGATTGTGGGATGGTTTTTGGGACAGTTTGCGAAGGGCTGGGTGGGGTTGTTTACTGGTTTGATTAGTGCGATCGGCTTTGGCTTCTTTGGGTGGTTAATTTGGCAACTGTGGCGCAAGTGGCGTTACCGTCGCTGGCTGGGGAAATTGCCGGCTGTGGAGGGAGTTTATCAGGAAATGTTGAAGGATTTGGCGAGTCGGGGATTTGTGAAGCCTCGCGCTCAAACGCCTTTGGAGTATGCTGAGGCGATGCGCGCTAATCATGGAACTGATGAATCGGAGGTGATTGAGGAGGTTTCGCAGGCTTACGTGCGCTGGAAGTATGGGGGGGAAATGGGTAATTTGAACCAGTTGCGGTTGTTAGTGGGGAATTTGAGACGATCGCACTTAAAGAAACTGAAAAAGCGCTGGTTTTAAGCTAATACGGTTCAGATAAGACCGATCGCCCCTAGCCCCCTTGAAAAAAGGGGGGACAAGAAGTTTCTCAAAGTCCCCCTTCTTAAGGGGGATGCGAGGGGGATCTCCGGGGAATTAACAGTGTTAACAGAATCGTATTGGGTTTTAAGCTATCTATAAGAGTAGAAAAAATCCCAGCACTTTTGGATTGTCAATACAATAGTTGCAAACAACTAGCACTGGCATTTTTAGCTTTGAATCAATTCTTCAGGCTGACTAACTGATGGAGGAGAGACTGGAGAATTGATTGCCGGAGTTAACGAAAAAATTGCTGCATCAGTTGTCTCGAAACAGTTTTGTTTACCAATTTTGTCCAGCAATCTGGTACGTTCTAACAAGTTTTTAACTTCAGACTGTAAGCCAGTCAAAAGGAGGCGACAGTCATGCCGTTTCAAATCGGAATAGATGTCTTCCAAGGCCACGAGTCCAGTAGTATCCATATTAGGCACATACCGCATCCGCAAAATTAGATACTTCACTTCAGGTTCATCTCGCAGGAAGGTAACAAACCGTTCTGCTGCCCCAAAAAATACAGGCCCATCAACCCGATAAACGGCAATTTCTTTGCTCAATTCAAGGGGTATATTGGGTGGAAAGGCTTCTGTTTCGGGGATTTTCGTCAAATTGAGCTCGCTCATACGCTTAATGAATAATGCCCCAGCAGCAATTAGCCCGACTTCCACCGCCAGCACCAAATCAAACAGAATCGTTACCATCCAAGTCAGCATCATGACGCCGAAGTCAGAGTAGGTGGCGCGCATCAGTAAGCCGATCGCCTCCCACTCAATCATCTGTATACTCGTCACCATCAAAATTCCTGCCAATGCTGCCAGGGGAATTTGAGCGGCTAAAGGTGCTAATGTCAAAACGATGATTGCCAGTGCAACCCCATGAACGACTCCAGACAACCGGGTTTTGCCGCCCGATCGCACATTCACGGCTGTACGGGCGATCGCTCCCGTTGCTGGAATACCACCAAAGAATGGGATTACAATGTTTGCTAAGCCTTGACCAATCAATTCGCGATCGCTGTTGTGTTTCTCGCTGACAGTCATACCATCGGCAACCACAGCAGATAGCAGCGATTCAATACTGCCCAATGCCGCTAAAGCTAATGCCGGATTAATCAATTCTCGGATCAGCGTAAAATCATTAGCGTGGGGAATTCCTTGGGGCATCGGCAACGATTGTGGAATAGAACCAATGGTGGGAACATCCAGGTGAAAGAAAGAGGCGATCGCCGTTGCCAACACCAACCCTACCAATGAACCCGGTATAACAGTCGGAATCTTTGTCCAAAGTAGCTTGGTGACAATCACCACGGTTGCTAACCCGACTGCCTGCAAGTTTAATCCTTCCCAATGAGTAAAAGTCTGCCACAGTCCCGGTAAAAAATGTTCGCTGCGGGGCAACTGGAACCCAAAGAAATTATTCAACTGTCCGCAAAAAATAATCACAGCGATACCATTGGTAAAACCTGCTGTGACTGGATAGGGAATAAACTTGATCAGTCTACCTAGTTTGGCAACGCCCAGGGCAACTTGAATAATTCCTGCCATTACCCCGGCAATCCACACTTTCTCGATACCATACTTGGTAACAATCCCAATCAGGACTACCGCCATCGCTCCAGTGGGCCCTGTAATCTGCACCGGAGAACCACCAAATACCGCCGCCACGGTTCCCGCCACAATTGCCGTGTAGAGTCCTGCCTTGGGTTCGACACCACTAGCCACAGCAAAGGCCAGGGCTAGAGGAAGGGCAACCACAGCGGCAGTCAGCCCACCAGTCAAATCACCTCGCCAATGCACAAAAGTACGATCGAACCAAGACCGCAGACTACCCATAGAACTATTGGCTACTGTCATTAAGTTGTAACTCCTGATATCTTTGAATTTCTATATCTCAAAACTTCCAAAGTCTTGCGTAGATACTAACACTGTTGCAAAATTTGTGAGTCGGGGAAACGTTTTAGAGCCCCGACTGCTTATAAGAAGTCGGGTATCTGAATTTAATTTACTGTAATAGCTAATGATATCAATTCCGGCTGCGCCGAAATAATATAGAGGAGACGGCAGTGCCGTGTCCCTACCCATTAATTGTAGGGACAC
>JANNOR010000055.1:0-9958 GCA_031399265.1 Cyanobacteria bacterium SOY_34_metabat_3 | reverse complement strand
TTCGAGGCGGAGATTGCCACCCTCAACCTTTCCTCAGAAATTGCCAACTGCGCCGACGTTTTCGCGTAGTTCTCGCGCAACTGCTGTTTTTCCAAGCTTTCCGCCACGGCCGCCGCCAGCCGCTTGAAGTGCCGTCCTTTGAACACGTAATCGCTCAAACCCGCTTTCATCGCATCGACTGCGACTTGTTCGCTGCCGCTGTCAGTACACATAATTACCGGACAAATTGGGTAGCGGCTTTGAACTTGTTGGAGAATAGTTAATCCGTCACTCCAGCGCAGTTGGTAGTCGGTAATTACCAAATCAAAACCCCCTGTTGCCAAGGTTTGTTCGAGAGTTTCGGCATCAATAGCCGACTTAATTTCTAAATCGGAAAAAGTTTTTCTCAATTCTCGCTCGATCATCAGGCGATCGTTCGGGTTGTCGTCTATCAACAGAATAGATAGCATGGGAATTTCACTTTTTGTATGGGCGAAAACATTCTTAAATCAAAGAATATGTTATTGAGCAATCCAGACGATTTGAATATTTAGTTGGTTGGTTAATTAGACTGGCACGTATATTGATTGTATTTGCTGGTATTTTATCATATCTCATATCAAATCTATTCTTCATCGGAATTATTCATCTCTGCGATCTCCCTCTGTGTTCTCTGCGTTGTTCTATAAAGGTTAAATCACCTGACGATGCAACCAGAAACGATATCACTCCTTACCTGGAGCTTCCTGATAACGAAGAAACCAGCCATGAAAACCGAAAAACCGCTACTATAAACCAGAAAAATCGATAGGTTCCGGCAGTTCAGTATGATTGAGCCAATACTTGCCAAAACTCTGCATCATTTCCGATAAAGAAGCAAATCCGACCGGTTTAACCAAATAAGAATTTACCCCTAAATCGTAAGCTCGATTGACATCAAGTGTTTGGTTAGAAGAAGTAAGAATAACTACCGGCAAGCGTTTTAGTTGAGGCTGCTGCTTCAGCCAACCGAGAACCTCGTGGCCCGATCGCCTGGGCAACTTCAAATCTAGTAAAATTATCGCAGGTAAAGGATAGCGATCGCGATCGCTGTATTCTGCGTCACCATTCAAATAAAAAACCGCTGCATCTCCATCTCGGACAATTTGCAGCGAAATATTAGTAAAAGTTCGATCGCGAAAAGCCCGCTGCATCAACAAAATATCAACGGGATTATCTTCCACCAGCAAAATCGTCTGCATTTCCCTCGTGCTTCCTCAGTTGTATCCAAAATCGACTGCCTTGTCCTAATTGAGATTCCAACCCAGCTTGACCGCCCATGCGATCGACTCCTTTTTGTACAATAGCCAATCCTATACCAGTTCCGGGGTAAGACTCGATACCGTGCAGCCGTTCAAAGACGCGAAAAATCCGTTTTTGATGTTCGGGAGCAATACCGATGCCGTTGTCTTCTACCCAAAGACGGATTGTGCGAGCGGGCAATTGGCAACTGGAAATCAGTAACTGGGAATTCTCCCACTGTCCCCATGTCCCCTTTTCCCATTCTCCCGCTGTCGGCGCGTCTGTCTCTGGCTCTTGAGGCAGATCAATTTCCTCAGCCCATATTTGCACTTGCGGCGGTGCGCCTTCCACAAATTTTAGAGCATTGGTGAGCAGATTGACGATTACTTGAACTAAAGTAACACGGTGAGCAATTACTGTAAATAAGGGCGACCGAACACTAATCTGAGCGCCGCTGGATTTAGCATCGGCTTGTACCATAGCAATTGCCTCGGCGACAGCAGATTCTAAATCTACAACTTGCAGCGATAAATCTGTGCGGCTCAGGCGACTGTAGGCTAGCAAATCTTGAATTAATTGTTCTAATTGTTGCCCAGAATTAACAATTTGCTGGGCGTATTCTTGACCGAGTTCGTCGAGGAGGTGGCGGTAATCTTCTAATAAAGCTTCAGCCAATCCCTGCATTCCCCGCAGGGGAGCGCGCAAATCGTGGGCGACGGTATAGGTAAAAGCTTCCAATTCATCGTTAGCTGTTTGAAGTTGATTAGTGCGGAGTTGCACCTGCCGTTCTAAGGTAGCGTTGAGCATCCGAATTTCGGCTTCTGCTTGTTTGCTAGCAGTTACGTCAATGGCGGTACTAATTACTAAACTTCTGCCGTCGGAAAGCTTGCCTAAAGGTGCAGAATAAAAGTCCCAAATTCGACTTTCGCCGCTGGCTGTGGTAATTATGTATTCGCCTTCAGAAACGCGCCGATTTAAGTGGTGCAGCCGTTCGATATCTTGTTGCACTACCGATTTGCGGCTACCATAAGCTTTTTCTGTCCAATCTTCAATTGTGGTTATTTCTGAGTATTGGTAGCCTGAGAATTCTGTCCAAGCCTTGTTAATTTGCAAAACTTCTCCGTTTTCAGCGTGCAGCATAATTGGCAGTGGCGCGTCGAGAATGGCGCGACGGAAACGTTCTTCGGTTAATTGCAGGGAATTGCGATCTTCCTCTAGCTGTTCTAACAGTTGATTTTGCTTGATTTCGGCATTGTCGCGCCAAGTTCGATCGCGCTGCACCAAATAGTAAACTAACACCATCAACAGCACATCTACTGAAGCAGCAACGGTAAAAGTGAGGATTGTCAAATTAGCGCTGGCTTGAGATTCTCGGGCGCGCTGCTGTAATAGCTGAGTTTCTTCGGCAGTCATGGCGGCTATCTGCTGCCGAATGTTACCCATAATTTGCTTTCCCCTACCAGTTTTTACTATCTGCATGGCTGCTTCTAAGTTGTTTTCGCGCCGCAGAATGATAGTTTCTTGAAGTTCGGCTAACTTAGAGTCGATCGCAATTTTCAAGTCACGAATCCGCTGTTGCTGCCGGTTGTTATCGGCGGTTAGCTGCTGCAATCCGTCTACTTGTTTGTTGATGCGGGCGATCGTGCTGTGATACGGTTCCAAATACCGTTCTTCTCCCGTCAGCAAATAACCACGCTGTCCGGTTTCAGCATCTTTTAACGTGGAAAGCGTGGCTTCGAGTTCGGTTAAAACTCGGTGAGTGTGACTCACCCAGCCTTCGTTTTCCATTAACTTGAGAGTATTGCGGTAGGAAGTTGCCGCATTTAAAATTAGCAGCGCCAAGGCCATTCCGATACCTGCGGTGATTTGGCGAGTCAGCGATTTGTTCATGAAATACTCGGCGCGCGAGTCCTGCTTTTTTTTATTTTACCTGGATGCGGGCGATGAATTTTTTGCTCGGGCAGACACGGCCGCCAATGCCGATAAATTTAAGGCTCGAATCTGGGACGCTCTTGTGTCTAGTTTAGTCTCGATCATCCTCGCATCTCTCTTAAGTCGGAGATGCCAAATAGCGCTAACAAAGCATCTCGCGATCTCAATTTCGGTTACATCGGAATGATATAGATATAGAGGACACTCAAGATGCCGTGTCCCTACCGTGATTAATTGTAGGCCAAGCCGTGTCCTAGTTGTGAGTAATCTTAATTTCGATGCTACGGGATTTGATATGATTCAGGGAGACACGAGACAATTCCAGATGGCAAACATTGCTTAATTCGCCATTCTCTGCTGCATCGATCGTGCTGCTTTCACAATTTCCAATCGCGGCGCAAAGAAAGGAGTTTTTACCTATTGACTTGCGGTTGACTTGTGAGGTATATTTTAAATAATGGGAGTGGTAACATTAATTTAAAAATTGCCACTATTCCCATTATTAAATGATACCTTGTCAACGCAGCGGTGTCAAGCTTTTTACCCGAAAAAAAAGGCGAATTTTTAATAATTTACTTAAAAAATATTGGAGGAGGAAAGGGAGAAATTGAGAGGGGCGATGGAGCAGGTGAATAATTACAAGAATGGGCGCGATCGGGTGATGGTGTATAATTCATCGCTTGAAATTAGTTTAACATCAGAATTATCGTGTATGGGCGATCGAGACGATCGCACTGCACCGAGAAAACGATCGTTCCGAGTGCAGTACGGAAACAAGATAATTAGGCAATCACAGCGGCTTTCATCGCCAAAATGCGATCGATCGCATCCTCAACAACCTTATCGGGAGTCGAAGCACCCGAAGTCACGCCCACGACAATATTACCATCAGGGAGCCAATTTTCAGCTACAACCAAATCTGCCCCTAAAGGCTTGTGTTCGATGCGATTTCCCGGTAAAATCCGCTCCGCACAATCAATGTGATAAGAAGGAATAGTGCGGTCGATCGCAATCTCCTGCAAGTGGGTAGTATTAGAAGAATTGAAACCGCCAATCACCAGCATCAAATCCAACTTTTCCTCAACCAAACTCAACATAGCATCTTGGCGTTCCTGAGTCGCATCGCAGATAGTATTGAAACTGAGGAAATGTTCGTTTAAATTTTCCGGCCCGAACTTGCGCATCATCGTCTTTTCAAACAACTTGCCAATATTTTCGGTCTCAGTTTTGAGCATAGTAGTTTGGTTAGCAATTCCGACACTTTCCAAATCCACATCTGGGTCGAAACCAGCAGAATAAGCTTTGTTAAACTTAGCAAGAAACTCAGCGCGATCGCCCCCATGCAAAATATAATTGCTAACATATTCAGCTTCGTGCAAATTCAGCACAATCAAATACTTATCAGCAAAAGAACTCGTCGCCACAGTTTCTTCGTGCTTGTACTGACCATGAATAATCGAAGTATAGTCCCTCTTCTTGTGCTTCTCAACAGTATTCCAAACCTTAGAAACCCAAGGACAAGTAGTATCAACAATCTTGCAGCCCTTATCATTAAGCAACTGCATTTCTTGGATGCTCGCCCCAAAAGCGGGTAAAATTACCACATCGCCGCTATCGACAACCGAAAAATCTTTAAGTCCCTTTTCAACAGAAATAAAACCAACTTCCATATCCCGCAAATGCTGATTTACAGAGGGATTGTGAATAATCTCATTAGTAATCCAAATCCGTTCGGAGGGGAAATGCTGGCGAGTCTCGTAAGCAATCGCCACAGCGCGTTCCACTCCCCAACAAAAGCCAAAAGCCTGAGCCAGCCGGATCGTGACTGCGCCGCGTTGGAGCCTGTAATTATTGTCCCGAATTTGCTGGATCAGACTGCTTTGATAAGCCGTCTCCATCACATTCGCAACCTCAGCTTCGTGTCCGAAACCCTTGCGGTGGTAGTTCTCAGACTGTTGGAGCGATCGTTTAAAAGCTTTAGTATCCATGCGGTACCGAGTTGAAATCTAGGTTAATTACCTTTGATTTTAGAATGCCTGGGGTGCGATCGGGATTATTGGCTCAGTAGGAAGGATGAGATATGTTATTTGTACGATCGAGATATTGAGAGGGAAAAAGGAATGAACCGCTTTCGTCGCGTCGCTTCGCTAATATCAATTCCGGTTGCATCCGAATCAATATTACCCGACATCAGGACACGGCAGTGCCGTTTCCCTACAATTCATCTGTCGCGCCAGAAACGGCAATGCCGCGTCGAAAGCCGATCGTTCCGGCGCACCTAAAATTGATATAATGCGCCGAAAGCGGTTCGTCAAAAAAAACTCAAAAAAAAGCGCAGAGACCCAGATAGCGGAGTCTCTGCACGATCGAACTTTCTACCGAAAATCAGCCTCCAACCTTCTTAGGCGCGAAAGGAGAACCACCAGATTCAAACGAACTGAAACCGCCGGCAAAATCCTCACCGTAAGCCTCTTCCCCGTGCTGGCCGATATCCAAACCTTGGTCTTCAGCAGATGACGGCACTCGCAGTTCCATAAACTGCGCCAGAATTTTCAGGATGACAAATGTGCCGACAGCAGCGAACGCGTAAGTCGCTAGGACGCTGACAAACTGGATTCCCAGTAGCCCCGGATTCCCGAAAAGCAGCCCGTTATTTCCGGCGGCGTTAACCGCTTTAGTCGCAAACACGCCAGTCAGCAGTGCGCCTACAGTCCCGCCGAGCCCGTGAATTGGGAAGGTATCCAAAGAGTCGTCAAATCCCAGCTTAGCGCGCAAGCTAACGCCAAAGAAGCAGCAAACTGAAGTGATCGATCCGATCAAAAGCGCTCCCACTGGCAGCACGAATCCAGCCGCAGGCGTGATGCCGACAAGTCCTGCTAGGAAACCGCTAGCAATCCCGACTGCTGTCGGTTTGCCTCTGAGCACCCATTCCATAATTGTCCAAGTTAAACCGCCGGCGGCGGCAGAAATCATGGTGGTGACAAAAGCAACGGTTGCTAAAGAACCGGAACCCAAAGCGCTACCGCCGTTGAAGCCAAACCAGCCGAACCACAGCAAGCCAATTCCCAGCAAGACGTAGGGTACGTTGTGGGGGGTGTGGGGCTTGTTTAAGTGGTCTTTGCGGGGCCCGATTACCCAAGCTGCGACTACGGCTGAGACGCCGGAACTGATGTGGACGACTGTGCCGCCGGCAAAGTCTAAGGCTCCCATTGCGCCCAGCCAGCCTCTACCCCAAACCCAGTGGGCTAAAGGAGAGTAGATGAATGTTGACCACAGCAGCACGAACCAGAAATAGGTTTTAAATGTTACCCGTTCGACGATCGCCCCGGAAATCAGTGCTGGAGTGATGATGGCGAACATCATCTGGTAAACCATGAAAACTTGGTGGGGTATTGTCGGTGCGTAGCCGATCGGGTCTGGTTTGTCGGCTGCGACGTTGTTCAAGAACATCCAGTCGAACCCGCCGATGAAGGTTTCGAGTCCTTTACCAAAGCCTTCGGAGGCTGGAGTGGAAACGTCAAAGGCTAAGCTGTAGCCCCACAGCGTCCAGGTGACGCCGATCAGTCCCATCATGACTAAGCTCATCATCATGGTGTTGAGGACGTTGCGCGATCGCACCAGTCCCCCGTAGAAAAACGCCAGTCCTGGTGTCATTAGCAATACCAGTGCTGATGAGATCAGCATCCAGGCTGTATCGCCGCTGTCGATCGGATTTGGTGCAGCAGCAACAGCACCAGCAGCTTCTTGAGCTAGGGCATTGCCCGTCAGCGGCCCGGTTAACAGCCACAGCGCGATGATGCCGATCGTTAGACTTTTTTTGAGCACGTTATTTTTACCTTGTATTAATACTCAGCAAATTTGCAGGAAAGATGGAGCCGATTTTAGATGTGAGGATTTTTAGATGCAATAGTTATTTGGTTTTAAGTCCCTGTTTTAGCAGAACAAATCTTTAATAGATAATTCCCCAATCCTCAAGCATCCGACTGTATATTGCCGGACTCATCTAATTTCGTCAACGATCGATCCAATATTCTCTGCCTTCTGGATTGCACCATTTGTACAAACTGTTATTCTGTATCAGCGTATACTAAATGCTGAACTCTCATATTTTCTTAATCTATCCGCAGGTACTTGACATCAGCCATGAGACCACAGTAAGCGGTGTTAGTCAGTAGTCAGTAGTCATGGAGAGGGGGAGACGGGGAGAAAGGGAGAGAAAGAGGGAGAGAGTTCGAGACAGAGTTGGGGAGAAGATGACTTCATCCTTCATCCCTCTAACTAATGACAACTGACAACTGACTAATTTTTTAACTGCATCTGACTGAACATTTGTAGGGCCGATCGCCAAACCAGATAACCTCGATCGTTAAGATGCAAGCCATCTGTACTGAGTTCCTTTGGTAAATTGCCGTCAGCATCGGCAAACAGCGGCTGCAAATCCAGATAGGAAACATTTTCAGAATTAGCAATCTCTTTCAGCCGCCGATTGATGGCGCGAATCCGACTGTTAGGAATCGCCAACAGCCGATCGCGATTTTCCCAAGTAGATTGTTCCCCGCTGTGGGGCAAAATCGACTGCACCACCACTTGTGCTTTGGGGTGAGCCCACCGCAAATCGCGGATAATCTGTCGCTGGTTGTTCAAAATTCCTTCGTCGCTGGCCCCCCGCAGCAAATCGTTAATCCCGATCATCACAAACACCGTATCTGGGAAAGTTCGATCGAACAACTGCAAGCGCTTCAGCAAACCGACGGAAGTCTCCCCCGAAATCCCTTGATTCAGCCAAATGCGATCTGGCGGTAACAGCTTCGTGGGAAACCACATACTCAGAGAATCCCCAGCCAAAACACTAAGTTTCGGGGGACGATTCGTCGCCGCCGCCTCAGCTTCGCGGCCTAACTGCGTCACCCACTCCTGATAACTCCATCGGTGTCGCTGTCCCGGAACGGGCACGTCTAGCACTGCCTTTGCAGAATTTGTCGCCGGCACGCGAATTTGTTCTTCAGGGCTTTCTACCGTCACCGCAGCACTCGCTGGGGAGCTTTCTGTCAAGTTGTGTCCCCGCAGCAGTTGAGCGACTGCGAGGATTAGTACCCCGTTCGTCAGCAGAGATAGCAAAGCCCAAACCGGAACAGTGTTTGATCGGCTTCTTTCCATCCCTAACAGGGATTTATGACTTCTACTTCTGCTAACTCCAAACTTCTCCATAAACTCAAGCTATTTGCAGGCACCACACTGAAATAATTGGCACTGATTGCTGCATCAAATTTGGCCGCTCAATTCAAGCCTCAATTCTGGTAAGAATCAAGCACTGTGCTGTCTTGGGCAAGGGCGGGGATGCAGAACGAGAGCTTTTCGGGATTACTGTATCATAATTCGCATCAAAGATTTGAGGGCGATCGCCAAAACAAGGCACATATCGCAATCTAGGAGGCAGAAACCAGGGTTTTTAAAGTAATTTGGCGATCGTAGCAACCAATTGAGAACGTTGAAAAAGCCCTAGAACGGCGTACAAATCGCCGTTCTAGGGCCCGAAATCAGCAAGCAGGTCGATCGAACCAACGCTGTACGAGTTGGCTCTAAATTTTGGTAGTCCTCCCACCATAATCGCCGTATCCGCCTTCAGTTCGATTACCCGAGCTAGTTTCCTTGACAAACCCGGTGTAAGCTTCCATCCCGTGTTCGCCGATATCCAAACCTTCAGCCTCCTCTACAGCAGAAACGCGGATACCCAACAAAGCTTTGAGTGCGGCCCAAAAAATCGTAGTCAGCAGCACAGTCATCCCGCCTACAGAGATAATGCCGATCAACTGCGGTATTAGCTGATCGAAGCCTCCCCCTACAAACAATCCCGCTTTCGGGCCTGCGGTATAAATTCCAGTTCCAGGGCCGTCAGAAAACAAGCCAACGGCTAGAGTTCCCCAGATGCCACAGACTAAGTGAACTGAAGTTGCGCCTACAGGGTCGTCAATTTTAATGTTGTCGAAGAAAGTTACTGCGAAAACTACCAGGATGCCGGCGATCGTGCCAATAATGGCAGAGTTGGGTATGTTGATCCAAGCGCAGCCAGCAGTAATTCCCACTAAGCCAGCGAGAATGCCGTTGATAATCATCGACAAGTCTGGTTTGCCCAGATACAACCAAGCGGTGATGGTGGCGGCAACTCCCCCGAAGGCTGCTGATGTGTTGGTGGTGAGCGCAATGTGGGCGATCGCATTTGGATCGACTGCCATTGTCGAACCGGGATTGAACCCAAACCAACCCAACCACAGAATCAAACAGCCAAGGGTAGCAATGCTCATGTTGTGTCCCGGCATCGCCACAGTATCGCCGTCGCGGTACTTGCCAATCCGCGGCCCCAAAAATGCCGCTCCCATCAAAGCTGCCCAACCGCCTACAGAGTGAATTGCTGTCGAACCTGAAAAATCGTAGAAACCTGCTTTTGCCAGCCAGCCGCCGCCCCAAATCCAGTGTCCGGTAATTGGGTAAGCAATGCCTACTAACAGCAAGCTGAAAATTAAGAAGTCAAGGAATTTAATTCGCTCTGCAACGGCTCCAGAAACGATCGTGGCCGTAGTTCCAGCAAAAACTAATTGGAAAAAGAATTTGGCATTCAGAGGTACTCCCGTCCAATTTAGCGAGTCGAAAATACCTTGATAGGCCTCTCCTGTGGCCGGGCTGTTGTCGGCTACATTCCACAGGAAAAATCCGCCGCTGCTGCCGATAAAACCGTTGCCGTCACTGAACATTAAGGCAAAGCCGATCG
>JANNOR010000003.1:0-3354 GCA_031399265.1 Cyanobacteria bacterium SOY_34_metabat_3 | reverse complement strand
AGGTGTGGACCTGCGGCCCGATGTTCCGGCACGAGCGTCCGCAGAAGGGCCGTTATCGTCAGTTTCATCAGATCGATGTGGAAGCCTTCGGCTATGCCGGCCCTGATCTCGATGCCGAATTGATTTTGATGACGGCGCGCCGGTGGCAACGTTTGGGCATTCAACGTGTGACCTTGAACATCAACTCGTTGGGCACGCCGCAATCGCGTCAGGTGTATCGCGACACGCTGCGTCAGTACTTCGGCGCACACCAGGATCAACTGGATGAAGACAGCCTGCGACGTCTGGAAGCAGAGGTTGTTTTTGTCGATCGGCGATCGCTCCTTTCTCACAATAAATAAACTTTTCGCACTTGTTCTCACTAAGTGTGATATATTAGTTCGCATTAGATAAGCGACGACGGAAAACTTCTCAAGAAAAAGCAGATTTATCGATTATTAAGTAGGGTGCGTGACTTTCGTATCGCTCAACACTCCCCCCGAATTTGGAGAATTACGCACCCTAGTTAAGGGGGGATTAATCGTCAAATATTGTATCATTAGTTATACCTAAAAGCCGAGCTTGCGGTAAAGTTGTTAAAGATTAAAATTTATCGATCGCCTTTTATGCCTTACACTGCATCTACCCCAACAGACCCCAATCAACCCAACATCCCCAATGCCGACCACCGCCTGCTAGAATTCACAAAGCTCACACCGATGATGCAGCGGTATGTGGAAGTAAAAGAACAATATCCCCACGCTCTTTTATTATTTCGAGTCGGCGATTTTTTTGAGTGTTTCTTCCAAGACGCAGTTACAATTTCGCGGGAATTAGAGCTTGTTTGCACTAGCAAAGAAAGCGGCAAAGAAATCGGACGAGTGCCGATGACGGGAGTGCCGCACCACGCGCTGGACCGCTACAGTTCGATGTTAGTAGAAAAAGGCTATGCTGTGGTAGTGTGCGATCAAGTAGAAGATGCCTCGATCGCGGCTAGAGAAGGCCGCCAAGTCAAGCGAGAAATTACCCGGATTCTGACTCCAGGAACTTTGACTGATGATGGAATGCTCAAACCCAGACAAAATAATTTTTTAGCAGCAATTGTCATCGCCGGGGAACATTGGGGATTGGCTTATACAGATATTTCTACTGGAGAATTCGTCACTACTCAAGCGGACAGTTTGGAACAATTAACCCTAGAATTGCTGCGCTTGCAGCCTTCGGAAGTGCTGGTTCCGACTAATGCGCCGGATTTGGCGAGTATGTTGAGACCCGGAGAGAAATCCGAGCATTTACCAGATTGTTTGCCGACTTCGTTTTGCTATTCTTTGCGATCGCAAATTCCGTTTACTTTGTCCGAAGCCAAACAGAGAATCCTACAAAAGTTCAAAGTGCGATCGCTCGAAGGAATGGGATGCGGACACCTTTCCCTCGCAGTGCGCGCCGCCGGCGGTTTGCTGCAATATCTCGAAGAAACTCAAAAGGAAAAAGCAGTACCTTTGCAAAGATTGCATACTTACACTCTCACTGATTTTCTGACTCTCGACTACCAAACCCGCCGCAATCTCGAAATTACTCAAACTGTCAGAGATGGGGTTTTTCACGGTTCGTTGCTGTGGGCGATTGACAAAACCAGTACCGCAATGGGAGGCCGCGCTTTGCGCCGCTGGGTGCTGCAACCTTTGCTCAACATTAAAGGTATTTGCGCCCGACACGACACCATTCAAGAATTAGTAGAAAATAACCCCCTGCGCCAAGATTTGCAGCAGTTATTGCGCCAAATTTACGACATCGAAAGACTCACGGGCCGCGCCGGTTCTGGAACGGCTAGCGCGCGGGATTTGGTGGCTTTAGCTGATTCTTTGGCAAAACTGCCGCAATTAGCTGCGATCGCAGCTCAAGGGTTCTCGCCCTATCTGAAAGCATTGCAAAACGTACCGCCAATTGTCGAAGAATTGGCTGCTAAAATTCACGCTCATTTAGTAGACGAACCGCCGATTCATTTAAAAGAAGGAGGCTTGATTCGTTCGGGCGTTGATTCCCTACTCGATGAAATGCGACAAACGGCTTCCGGCGACCAAGAATGGATTGCTAATTTAGAAGCAAATGAAAGAAAGCGCACCGGAATTTCTAATTTAAAAGTCGGCTACAATAAAGCTTTCGGCTATTACATCAGCATTACCAAATCGAAAGTTGACCAAGTACCAAATGACTACACCCGCAAGCAAACTCTTACCAACGAAGAACGCTACAGTACAGAAGAATTAAAAGAAAGGGAAGTGCGAATTCTGACAGCGCGGGAAGATTTAAATCAGTTGGAATACGATATTTTTGCGAAAGTGCGCGCCGAGGTAGGAGAACACGCCGAAGTTATTCGCAACGTTTCCCGCGCCGTGGCGGCGGCCGATGTTTTGTGCGGTTTGGCGGAAGTCGCGGTGTATCAAAATTACTGTCGCCCGAAGATGGTTGAAAGTCGAGAAATTAAAATTATCGATGGGTGTCATCCGGTAGTAGAAAAGTCTTTACCGCCGGGTTTTTTCGTTCCTAACTCCGCTTTTTTGGGTCGGGAAGAAGTACAAAAACGCCCTGATTTAATTATTTTAACCGGGCCGAATGCTAGCGGCAAAAGTTGTTATTTGCGTCAGGTGGGTTTAATCCAGTTAATGGCGCAGATGGGCAGTTTTGTGCCGGCGAAGGCTGCTAATTTGGGAATTTGCGATCGTATTTTTACGCGCGTCGGTGCGGTGGACGATTTAGCAACCGGTCAATCTACGTTTATGGTAGAAATGAATGAAACTGCAAATATTCTGAATCACGCAACGCCGAAATCGTTAGTTTTGTTAGATGAAATTGGCAGGGGAACGGCGACGTTTGACGGACTTTCGATTGCTTGGTCTGTGGCGGAATATTTGGCAAATGAGATCCGGGCGCGGACAATTTTTGCGACTCACTATCACGAGTTGAATGAGTTAGCTTCTATTTTGGATAATGTGGCTAATTATCAGGTGACGGTGAAAGAATTGCCGGATCAAATTGTTTTTTTGCACCAAGTTCAGCCCGGGGGTGCTGATAAATCTTATGGGATTGAAGCGGGGAGATTGGCTGGTTTGCCACCGTCGGTGATAGACAGGGCGAGACAGGTAATGAAGCAAATTGAGAAACACAGTAAAATTGCGATCGGGCTGCGGAAGGGTGTTAAAAAAGAAGGCAAACAAGAGTCTGAGGGCGAACAATTGGATATTTTCGATGATTAATATCAATTCCGGCTGCGCTGGAATGATATAGAGGACACGGCATTGCACGTTACCAAAACCCCATTCATATAGTTGAACGACCAACACCTGTCCCGATAATAATAAATAGAAATATAAAAAA
>JANNOR010000048.1:0-11401 GCA_031399265.1 Cyanobacteria bacterium SOY_34_metabat_3 | reverse complement strand
GGCACTGCCGTGTCCTGATTTCGGGTTATATTAATTCCGATGCAGCCGGAATTGATATCAATTCCCAGCATAAAATCAGATCGATCGATCGATCGCAGTCTAAGAAAGCACAGCACCGGGTACTGGTGAATGCGGTTGATTTGTATTCAAAAACTCCAGATTTAGCCGATAGCCGACATTCCGCACAGTTTGAATCAGGCTCGGTTGTCGGGGATCGATTTCGATTTTTTTGCGCAAGGAAAGTACGTGAGTGTCGATCGTGCGGGGGTTGTCGATCGCATCGGGCCAAGCTCTGCGCAGTAAGTCCGATCGGGATAATGGCACTCCTCCAGCTTGAGCCAGCACGTACAGCAGGCTGAATTCCTGCGGAGTCAGCTCGATGTGCGCCTCGTACAAACGCACGCGGCGCTGCACCAAATCAATTTTCAGCAGCCCGCACTCCAGCGTCGCCGGCGGTATCATCATGCGGTTGCGGCGCATCAGAGCCTCAACCCTGGCCATAAATTCTTGCATCCCAAACGGTTTAGTCAGATAATCGTCAGCCCCGGATTTCAAACCTTCGACAATATCCGATTCGGAATTGCGCGCCGACAGCATCAAAATCAGCGACTGCTGCTGCTGTTGGAGCCAGCGGCAAAATTCCAAACCGTCTCCATCCGGCAATTGGGCATCCAGAATGACTAGGGTTGGCTGGCGGCTGAAAAATATTTCCCTAGCATGACTAATATCCGCTGACTGGTGCACCCAATGACCGACTTGCTGTAGATGCCAGCCCAAGAGCGATCGCAGGTGCGGATTTCCTTCAACAATTGAAATACTTGCAGATCCCACAGCGGCGAGCTTCCCTTATCACGAATTGCTACAAGGTTAACAGAGCTTTTGTCAAGGTTTTGTAACTACCGCTACTCAAGCCTTGGCTCTATTTAAAGCCACGAATAAACCGAGGGGATGAATTTTAAAGATTCTGTCAATTTACGATCGTCAGCCCGCAGAAAGGTTAAATCATTCTGGCGGTGACATTACAATGAAAATAAGACTGTGTAGAGCCGATCGACCCTATGCCCCAACCGCCAGCCAAAACTGAACCCCCCGACAGGGCCCCCGCTCCTAGGAGGTTGACAAATTGCGCAACAGACTCTAAAATGCCTCCAACCGTTCGCTCGGTAGCCGGAACACACACCCACTTTGACCGCAAAATTCAGCAACATCCCGACTCAATTAAACGCACCGCGAATTATCTAAGTGCGCGCCAAAAAGTCGAGCCACGGCGCATTGCAGCGAGTGAAATTTTTTATGGAGGGTAGCCTGTTGAGCAGGGTAAAAACTTTTATTTAGAAATAGCCTGCTGCGGAGTTTCTCAGCATCAATCGAGGCATTTTCTAAATCCCGCCGTCATTATACACCACAAAGGATTTCAAACTCACACCATGCTACAAGACACCCAAACAATCCGGCACTACCAAAAACTCACCGACGCCCTCGTCGAAATGTGGAATAGAGGTTATCGATTCGATGACTTGCGACTGTACTTAGATGGTTATTTAGCAGCCCTGCGGCATACAAATGGTTTAGAACCGTACTTGATTCATAGATTAGAGGAAGAAGCGGCGCGTTATATTCACGACTCCTCTAATTTTGAAATGCCCCAGACACAGACCCAAGCTGAATCAGACTATTATTAATAGTAAATTCGGTTTAATTAACCCTTGATTATTTGGACATGAGGTATTAGGCATCGGGAATTGGGAATCGGGAATTGGGAATTCGGGTTACTTATGGATGCGAATATTCAATTCCCTATGCCCTATGCCCAATTCCCTATGCCCAATAGTTACTTTGCCTTAGATTCTGTGCGAGCGTAATCGTCTTGAAATCTGACAATATCATCTTCTCCGAGATATTCGCCATTCTGCACTTCAATTAAAATCAGCGGGATGACTCCGGGATTTTCCAGACGGTGATTGATGCACTGAGGAACGTAGGTAGATTGATTGGTAAACAAAATTTGTTCAGTTTCACCGCAAGTAACTTTAGCAGTACCACAAACTACGATCCAGTGTTCGCTGCGGTGGTGGTGCATTTGCAGGCTGAGGCGGTGTCCCGGCTTGACTTCGATCCGCTTAATTTTGTATCCTGGGCCTTCTTCAAGTGTTGTAAAAGAACCCCACGGGCGTAATTCTGTAGCGGAAATTCCGTTGGGTGCAGCAGATGCGAGCAGAGTTAATGTTTGAGAAAGTTCTTGAGTTTGAACCATGATTTTTTACTCCTTCGGGATTGCTTGTTTAAGCCTTTAGTAAACGATGTTGGTTTTTGAGGTGAGCTAATTTGTTGTAGAAATCGAACCTCACCTGCGCGGACGGGTTAGCGAACTGTACATTTTACTGTGAAATCTGCTTTGCCCGATCGACTCGCCTCAACCACCATAGCAAAATCACTATAGTAGTTGTCACCTGTGATGGGTGCGATCGCCCAAATCTACATCAAATCTTCATCTGTAGCTGTTGATTCTTTATCTAACGGGACATCTTGCACCATTTACGGTGGTTTCGGAATAATTTAACCGCAGAGGGCGCAGAGGGCGCGGAGGAAGAGAAGAGGCAGAGGTATTCGGTACCGGCGGCTTTGACATCTAATTGCCGATAACGTCCAGCTTCATCCGGCGCGATCGACTTTTTGTAACTTTTCCGCACGATTCATGGCTGTCGATTATAATCTGCTGGGGTAGTTGTTGAGCAATCAGCTTGTTTTCACGCTTGGCGGACGAATTACCCGAATCAATTTACCTGTGAGATTTTCGACTGTAGAAATAGCTTCATTAATCAGTGTAGCTTGTCTCTCTGTATTCAAATCTTCTTTGCAAATAATGATACCGTTATGGTCAGGTTGCAAACGGTGCAGGTGTCTAAAATCATCCCAATTGCGTGTCAAAATAGCTCGATTATGGTTAATAGCAAAGGCTAACACATCTTCATCAGGAATCCCCAATCCACCATTTCCAGCTTCCTGCACTGTCAAAACATCGTGACCAAAAGTTCGCAGTAATTCCACGATTACCAGTGGAAAATTTTCATCTGCATAAAGACGCACCATTTTTTAATCTTCCTCATTTCTGGCGATTGCTGCTTCAATTTCCTCTGGGTGTGCCTCAGCATAAGCCCAAGCATTTGCCAAATCTGCTGCATTCAAATGAGGGAAGTCTTGCAAAATTCGCACATCATTTGCACCTAGAAGGCGATAATTTATCATCGACCAAATAGGTATGCGAGTCTTGGCAATTCTAGCATCGCCGCCACACACGCCAGGAGTTTTTTCAATTCCTTGCCAGGTATTGCTTAAACTTTGAGCTAATAGCTGTATTGCCTGAGTCTTTTCACTGGGAGTTAAAGCTAGGAGTTGTTTTTCTAATTCTTTCAGTGTCATTTTTTACAATCTCAATCACAATTACTCATCTCTCTCTTCTCTTCCTCTGCGCCAAGAGCGCTCTCTGCGGTTAAAAAATCCAAATATTTAATTTATCATTTAATTATCAACAAGCTATTTTCCAGCCTCTTCCAGCAACGCGATGACTTGCTCTTTAGTCACTGTTGGAAATCCATCCAAAAAATCATCAATTGATTCTCCTGCTTTCAGATAGTCCAGAAGTGTTTGTACCGGAACTCTAGTACAAGCAAAGACTGGGGTTCCACCCATAATCTCAGGAGATACACTAATAATTAAAGATTTTTTTAGCATAAATATTTAGACCTTTGGGTTCCATAGTAACTCATCGGCTTTAACTATTTTTCACGCTCGATCGATCGCACAAGCTTAGATTTTTTTCTGCATCCACCCAATGCAGTAGATCCACTTATAATACATGATACTAGATCGATCGCCATCCCACGCTCAACTCTAGATAGACCTAATTTCAGTCACTTTAACAAACACATCCAAATGAACAACCACGGACTGCCACAAAAACAAGGGCTGTACGATCCGCAGTTCGAGCACGATGCTTGCGGAGTCGGATTTATTGTACACGTCAAGGGTAACAAATCTCACGAAATAATCGAACAGGCACTGACAATTCTACTGAATCTCGACCACCGGGGCGCTTGCGGCTGCGAAGCCAATACCGGAGACGGCGCGGGCATTTTGATGCAAGTGCCCCATAAGTTTCTCAAGAAAGCAGCAGCAGCCGAAAATATCGAACTTCCAGAAGCGGGGGAGTACGGGGTTGGGGCGATTTACTCATCGCGCGATCGAACTCAACGGGAAAATGGCAAACGCATCTTTGCAGAAATCGCCGCCGAAGAAGGTTGTCCCGTGCTCGGTTGGCGCGAAGTCCCCACGGATAACTCGTCCCTGGGCGATACCGCCAAAGCTAGCGAACCATTTATGCAGCAAGTGTTCCTGAGTCGCCCCGCAGGTATGGACGAGGCGGGTTTTGAGCGAAAACTCTACGTGATCCGCAAACGCGCCCACAATGCGATCCGCAGGCAGAAAGTAGACCCGTACTGGTATAATTCTACGCTGTCATGCCGGACGATCGTCTACAAGGGAATGCTGATGCCGGTGCAAGTTGGAGATTATTATCCCGAACTGCACGACCCCGACATGGAAAGCGCTCTAGCACTGGTTCACTCGCGCTTCAGCACCAATACTTTCCCGAGTTGGGAACGATCGCACCCTTACCGCTACATCGCCCACAACGGCGAAATTAACACCATGCGTGGCAACATCAATTGGATGAACGCGCGGCAATCGATGTTCGAGTCGGAACTATTCGGCGATGATTTAAAGAAAATCCCCAATTTAATCAATGTCGAAGGTAGTGACTCCACTATTTTTGATAATGCTTTAGAATTGCTAACTTTGGCCGGGCGTTCTTTGCCTCATGCCATCATGATGATGATTCCTGAACCGTGGACAGCCCACGAGTCGATGAGTGATGAGAAAAAGGCTTTCTACGAATACCATTCCTGCTTGATGGAACCTTGGGATGGGCCAGCTTCGATCGCCTTTACGGATGGTACATCGATCGGGGCTGTGCTCGATCGCAATGGTTTGCGTCCTTCTCGCTACTGCGTCACCAAAGATGACTTAGTAATTATGGCATCGGAAGCGGGAGTTTTGCCGATCGCACCGGAACGAATTCTCTCAAAAGGTCGTTTGCAACCAGGCCGGATGTTCCTGGTAAATACCGAAGAAGGCCGAATCATTTCTGATGAGGAAATCAAACATCAAATCGCTTCGGAACATCCGTACCGCGAGTGGATTGATAAGCACATGGTCGAGATTGCCAAACTTCCAGACGCACCCGCAGATTCAGCCAACTCCCCCAAGGAAGTAGTGCCTTTATTGCAGCAGCAAATGGCCTTCGGCTACACCTTTGAAGAACTGCGGTTGCTGTTAGCGCCGATGGCAAAAGATGGAGTGGAAGCAGTCGGTGCAATGGGCGCGGATACGCCACTTGCTGTTTTGTCGAACAGGCAAAAACTGCTTTACGAATATTTCCAGCAACTGTTTGCCCAAGTTACGAATCCGCCAATTGATTCGATCCGCGAAGAGATTGTCACTTCTGCTGAAACGACGATCGGATCGGAACGCAATTTGCTGAAGCCGGAACCAGAAAGCTGTCATTTAATTGAGTTGAAAACACCAATTCTCAGCAATGAAGAACTGGCTAAACTCAAACACGTAAATCAAGGCAATTTCAAGTCTATTACGATACCGATTTTGTTCGACCCCAAAACAGGAGTAAAAGGTTTGGAACAAGCCTTAGAAGATGTGTTCGCAGCAGCCGATCGCGCGATCGCCTCTGGGGTGAATATCATCATTTTGTGCGATCGGGGAATCGATGCCGAAAACGCTCCAATTCCCGCATTGCTAGCAGTTGCGGGCCTCCACCACCACTTGATCCGCCAAGGTACGCGCACGCGGGCGGGACTGGTGCTCGAATCCGGGGAACCGCGCGAAGTTCACCATTTCGCGACTTTAATCGGTTACGGTTGCGGTGCGATCAATCCCTATTTGGCATTTGAGACGATCGCCGATTCGATCCGCGAAGGTTTGCTGGTAAATGTTGATACTAAGACTGCTTGCAAAAATTACGTGAAAGCCGCAACCAAAGGCGTGACTAAGGTTGCGTCGAAAATTGGGATTTCCACAATCCAGAGTTACCGTGGTGCCCAGATATTTGAGGCGATCGGCTTAAACAAATCCGTAGTCGATAAATACTTCACTTGGACAGCATCGCGAATTGCCGGAGTAGACCTCGAAATCATTGCCCAAGAAGCGATTTTACGTCATACTCACGCATTCCCCGATCGCCCATCCAGCGGACACACCCTCGATGTCGGCGGCGAATATCAATGGCGTAAGGAAGGTGAAGCCCACTTGTTCAGCCCGCAAACCATTCACGCCCTGCAAAAAGCCGTGCGCGAAGGAAGTTATCCACTTTTTAAACAGTATTCCGGGCTGGTTAACGAACAAAGTCAACAGCATTTTACCCTACGCGGTTTGCTGGAATTCAAGCAGCGGGAATCGATTCCGATTGAGGAAGTTGAGCCGATCGAATCTATTATCAAACGCTTCAAAACTGGGGCGATGAGTTATGGTTCGATTTCCCAAGAAGCCCACGAATCTCTAGCCGTAGCAATGAACCGCATTGGTGGCAAATCGAACACTGGTGAAGGTGGCGAAGATCCCGATCGCTATACTTGGACAAACGATCGCGGTGACTCGAAAAACAGTGCGATCAAACAAGTTGCTTCCGGGCGTTTCGGCGTTACCAGCTTGTATCTTTCCCAAGCGAAGGAACTCCAAATCAAGATGGCGCAAGGGGCAAAACCCGGAGAAGGCGGACAGTTACCCGGTAAAAAAGTATACCCGTGGATTGCCAAAGTCCGTCACTCAACACCCGGTGTCGGCTTGATTTCGCCTCCGCCGCATCATGACATTTATTCGATCGAAGATTTGGCAGAATTGATTCACGACTTGAAAAATGCCAACCGGGAAGCGCGGATTAGCGTCAAATTGGTGTCGGAAGTTGGAGTCGGGACGATCGCAGCAGGTGTCGCCAAAGCCCACGCCGATGTCGTGCTGATTTCAGGCTACGACGGCGGTACAGGGGCGTCACCCCAAACTTCGATCAAACACTGCGGATTACCTTGGGAGTTGGGATTGGCCGAAACTCACCAAACCCTGGTACTCAACAATCTCCGCAGCCGAATTGCCGTTGAAACCGATGGACAACTCAAAACCGGCCGCGATGTAGCAATTGCCGCCTTGCTTGGTGCCGAAGAATTCGGTTTTGCCACCGCGCCGCTAGTAACTTTGGGCTGCATCATGATGCGCGTCTGCCATCAGAACACTTGCCCTGTGGGTGTTGCAACCCAAGACCCCCTGTTGCGGAAAAACTTTACGGGAGATCCTGAACACACGGTAAACTTTATGACCTTCATCGCCCAGGAAGTACGGGAAATCATGGCGCAGTTGGGCTTCCGCACGCTGAATGAAATGGTGGGGCGGACTGATGTTTTGGAAGCGCAACAAGCGGTGGAACATTGGAAGGCTAAGGGTTTGGATTTCTCGAACATCCTGTATCAGCCGGAAGTTGGGGCGGATGTCGGGCGCTATTGTCAGATGGCGCAGGATCACGGTTTGGAAAAGTCGATCGATCTCAGTGTACTGCTGGATTTGTGCAAAAGTGCGATCGAACACGGCGAACCAGTGCGCGCAACTCTCCCAATTACCAACGTCAACCGGGTTGTCGGCACAATTCTCGGCAACGAAATCACCAAACGCCACTGGGAAGGCTTACCCGATGACACCGTGCACCTGCGCTTCCAAGGCAGCGCGGGACAAAGCTTTGGCGCATTCGTACCCAAGGGAGTCACCCTGGAACTCGAAGGCGAGGCCAACGACTATTTGGGCAAGGGCCTCAGCGGTGGCAAAATCATCTTGTACCCGTCGCCAGCTTCCACCTTCGTCGCAGAGGAAAACGTGATTGTCGGCAACGTAGTGCTTTACGGAGCCACATCTGGCGAGGTTTTCATCCGAGGGATGGCAGGCGAACGTTTTGGGGTGCGTAACTCCGGCGTTAACGCAGTAGTCGAAGGTGTGGGCGATCACGGTTGCGAGTACATGACTGGCGGCAAAGTTGTAGTTTTGGGTGAAACCGGGCGCAATTTTGCTGCTGGAATGAGTGGCGGTGTTGCTTACATTTTGGATGAAGCGGGTGATTTTGCAACTCGCTGCAATATGTCGATGGTGGCGCTGGAAAAACTGGAGGATGCTGAGGAAATTAGCGATTTGCGGCAGTTAATTCAGACTCATTTTGATTTGACTGGAAGTGCAAAAGCCACGAAGGTTTTGGCAAATTGGGATGCGATGTTGCCGGTGTTTGTGAAGGTGATGCCGATGGATTATAAGCGGGTGTTGCAGGCCATTGAAAGGGCGATCGCTGCGGGTTTGAGCGGTGATGATGCGCTGACGGCTGCTTTTGAAGAAAACGCTCGCGATGTGGCCCGGATTGGCGGTAGTTAGTCCAAGAAACCGGGTTTCTGCGATAATTTTGGCATCCCACCGAAATTTAGGAAGAAACCCGGTTTCTGAATCCCCGCCCCTAAACCAAGAAACCGGGTTTCTGCGACAATCTTGGCATCCTCACCCAGATTTAGGAAGAAACCCGGTTTCTGAACCCCCGCACACCATCCCAGAAACCGGGTTTCTGCGACAATCTTGGCATCCCCATCAAGATTTAGGAAGAAACCCGGTTTCTGAGTCCCCGCGCACCATCCCAGAAACCGGGTTTCTGCGATAATCTTCGCATCCCCACCAAGATTTAGTGAAGAAACCCGGTTTCTGATCCCCCGCGCAAACCCAAAATCCACTCTTCTTTCTCATCCCTTTGCTGAGCTAAATTACTGTAAATTCACTCCAAAGTTTGCAAGGCTTCCAAAATAGACAGTCCTCAGATACATATCCACACTTCTCGTAGAAACCCATTGCGGTTTCATGTGCGACTGTAACGACCGTAATATCATCTTCCCCACCAACCATCTCTCGGATGCGAACCAATAATTCACTTCCTATTCCTCGTTTTGCATAAGACCTGTCCACACCCAAGTCTGTGACAAAAAGGAAATAAACAAAATCCGTAATACCAAACGCTACCCCGATTAGCTTCCCTTCATCATTCCTAGCCGTAACAGCGACTGAGCGAGTAGTCAAAAGCTTCCTTACCCTTTCTTCAAAACGCTCTTTGGGATACTGACTACCAAGATCGCTCCTTTTTAAGAAGTCGTAATATTCCTCAAAAGACAAGTTTTCGTTCTTTTGATAGTCAATCATCTTAATTACTCAAATTTTTTCTTAAGTTACTGCATATTTTATGTGCTGTCAAGAGAAAGTCAAAAGATTCTGAGGATTTGCCAGCATCTACCAGACTACCTGGAAGTTATTTGCGATCGCCCACAAGTGCAGATAGACCTATAGTGAGCCTTATTAACTGATATCATGTATAGAATTTGGAAATCCACAAGCAAAATGATTCAATCCATACCGAAAATATCCATCAAACCTGGATACCGTCCCCAGTCGGATGATAAAACCCCTGAAGCTGATGCAATCGATTTCTACCTACTGCGACAACTCACCAATTCCCAACGGTGGCAAATGGGAGCAAAATTAAATCGTTGGGCAAAAACTGTTAGCTTGCGCGGCATGAAAAAAGCTTGTCCCTTAACTTACAAAGAGCGATTTGCTCGATCGATCTTACGTAGCAAATGGCTGCCAATTTTAACCCCCACCAGTGAGCACTCTATGTGGACGCAAGACCCCAGCGAAATTGCTAAACTGTTACACCCAATTTTTGAAACATTAGGTATCTCTTACTATATTACAGGAGGCGTTGCCGCTTCTGTCTATGGCGATCCTAGAACAACACGCGATTTAGATTTAGTAATTGAATTGCTCCAGGACAATATTTTGCAATTAGTTGAAGCACTAGAAACGGCTGGTTTTTACTGCCCTCCGGGTTCTGTAGAAGATATTCAAAATGGCAGAGGGATGGTGTTGAGTGTCACTCACATGACTTCCGTATTAAACGCCGATATCGTGCTGAATTCTCATACAGAATTCGATCGCTCAAAAATGGCAAGACGACGATTAGAAGCGCTTGATGAAGCTGGTGTAGAACAATTCTGGATTGCTTCTCCTGAAGATATTGTGTTGGCAAAACTGCTCTGGCGGCAACAGTCTAAGTCTCAAAAACAATGGAATGATGTTTTGGGAATTCTGAAAGTTCAATCTGAGCATTTGGAGCGGGGTTACTTAACAGAGTGGGCCAAACAATTGGGGTTGATTGATGATTTGAACCTAGCTTGCACTGAATCAGGGATTTGAGGCGATCGCAATTGGTGCAGTGCAATAACTTCCCCATCTTTGCTAAAATAGACTTAACCCAACTCGGAAAAATTATGATCGCAGCACCTCCCGGATGGAAACCCCGTCGCCTCCCCAAAAAATCCCAAAAACCCCCGATTTCTCCCGAAGAGAAAGCCAAACAAAAAGCTGAAAGCCAAGCGCGATGGCAGCGCTGTCGCCCGATTTTTGAACGAGTTCGCGACGAACTCATGGCTAGTCACTACAATTGGTACATTGTGATCGATCCTGATAGTGGTGACTATTTTATTGAGAAAGATCAACTCATCGCTTTTGAGCAACTACGGACAAATCCTCCCCAAAAATTAATGGTTGTTCGCCGCTTGAATGAAACTGGTGTTTGCGGCAGTATCTTATGATTCAAGGAAGGTTTGACGAGGAGACAAATCAAATATTTTTTGAAATAGGTTTGGTAGCTGCTGATGGCGAAATCATGTTTGCAGATGCGCTGCTAGATACAGGTTTCACAGGTTGGTTGGCGATTAATACCCAAGATTTAGATTTTAATTGGCTGCTTGTAGATGATGAATATCCCATGAGGACTGCACGGGGAGAAGGTGATTTTAATGTTTATATTGGT
This sequence comes from Cyanobacteria bacterium SOY_34_metabat_3, assembly GCA_031399265.1. Lineage (GTDB taxonomy): Bacteria > Cyanobacteriota > Cyanobacteriia > Cyanobacteriales > Microcoleaceae > Microcoleus. Next base: position 393 of record JANNOR010000048.1, on the reverse strand, counting down.
ATCGTCCAAATTGACGGACAAGAATTTAATATTCCTGTAGTAGCAGGAGATGAGATACCAGAAATTATCATCGGGATGGAATGGCTAATAACTAAACGACTGGTGGTAGATTTGCCTGCGGGAATCCTGACTTTGGGGTAAAATTGTCAGCGATATCCTGCTCTAATACCTCGTTCATTCTTCAGTCCGCGAAGGCGGACTCCGTTTGTATAGAAGCGATTTAAATCGCCGATTTTAATCGCCAATTTTTCTCTCAAAATTGATTGGCAAACCATCCTGAAATACCAGCAATTCACCCGGCTGAATCTGCGTCCAAACTTCATTGTCTGTAAGCGGCAAAGTAGCAATTACAGCCACGCGATCGCCTTCCTTGGTCAATTCCCGAAAATCCAC
>JANNOR010000014.1:0-5564 GCA_031399265.1 Cyanobacteria bacterium SOY_34_metabat_3 | reverse complement strand
AACATTTTTAAGATCACCGGATAAACGAACCGACAACACCGTTCATATCCTCAGCTAAAGGATTTCCCAAAGCCTTAAACTTCCACTCGCCGCCTTCCCGATAAACTTCTCCCATCAACATATTTAATTTCCCCTCATAGGAAGGTTCACTTGACAAGCGATAGCGGGCGATTTCTTTCCCAGCCGCATCTACCGCCCTCACAAAAGCATTTTCTACCATGCCAAAATGCTGATTTCTCTCCTTTCCGTTGTAAATATTCACGCCCAAAACTATTTTGTGATACTGTTGTGGCAAAGCACTCAATTTCACAATTATCTGTTCGTCGTCTCCATCTCCAGCCCCGGTGAGATTGTCGCCGGTGTGAACAACTGTTTTATCATTCGATTCCAAATGAGAGTAATAAATTACATCCTCTTTGTAGTTTTTTAATTTGCCGTTATCTCCCAATAAAAGAGCGTAGGAATCTAAGTCAAAATTTGCGCCGCTACTTCTGCCGAAAAAACCTTTTTTAGCTTGCACTACATCCCAGCCCAAAGCCATTGTCAATCGGGATAAATCATATTCACTTTTGCTGAGTACAATTGATTGTCCTTTTGTCAAGTTGATGGCCATAGTTTTTTCTCACAGTAAAGTGGATAGTTAAATTGAATTCCCATCTGCTCGATTGTCTAATTAGTCGGATTTTAAATCAAGGGAAATATTCATGGTTTTTCGGAATTTTCCCTCGATTTATTTAGCTGGGATCGATCCTCTTCGTTGGCGTAGCCCCCGTAGGGGCGGGCTTTCCTTCGGATCGCTTTGCTAACGCTAACGCTAACGACCTTTTAGCCGGAATACTTGTCTACAAAGCTTTGCAAGCCTGAATTGTACCCTTGTCCGACTGCTTGGAACCTCCACTCGCCATCTTTCTTGTAAAGTCGGCCAAATTCGATCGCAGTTTCCCGAGAAAACTCCTCATCCAAATCGTACTTCAGGACTTCTGTGTTAGTTGTGGTATCGTATATCCTGATAAAAGCATTCCGCACTTGACCGAAGTTGTGCCTTCTCGATTCTGCTTCATGGATTGTCACCACAAACACAATTTCTTGAACCGCCGCATCGACTTTGGTTAAATCAACTGTAACGGTTTCGTCATCGCCAACCCCTTCTCCGGTTGTGCTATCTCCTAAATGTATGACAGAACTGTCGGGCGACTGTTTGTTGTTGTAGAAAACCAAGCATTTTTCGCTAGGAATTTTCCCGGTAGCCCCCAACATAAACACGGAAGCATCTAAGTCAAACGCCCCGCCTGTGTCTGTAGCATTGGTATCCCATCCCAAACCAATCCCGGCATTTTTCAGCCCCGGTGCTTCTTTAGATAGATTGATTCTCTCGCCTTTGCTCAAGTTGATAGACATTAGCGCTCCTATTCACAACATCACTCTTAGTTACCGATCGCAATTATACCAAATGTTAGAGTAGCTTGACAAATTGCTGTTGATACTCATCTTCTGTCATCAGTTCTCGGGTACTTTCCACTCTATCTAAAAACACGATGCCATCTAAATGGTCGTGTTCGTGTTGAAAGATCCGGGCTACAAAGTCTGTTAGTTCTTGTTTGTGGAGTTGACCGTCTCTACTGGTATATTCTATCTCGATCGCCTTACTCCTCGGCACCAATCCCCGCATCCCCGGAATACTCAAACAGCCTTCCCAGTCTTTGACTGTCTCTGTCGAGCTAGCTACAATCCGGGGATTAATCATCGCTGTCGGTTCCATTTTCGGTGCTTGAGGATACCGCAGGTTGGGGCGGGATGCGACGATGAACAGCCGATCGCCCCTAGCGACTTGAGGGGCGGCAATCCCCACTCCGTGAGCGTGCCCTACGGTAAAGATCAGGTTGTCGATTAACTGTTGAATGCGCGAGTCCTGAATATTCTCGACAACTTGCGACGGTTGGCGTAGTACGGGATTTCCTAATTGTGAAATTTGCAATATTTCTGACATCGGTAATTGGTAATTCTGACTAATGACTAATGATTACTGAACTTTTTGAACCGGCAAACTTCCCGGTTTCACGCTCAAATTAACTATTTGTCCGTTGCGGTTGATTTCCATTTGCAGCAGGCCACCAACCTTCGCATTTTGCACGAAATCCTGAACAGCCTCCGACTGAATAATCGGTTGATTGTTAAGCTTTTGAATCACATCTCCCGATCGCAAACCTGCCGCCGCAGCCGGAGAATTAGGAACCACACTCACAATAGCAACACCCCGATCGACTGAAACTCGAAGACTGCTGTTACTGTTTTTATTAATTTGCTCCTTCACCTCGGGAGTCAGCGTCGCCATTTCAATGCCTAAATAAGCGTGTTCGACTTTCCCCGTCGAAATCAGTTCCTTCGCCACCTGTTGCGCCGCCTGAATCGGAATCGCAAATCCCAATCCTTGAGCACCTTGAATAATTGCCGTATTCATCCCAATAACTTCGCCTGAAGCATTCAGCAGCGGGCCTCCCGAATTCCCCGGATTAATCGCAGCGTCTGTTTGAATAAAACCGATCCGCTTGTCGGGTACGCCTACGTCAGAGCTCGATCGCCCCGTAGCGCTAATAATCCCCGCCGTCACCGAATTGTCCAAACCCAGAGGATTGCCGATCGCGATCGCCCATTCCCCAGACAGCAGCTTATCCGAATTGCCGATCGCCACCACAGGCACATTATTCGCCTCAATCTTCACCACAGCAACATCCGTCACCTTATCCGCCCCCAACACCCGCCCCTGATAGCCGCGGCCGTCCCTGAGAGTGACGTTGACCGTATCTGCACCCTCTACAACGTGAGCGTTAGTCAGAATCACGCCGTCGGCCCCGATCGCAAAACCCGAACCAGTACCCCGTTCGATCCCGCCCCTACCGCCCGAATTCGGATCTGCGCCAAAAAAATCGGACGGCGACAGCCCTTTATTTCCTGGTTTCACCCGGCGCGAAGCATCGATCCGAACCACAGCCGGGCCAACTTTTGCCACCGCAGCCACAATAAAATTCACATTCGCCCCGTCACCCGACAAGGGAGTAGGCGGCAAGACTTTGCTAGCTTGAGGCTTAGTATTCGGAGGTAGTTGCAGTCTCGGCTGCTGCGCCCTTTGTCCCAAATCGCCAGAATTTCCGCGTAGCTGAGAAACCGACAGACGATCGCCCAACATGGCGGCCCCGGCTCCCGTTACCAGCAGCAATATGTAAATTGCCGGTTGCTTCCAAAATTTGCCTGTCGAACTCTTCATAGCAACGTTTTTAGGCTTTAGAGCCGAATTTAAATATTTGTTTGGTAGCTGCTCTGCGATACCTGCTTTTTGCCTCTGTGCCGCAAAATTTTTGGGCGATGGCTGGGAGCCCCGCAAGCTACGGCAGACTCCCTTAAACTTTAGCATCTGAGGACTAAACTCTCTAGACTGTAGAATTAATCTCTATAAATGCCGATCGGCAAAGGTAAGCAGTGGACATTCCCCTCGAAAGTCTGTGGAATCAGATACTTGAACGTCTCCAGGTACAACTGAGCAGACCTAGCTTTGAGACGTGGATCAAAACCGCCAGGGCCGAACAGCTCGAAAATAACTGTTTGATCGTCAGCGCCCCCAACCCCTTTGCTCGCAATTGGCTGCAAAAATATTACGTCAAAATCATTGCCGATGCAGTCGCCGAAATTCTCGGTTATCCCGTAGAAATTTACTTGACAATTGCCGGAGGAAACGAAACAGGCGGTAGCAGCGACTCCGCCATGATTTGGCCCTCCCCGATCGCCGATGTCGAAAGCCACTCGCTTCACCCCCCCAAACCAGCCAATCTCAACCCCAAATACCTGTTTTCCCGCTTTGTCGTCGGTTCCAACAACCGCATGGCCCACGCAGCCGCCCTCGCAGTAGCGGAGTCTCCGGGCCGAGAATTCAATCCCCTATTTTTGTGCGGCGGCGTCGGTTTGGGCAAAACTCATCTCATGCAGGCGATCGGTCATTACCGCTTGGAAATTGACCCCAACGCCAAGATTTTTTACGTTTCTACTGAGAAATTTACCAACGATTTAATCGCCGCAATTCGCAAAGATAGTATGCAGACTTTCCGCGATCATTATCGCGCTGCCGATGTTTTGTTAATAGACGACATCCAATTTATCGAAGGCAAAGAATATACCCAAGAAGAATTTTTTCACACTTTTAATACTTTGCACGAATCGGGCAATCAAGTAGTTTTAGCATCCGATCGTCCGCCGCAGCAAATCCCCCGCCTGCAAGAGCGCTTGTGTTCCAGATTTTCAATGGGATTAATTGCCGATATTCAATTGCCTGACTTGGAAACACGGATGGCAATTTTGCAGAAAAAAGCCGAATATGAAAATATGCGACTGCCGCGAGATGTGATTGAATACATTGCTTCTAGTTACACTTCCAACGTTCGAGAATTAGAAGGAGCTTTGATTCGGGCCGTAGCATATCTTTCCATTACCGGTTTGCCGATGACTGTGGAGAATATCACCCCGGTTTTGAACCCGCAAACTGAAAGCGTAGAGGCAACGCCTGATGCAGTAATTGCAGTTGTGGCTGAGGCGTTCGATGTTTCGGTTGAAGATTTGAAAGGCATTTCCCGCAGGCGAGAAATTAGCTTTGCCCGTCAAATAGGGATGTATTTAATCCGGCAGCACACTGCTTTGAGTTTGCCGAAAGTTGGCGAAGTATTCGGCGGAAAAGACCACACGACTGTGCTTTACAGTTGCGACAAAATCGCTCAGTTGCGGAACACTGACCCGACTTTAGCCCAAACTTTGCGTCAGTTGAGCGATCGAATTAACGCTGTCAGTCGCAAAAGTTAAACCTCTTTTGACACAATCACTCATGGCGAGCGGGTGCGTCAGCCGGAAATATTCTGACTCTGCTGTCAAAATATTCAGCCGGCTGACGCACCCTACATTCACTCATGGCGAGCGGGTGCGTCAGCCGGAAATATTCTGACTCTGCTGTCAAAATATTCAGCCGGCTGACGCACCCTACATTCACTGTTGTCAGTTGTTGTTACTAATTCCCATTCCCAATTCTCCATTCCCGATCGCAGAAAATCTTGCCTGTGGAAAAACCTGTGGAAAATTAGCCCGGATTTTGTGGAAAACATGACTCCATCGCCCGAAACAGTTTTTGTACCAAAATGAGCGGGCGATCGGCTTTTCCCAGCTTTTCCACAAGTTTTCCACAGGGAAAAAGCAACTACAAGCCTTTTCAGGCAAGCACTTTATTTTCTTTTCCACAGTTTACACATAGCGCTCCCCACAAAAATAATTCGAGAAATTAAAACAAATCTGGTGCTGCGCGCGCACCTACACAGAGAAAAACCGGCCCGCAGACTTTCTGTGATACGATTTGTTTCTATCTCAAATCCGGTTAATTAACCTTCATCTCATGAAATTGGTTTGCACCCAAAGTGACCTCAACGCCAACCTCTCGTTGGTAAGTCGGGCCGTTCCCTCCCGCCCGACACATCCCGTACTAGCTAACGTGCTCTTAGTAGCGGATGAGGAAAATCAGCGGGTTAGCTTAACAG
>JANNOR010000004.1:0-15941 GCA_031399265.1 Cyanobacteria bacterium SOY_34_metabat_3 | reverse complement strand
AACCAAAAAAAGATGCACAAATGGGCAGTTCATGCTCCGATGAATTACCAACATAAATACGATTTGGTAGCAGCGGAGAAAGCGCGAGTGTTGGGGTACGATACCGAAGCAATGAATTTGTACGATCGCGCAATTGCAGGATCTGCCAAAAACGGTTACATTCAAGAGGAAGCATTAGCCTGTGAATTAGCCGGAGAATTCTATCAATCTCTGGGAAAACCGATAATTTCTCAAGCATATCTGACTAAAGCTTATTACGCCTACATCCGCTGGGGAGCTCTAGCGAAAGTCAAGCACTTAGAGTCAACACATCCTTTCTTAGTAGCACAAATGCGCGCAGCAGAAACTCGAACCCTAGATGTAGCAAGCACTACGACTGGAAATACTACCAGCAACGGTTTAGGTGATTTCTTAGATGTGGCTACTTTTATTAAGTCTTCGCAAGCGATTAACAGTGAAATTGTTCTCGAAAACTTGCTGACAAAATTAATCAAAATCATTTTAGAAAATGCGGCGGCTCAAAAAGTCGTGCTGTTGCTGCTAAAAGATCATAAACTCTACATCGAAGCTGTAGGAAATTCTACTGATACCCAGGCTACAGTTTTACAGTCTATACCATTTGAAAACAGTCAAGATTTGCCTGTTTCTGTAGTTAACTATGTTTTTCGCAGTCAAAACCCTCTGGTATTGGAGGATGCGACTGTGGCTGAACATTTTCAGGCGGATGCGTACTTTAGAGAATTTGAAATTAAATCAATCTTGTGTTTACCAATTATTTATCAATCCAAATTGCAAGGGATTATTTACCTGGAAAATAAGTTGGCAGCCGGAGCTTTTACCGCAGACAGGGTGGAAGTTTTAAAAGTTTTAGTTTCTCAAGTCGCGATTGCGATCGAGAATGCTCGTTTGTACGCGCGCGAGCAAGAAAAATCGCAACAGTTGGAAAAGTCTTTTGCCGAATTGCAACAGGCGCAATTGCAGCTAATTCAAGGTGAAAAAATGTCTTCTCTGGGGAATTTGGTTGCTGGTGTCGCGCACGAAATTAACAATCCAGTCGGTTTTATTTCGGGGAATATTACCGAAGCTACTAGGGCTGTGGGCGATTTAATTAGCCACTTGCAACTGTATCGGGAAGAAGTGATTAATCCTAGCTCAAAAATCGCACAGGATGCTGAGGATATCGATTTAGAGTATCTTATAGAAGATTTGCCGAAAATGTTGGGGTCGATGAAAGTTGGGTGCGATCGCATTCGCAACATTAGCACATCTCTCCGCACCTTCTCCCGTGCGGATACCAGCCAAAAAGTGTCCGCAGATATCCATGAGGGGATTGACAGCACTTTAATGATTTTACAGCATCGCTTGAAAGCTAATCCAGACAGTCCGGCGATTTTAGTAGTTAAGGAGTATGGAAATATCCCGAAAATTAAGTGTTATTTGGGACAGTTGAATCAGGTGTTTATGAATGTGTTGGCAAATGCGATCGACTGTTTTGAGGAATCAAATAAAGGCCGGAGTTTTGCGCAGATTGAACTTGCACCTAATATCATTACGATCAAAACAGAGATTGATGATGAAAGTCAAAGTGTTGTAGTTAGGATTAGAGATAATGGAACGGGAATTTCACAAGAAGTTATATCCCGGATTTTTGATAATTTATTTACTACAAAAGAAGTAGGTAAAGGTACGGGGTTGGGTTTGTCTATCAGCCGACAAATTGTGGTAGAAACTCACGGTGGCTGTTTGAGTTGCGATTCTGTGGTTGGTGAAGGGACGGAATTTACGATCGCCCTGCCGCTGGATTAAGGGACTCGGCGGTTGAAACCGCGTCTACACGAACGAAGTCTGCCTCCGCAGACTAAGAGGACTTAACACATATTTTAAAGTTTGTCAAGGTTTAATTATCTCTGAAAAAGTCCGCTGTTGGCAGTTTATATTCGGTAGTATGCGGTTACATTATTAGCTAAATGTCATAAATGTATTTGATAGGAGTTTTGCCAGTGAACGCTGCCGAACAAGCTAGAAATATAGAACTTACGAGCAAAATTGCTGCGGTTGTTAATTTATTCAAATCGGAATTCCCGGATGCGAAAGTCGATTTGAAACCTTGGATGAATGATGAGGATACTAGGGAACTTGTCGATCCCGATTCGATCGATATTGGCTTTCATTTTCCCGGTAGAAGCCGCTTGTTGCAAAGCCGCAGCATTTTGATTCAAATCCGATTTTACCAAGATCCGGTGGAAGGATCTCGGCGGGCGATCGGGGTTGAGGCCGCTGGTTACGATCATACTGGTCAACAGTGGCGTTTTTCGACTGTGGAAAATTGGAATTTTCTCGGTGAAACTGAACCGGCGGCGGAGTCGGCGCAAAAGCTGAAACACTTTTGCCAGCAGATATTTGAGCTATTTAATCAGTCACTCGGCGATTGAAATCGCTAGATTATTGCTCTGTTTAATCAGTTACTCGGCGATTGAAATCGCGACTACACAAACGAAGTCCGCCTCCGCGGACTGAAGAATATTTTGTGTTTTTAAAGTGATTTTGGTTATCGAGAATTGTCACAATTGTCGATCGCCCGACAGCCCACAGCATAAACTGATTTGTAAGTTTCCGAACGTTTGCCAAATAAAGTATAACGGTTGTCGCGGACTTGTTCGTAAACGCGATCGCCCATCCACTTCATCCCCGGCATGGCGCGATAAGCAGCCACAAACACCTCTCCTAGCGGCAATATTCGCCCGATTTCTTCGGCGGCATCGCTACCTTGCCAGCGCCTTTCTGGATTGTCACCCGATATCAAAATCATCCCCATTTCGCAGTCTTCAGAAGTTATCCCAAAGCGCTTTAATTCCTCTAATTCTTGCATGGAAATATACTCAAATCGCTCGCCTCGATCTAAGTTTTCTAGTAGCTGCACCAGGGTGACGCAGAGATTGCAATTGCCGTCGTAAATTACGTTATAGTTCATTGGTTGACTGTTGAATGTTTGTTAATTGTTAATAGTTGCATCTTCGGGCATATGGGAGGGGGTGGGTTTATAATATTGTGGGTTTTAGGCAATAACTGTCGGCGAACCCGCCCCTACGAACTACTGCCTACTGGAATCTCGATCGCAAATTCGGTTCCTTGGCCGGGTGCTGAATTGCAATGCAACTGCCCGCCGTGTTTTTCTACTACAATTTGATAGCTGATCGACAGCCCCAAACCAGTACCTTTACCGGGTTCTTTGGTAGTAAAAAACGGGTCGAACAACCTTTGGTGGACTTCTGCTGGAATTCCGGGCCCGTTGTCAGCAATCCGAATCACAATGTGAGTTGGATGCCAATTAGACTTATTATAAACAATATTTTCTGTTTGGATCGAAGCATCTTCTTCGTATTTTACCTCCGTACAAATCCGCAGTGTCGGCGAAGGGCAATAAGGAATTGGTGACTGTTCTCCGTCAGCCCACTGTCCGGTTTCCATTGCTTCTTCGACGGCATCAATGGCATTGCCAATAATATTCATAAATACCTGATTTAACTGTCCCGCATAACACTGCACGCGCGGCAAATTGCCATACTCTTTGATTAACATAATTTTAGGATGTCCGGCCGTTTCTTTAAATCTATGTTGCAGAATTAGTAAAGTGCTATCAATACCTTCGTGAATATCTACGTGCTTTTGTTCGGATTCGTCTAAACGCGAGAAATTCTTCAGCGACAGCACAATTTGACGAATTCTCTCGGCTCCCATTTTCATAGAACCTAATAGCTTCGGCAAGTCTTTTAGCAGGAAATTCAAATCTACATCATCTATTTCTTGCTGAATTACTGGTGTTGCTTTTGGGTATTCCTTCTGGTAAAGTTGGAGCATTTTCAGCAAGTCTTTAAAGTAATCATCTGCGTGCTGGACATTGCCGTAGATAAAGCTGACGGGATTGTTGATTTCGTGGGCGACTCCGGCGACTAATTGTCCCAAGCTGACCATTTTTTCGTTTTGCACCATCATGCTTTGAGTTTGCTGCACATCCCGCAGGGCTTTTGCCAATTCTTGATTTTTGGTTCTCAATTGACTTTCTGACAGCCGTACTGTTTCTTCTGCTTGTTTGCGATCGGTAATATCTTTGCGAATTGCTACATATTGATGGGGTTCTCCATTCATATTTAAAAATGGTACAATCGTAGTATCTAACCAGAAAAATGCGCCGTCTTTAGCTTGATTTTTGATTTCTCCACGCCACACATTACCCTGACTGATTGTTGACCAAAGCTGTTTGAAAAACTCTGGAGAGTGATAGCCAGAATTGACAAGTTTGTGGGTTTTGCCAATTAGTTCTTCTCGATCGTATTTCAAGATTTCGCAAAATTGATTGTTGACGTAAGTAATGACTCCGAATTCGTTGGTTGTCGAAACGATCGCCGATTGATCCAATGCAAATTTTTCAAACTCTAATTCTTGCAGGGTTTGGCGCAATTCAGCCTCAGCTTGTTTGCGATCGCTAATATCGGTAATCATCCGCAACACGCCGGAAAATTCGCCCTCGCTGTCGAACATTGGCGTTGCTGAGACGATCGCCCACAAGTGAGAACCGTCTTTGCGGGTAAACTTAAAATCGTGGCGTTCGCGAATGCCTTGTTTGCGGCGCTGTACGTAAGTTTGAGCGAGATCCCTTTCCTCGCCGTCAATAAATTCAAATAGGGATTTCCCCATAATTTCCTCCACTGTATACCCCAGCATTTCGGCCATCCGACAGTTAGCAAAAGTAGTTTTGCTGGCGCTGTCAAACATCCAAACGCCCTCGGAAGCCGTCTCGACAATGCAGCGGTAATAACTCTCTCTCTCCCTGAGTATTTCCTCTGTTTGTTTGCGATCGTTAATATCAGTATGCACCCCAATAAAACCTTCGAGTTCGCCATTTTCTTGATAAATCGGCGCGATCGAAAGCGCTACCCAATAACCGTTTCCATCCTTAGTGTAATTGTAAATTTCCTGATTAAACGGCTTTCCCGTTGCCAAAGCCGATCGCAATTCAGAAATAGTTAGCGGATCTGTTTGATCGCCTTGCAACACATCGCCCGGTTTTTTGCCCTGCATTTCTGCCAGCAGATAACCGCTAATCCGAGTAAATCCTTCATTCACCCACTCAATGCAGCCTTCTGCATCAGTAATTATCACACCATTTTGGGTTTTTTGAGCGACTAAAGCCAAGCGCGATAACTCGGTTTCAGTTTTTTTGATTTCTGTAATATCTCGAGCAATACCGAGAATGTATTTAGGCGCGCCAGATTCATCGAACAAAGGAACTTTTTTTGTGTGCAAAATCCGTTTTCCCCGGTGCGGAAGTTGGATAGTTTCTTCAGGCGTATCGACGCATTTTCCAGTAGCAAATGCTTCTAAATCTTGTGCTTGCAAGTAATTTGCCTGATCTGTTTCAAACAAGTCAGCAGCCTTGTTTCCCAACACTTCATCCCTCGAATACCCCAACAATTCTTCGCTAGCATTGTTCCAATAAATAAATTTTTGTTCCACAGCATCTTTAATAAAGACGCTAACCGGCAGATTTTGGAGTACCGCATTTAGAAACTCTTGAGTATTCCGCAACTCTGACTCGGCTTGCTTGCGATCGGTAATATCCAAAATTACCCCGTGGAGATATACCGCTTCTGACACAGAATTAGACCTCGGTGAAACCGGAGAAACCACAGCACTCAATAACCCCCCTTGTCCTTCCTCCACTTCGCCACCAACCGCTTGACCTTTTTCGTAAACCCAGCCAATGCTACCGTCAGCCCTAACAATTCGGTATTCCAGAATGTACGGCCATTTTGCTGCTATGCTTTTTCTAACAGTCTCTTCGACTCTCGATCGATCTTCTGGATGGATAATGCTGGTAAAAGACCGGACTCGATCGTTGATAAAATCAGAGGAAGGATAGCCGGATATTTCTTGAATCGCTTCTGACAGAAATGCGATCGTCCATTTTACCGAACTGCGGGTATCGTCCAAGTCGCAATTGCAGCGGTAGACAGCACCGGGAATATTTGCGACTAAAGTCTGATATCGTGCTTCGCTGCTTGACAAAAAGGATGAGCCATCTTCGCGATCGCTGTTGTCTTTATTAAATTTAGAAGACTGGGAGGAAATTTGCATATTTTTTTCACTTGTGAGTGAGGGGCAAGTGTTAGGGTAGATGACTGATAAAAAGTGAATTTAATTTCAGAAATAATTCGTTATAAATTAATATAGTACAAAATTAGTTGTTTGAACATTCAGGAAATTCGATCGCGCCCAATCGCAAGACTTTGTAGCACCGGCCTCGTTTCGTTACAATAAGATAAGTTAAGTTGCTAAGAACCGATCGCCCCTCAAACCAAACACCATGACTCAACAACAACCCCGGATTTGCATTCTCGGCGGAGGCTTCGGCGGACTCTACACGGCCCTGCGCTTGAGTCAGTTACCCTTCTCCAAAGCCGAAAAACCCGAAATTGTGCTTGTCGATAAGCGCGATCGATTTTTGTTCGTTCCCCTGCTATACGAACTGTTGACAGGCGAATTGCAAACTTGGGAAATTGCCCCACCGTTTGCCGAACTCCTGGAAAACACAGGTGTACGCTTTTGTCAAGGAACTGTTTCCGGCATCGATGTGGAAGAAAAGCGAGTTCAATTACACGATGGGCCAGAAATTCCGTGCGATCGCCTCGTGTTAGCTTTAGGTGGCGAAACTCCCCTAGATATGGTCAAAGGTGCGGCTGAATATGCTTACTCATTTCGGACTCTCAACGACGCTTACCGATTAGAAGAAAGACTGCGATTTTTAGAAGCCCACAATACTGACAAAATTCGGATTGCGATCGTCGGCGCGGGTTATTCGGGAGTAGAATTGGCTTGCAAATTAGCCGATCGACTCGGAGACAAAGGTCGCGTGCGGTTAATCGAGCAAGGCGACACGATATTGCGGACATCACCGGAGTTTAACCGCGAAAGCGCTACCAAAGCTTTGGAAAAACGGAAAGTCTGGATCGATTTAGAAACAGCCGTAGATGCGATCGAAGCGGACACAATATCCTTAACATACAAAGGACAATTAGATGTTCTGCCTGTAGACATAGTATTGTGGACTGTAGGAACGCAAGTTAGTCAAGCAGTGCGATCGCTCCCCTTCAAACAAAACCAGCGCGGTCAATTAATCACGAATCCCACATTGCAAATTATCGACCATCCAGACATATTTGCCCTGGGAGACATGGCCGAATGTCACGACGCAACTGGTCAAAAAGTCCCCGCTACAGCCCAAACAGCCTTCCAGCAAGCGGATTATACTGCATGGAATATTTGGGCCTCGTTGAGCGATCGACCTTTGCTACCTTTCCGCTATCAGCCGCTAGGAGAAATGATGACATTGGGAATTGACAATGCGACTCTCTCCGGTTTAGGAATTAAACTCGATGGGCAATTAGCACATATTGCTCGTCGCTTAGCCTATCTGTATCGGATGCCGACATTTGACCATCAAGTAAAAGTAGGTTTTAATTGGATTAGCAAGCCGATTCAAGATTTGCTCAAAAGCTAATTGGGCGTTGCTGATTTGGAGTATGATTTGCCTCCGAAATTTAGTACGGGCAATTCATGAATTGCCCGTACTGTAAATTTCAGGGATTGCCTAAGCGAGTGCATCCAGAACTGAAGAAAAGAGAATTTTAGTATCAATAAACAATGCAAAATACAACATTTAAACAGCAAAAAACAGAACTTCCACCGTTAATCTATCGCGAAACTCTCTTCGGCAACCCCGAAAAAACTAGCCCCAGACTTTCACCAGACGGCAAGTATCTCGCCTACATTGCACCAGACAAAAACAACGTTTTGCAAGTGCAATTGCGTACCATCGGTGAAGCAGACGATCGCCAACTCACAGAAGATACAAAACGCGGCATCCGCATCTTTTTCTGGACTTACAGCGGTGAAGAACTGATTTATCGCCAAGATACCGACGGTGATGAAAACTGGCATTTATTCTCAGTCAATATCCAGTCAAAGCTGGTGCGCGACTTGACTCCATTTCAAGGCGTTCAAGCTCAACCGATCGCCCTTGACCACAACTTCCCCAATCAAATATTAGTGGGAATGAACATCCGCGATCGTAGCAAACATGATGTTTACCGCATTAACCTCAAAAACGGTGCCGTTGAACTCGACACCGACAACCCAGGTAACATCGTCGATTGGACTGCTGATGCTCAATTTCAAGTGCGGGCGGCCACAGCCACAACCGCCGATGGTGGATCGGAATTGCTATTCCGAGAAACTGTGGATGTGCCTTGGGAAAGTCTGCGAAGTTGGGGTCCCAATGACGAAGGCGGTGCCGTCATGTTCTCAGAAAACGGCAAAATTCTGTATATAATTGGCAATCACGATGCTAACGCCGAACGTTTGATCGCACTCGATTTGGAAACCAGACAAGAAAATGCGATCGCCTCTGATTCTCAATACGATGTGGGCGATATTTTCATACACCCCACCAAGCGAGAGATTCAGGCGGTTTCCTTCTACAAAGATAAGCAAGAATGGCAGATTTTAGACCAAAGCATAGCAGAAGATTTTGAGGCGATCGGCAAATTCCGTCCCGGCGAATTCTCCATCAGCAGCCGCAACCTCGCCGACACAACTTGGCTAATTTCTTACATGACAGACGATGGTCCAGTTTATTATTATGCGTTCGATCGCACTTCCAAAACTTTCACCTTCCTGTTTAGCAACCAACCCAAACTCGAAGGTTTGCCACTGTCATCAATGGAACCGATTGTTTACACCGCAAGAGATGGTTTGACCATTCACGGCTACCTGACAAAACCGGTTGGATTCGCCACACCCGTACCAACAGTCTTGCTAGTACACGGTGGCCCCTGGGGACGCGATATTTGGGGTTACAATCCACAAGCCCAATGGCTGGCAAACCGAGGTTACGCCGTTTTGCAAATCAATTTTCGCGGTTCCACCGGCTACGGCAAAGCCTTTCTCAATGCCGGCAATCGCGAATGGGCAGCTAAGATGCACGACGACTTGCTAGATGGGGTTAATTGGCTTGTAGAAACTGGAATTTCCCAACCAGATAAAATTGCGATTATGGGCGGTTCTTACGGTGGTTATGCTGCCTTAGCGGGATTGACTTTTAGTCCCGATGTTTTTGCGTGCGCCGTCGATATTGTCGGGCCAAGCAATTTGATTACACTGCTGCAAACTATTCCCCCTTACTGGGAACCGAGAAAAGCAAGTCTGTATTACCGCGTCGGCAATTTGGAAACAGAACCAGAGTTTCTGAAATCGATCTCGCCCTTATTTTTTGTCGATCGCATTCAGAAACCTTTACTCATCGGTCAAGGTGCCAACGATCCGCGAGTCAAAGTATCAGAAAGCGAGCAAATTGTCAATGCCATGAAGCAAGCCGGCAAACCTGTAGAATACGTGCTTTATACAGACGAAGGACACGGATTTGCGCGGCCAGAAAATCGCCTGCACTTTTATGCGATCGCCGAAGCATTCCTCGCCAAATATTTAGGCGGTCGATTTGAACCTGCGGGCAATATTGCCAATCATTCCGGTGTAGTAAACCCGCAAACAACAGACAACTGAAAATACCAAATTGATTTACTGGACTTACGCACAGACTATATTTTTAGGGTGCGCATTGCGCACCTTACTACTACTAACCAATAACAAATAACAACTGACTCATGGCAAAAGTAATTTTTCTAGATGCCGCAGGTACGCTATTTGACGTGCGCGGTAGCGTCGGTGAAGTATACGGAAAATTTGCCCGCAGTTGGGGAATAACTATTTCTAACGAAGAATTAAATACAGCATTTTTCCAAAGTTTTGCCGACTCAAGTGTGATGGCATTTCCCGGGATAGAATTAGCAAAAATTCCCCAGCTAGAATTTGAATGGTGGCAAGCAGTTTGCGCGAACGCTTTTCAAATAGCAGGCGTTTTTAATCAATTCTCAGACTTTCCAAAATTCTTTGCCGAACTTTACGCCCACTTTGCCACCGCTGAACCTTGGTTTGTCTATCCAGACGTATCACCGGCATTAAATAGGTGGCAGAAACAAGGCATTGAATTAGCTGTAGTCTCGAATTTCGATTCCCGACTTTATGCTGTATTGAAAGCACTCAATTTAGCAGAATATTTCACATCGGTGACAATTTCTACGGAAGTGGGTGCGGCCAAACCTGATTCTCAAATTTTCACAGCGGCTTTACACAAACATAATTGCCTTGCTGAAAATGTGTTGCATATCGGCGATAGTTTCAAGGCTGATTATTGCGGTGCGAGAAGTGCTGGGTTAAACGCAGTTTGGTTGAATCGCCAACAGGAAACACTAGATTTAGGAAAGTTGGATTTAATTGATTTTCAGAAGGGAGAGGAATTTTATAGTCTGGATTCTATATGAATTCCGGCTGCGCCAGAATAATATAGAGGAGACGGCAGTGCCGTTTCCCTACCGCGATCAATCGTAGGGAGACGGCACTGCCGTGTCCTGATTTAGGGGAATATTAATTCCGATCTAAATAAATCCTAATAAATATGATTTTTATGACATCAAGATTATGAGTTTTATGAATTGACTTTGAGTGCGATTTATTGAATAATATGGATAATTTAACCGCAGAGGGCGCAGAGGGCACAGAGTCAGAGCAGAAAGATATGATTTATTTATCTGATTTTTACTGGAAAAAACTCTATGGAAACTCGACTTACTCAAACTCAGTTAGCACAGGTTGTTGCTGAAATCGATAAGTTATCGCAGCAGCGGGATTTAGAATTGGCGCCGGATCAGGTAAGGGAAATTTTGCGGGAGTTGAATTTGCCTGATGAACTTCTGGAAGATGCGATCGCCCAAATGCACCGCCGCGAAGCCCTGGAAAAAGAGCAGCGCCGCAACAAGTGGATTGCGATCGCCTCGACAGTCGTTGTGATTTCGGCGATCGCGATCGGCATTCTATTCAACCAAAATCAGCAACAAAAAATTGCTGGAGTTGCCGCAACTGAAGACAGGATTTCCCTATCAAAAAAGGGCGGTGACAGGCTGAGTCAAGTCAACCGCCAAATCAATCCTCGCGTCTACTACCAGGTGACGTTGAAAAATGCTCCCATTGGCAATCAGTTGGCTTTGCAATGCGACTGGATTAATCCTAATGGTCAAATTGTTCATCAGAACAGCTATAAGACTCGCACGATCGATACTACGGTTTGGAATACCAACTGTTTTTATGACCTCGGATCGGCTGCACAGCCGGGAAACTGGGAGGTGCGGATGTCTCTGGATGGACGCGCGATCGGCACTGAACCTTTCGTGGTGAAATAGACATGGGCCCGATCGCAAAACCTGCACATTTCATCGGCTACTGGGGACAAGCCGATCTCACAAAAACGCTCAGCATTTTAGTGCCTGATTACTGTATCCGATCGGGCAAATTGTCCGAATGGGCGATCGCCTCTGCATCGCTTCTCAAGGCTGACACAGTGACGCTGAATGCTTGCGGGCGATTTCAACCGACGGATTTTCCGGGAGATGCTTGGGCGGTGGTGGAATCGGGACAACTGCGCTTGGGGCGCGATCAGTTTGGGCGCGTGCCGCTTTACTGGATGCGATCGGCAGGCACAATCTGGTTTTCGACGCAGATGCAATTGCTGCTACCGTTAATTGATGTTCCAGAAGTGAGTCCGATCGCCCTTCACAGTTATGCTTGTTTTTCCTATGTACCAACACCCTTAAGTTCGATCGAGCAAATTGCATCCGTAGCAGCCGGAACCGAGATTGTTTGGGAAATTGCCGATATTAACTGTCAGCCGAAAGCGATCTCGCTGCCTTCAGCTTGGCAAGAAGCACCGCAACTACTGCGGAGTGAAGACGAGGCGATCGCACAATTGCAAGGATTGCTGCAACAGGCGATCGATCGACAAGTGGCCGATTTGCCGATCGACGAACCAGTCGGCGTTTTGCTATCAGGCGGCATCGATTCCTCCCTAGTGACAGCGCTGCTAGTCAAAGCAGGCTTAAAAGTCCGCGCCTACGCCCTCGATTTCGGTGTCGAAGCTTATTCCGAATTGCCCTACGCGCAACAGGTTGCGGACTTTTTCGGGATTCCGTTGATTCGAGTAGCGGCGACGGGCGATGCGATCTTGGGTGCGATCGGGCCAACCGCCAAAGCCCTCGATTCACCCTACGGAGACGGCACAACGGCTGCCCTGTTTTTGCTCAAACAAGCGGCGGCGCAAGACGTGCGAGTTGTATTCAACGGCGAAAACGGCGATCAGCTATTTGCCGGATGGACGAACAAACCTCTGATTGCTAACGGAGTTTATGGTGCAGAACATCCAGCCGGAAAAGAAACCTTTGAACAGCAGTATTTGCGGACATTTCAGCGATTTTACGGTTATGAAAAACAGATTTTTTCGCCCGAAATGCTCGATCGCACTCAATCCCACGATTTAAGCATTTACCTGGAAGATGCGATCGGCACCGACACCTGTCCATCCCTGCTAGCCAAACTGCGGCGGGCTTCCCTGATGCTCAAAGGCGCACAAAACATCCAGCCGAGGGCTACCGCATTGGGCTTTGCTTGCGGTTTGTGGGTGCGATCGCCCTTCTGCGACCCCGACCTCACCGAGTGGACTTTCCAACTCCCAGGCGAGCTGCTACTGCAAGGTGCGTGCGAAAAATACATCCTCAAAAAAGCCTCGGAACGTTGGCTGCCGCCAGAAATTGTCTGGCGGGAAAAACGCGGGATGGGAGTGCCGTTGAAGGTTTGGTATTACCGCGAGTTTTGGAGTGCGATCGGCGATCGGCTAAATCCGAACGTACTGCGATCGGAAAAAAGCTGGCAACCGCATTTAGCCGACTCGATGTTATCGGGAAAACTCGGAGTTGCCATGCGCGATCGATATATTGGCAACAATCTCTGGTTGCTGCTGATGTGGCAAGCATGGCGCACCGAAGTGTTAGGCGAAATTCCGGTTGGGCGATCGCTGGATCATGTGTTTTGGTTGCCACCTGCGATCGGGCAACGCATTTGGAAATATCGAAAACAATTGGTTGTTGACTGTTAACTGTTGACTGTTGACTATTCATGAAATTTAGAGGGCAATTCATGAATTGCCCCTACTAAATTTCGGAGGCAAATCATACTCCAAATCAGCAACGCCGATTTTACAATTTTCCCTCTTAATTCCCCCCTTGGGCGGGGGCAGGGGGTGGTTCTTCTTCTTCCTTCTACTTAACGGATTTAATATGATTGAATCTCTCCTAAAAAATGAAACCCAAATCCATTCGCCGCCATTCTCCGAAGCAATAGCTAAGGGACTGTTATCAACCTATGGTTCGCCCTTATATGTCTATCAAGCCGATCGCCTCCATCAAACCCTCGATCGCATTACCCGATCGATCGACTATCCGCACGTCCAGTTTCATTTTGCCACCGTCACCAACGGCAATATCGCTCTATTGCAACTGATAGAGCGAGCTGGTTGGGGGCTGCACGCGAATACACCGGGTGATGTTTTTTTGGGACTGAAAGCAGGTTTTACGGGCGATCGCATTGTCTACACCGGCAGTAACCTCAACCGGGCGGATATTCAGCAACTGATTGACTGGAAGATCGATCGATTCAACTTCGATAGTCTGTCGCAACTCCAAGATTATTGCGAATATTCCGGGAGTCAAACGCGATTAATCCGTCCCGAAATCGGACTGCGCCTCAACTTACCAGAATTGACGGGAGACAGCCGAATTGGAGTGCGTCCGGCTGAATTTGAAAAAGCCTGCGAAATCGCCCAGGAACAAGGTTTAAGGATTACTGGACTGCATTTTTATCGGGGGACGGGAACTAACGCCACGGGTGCATTTACCCAGGCGATCGATCGACTAATTGCGATCGCCCAACAATTACCCGATTGGAAAACCCTTGATTTTGGCGGTGGTTTTGGCTATCCCTATCGAGGCGGTGCCGTGTTTGACTGGGAGGAGTTTGGTGCAGCAATTACTCAGCGATTGAGTCCGCTATCTCGCCCGATCGAATTAGTAATTGAACCGGGACGATCGGCGATCGCAGGTTGTGGTACTTTACTAGCAAAAGTTGTGTCTGTGAAGTGGTTAGGCAATCGGCAAATAGTCGGAGTCGATACCACTGTAGCAAATCTTTCGGTGCCTGCGGTACACGGCGGCTATCGGGCGATCGCAACTTGGGAAACAGGCGATGTATCGCGATATGAAACCGATATTTGTGGCAACACAACTTATTCCCGCGACTATTTGGGGCGTAATTGTTGGCTACCGAAACTGCAAATTGGAGATGCGATCGCCATTTTGGATTGCGGCGCCTACGGCTATGCGATGTCGTCGCATTTTCTGCACCGCCCGCGCCCTGCTGAAGTGTTGATTGATGCTAAGGGCGATCGATTAATTCGACACCGAGAAGACTATGCCATCTTGTTAAACGGGCAAATCTTTTAAACCGAATTATTCATCTCTCTCTTCTCTTCCTCTGCGCCCTCTGCGCCCTCTGCGGTTAAATCATTCCAAAACAACCGCCAACGATACCAATCCATTAAATCAATCAGGAGTAACCGAAATGGGAATGAAATGCGTCCAGTGTAACACCGACAACAATTTACGCGATCGTACCACCAACTCAGGGCGCTGCAAGAATTGCAACCATCCATTTTTGTTCGATCCAGCTACAATTACCGATAAAAAGTTTGCATTCACCGATCCATTTTTCCAAAAGGCGATCGCCGATATTTCCAGTCAGAATATGCTATTTTTCACACCCAAACAGTTTTTGTATTTGATTGACAAACGACTTAAATCTCGCACCTCAGCAAACCTATGGAAGTGGATTTTTGAATACTTCAGTCAAGGCTTATTTTTTGTAGCCTTCGGCGGTGTTTTCCTTGGCGCTATGTTTTCAGATTTTTCTATGGCATTCTTCATTTTGTGGACTATTTACAATATTTTTTGGATCGGAAGATTTTTTTCAAGCAGCAAATCTACTGAACAAAGTATTCGTAACAAAAGAATTAATGCTACAAATCTACAAAGTTTAGCAATAATTATTTTAGGAACAGGTATTTCAGGAAGCTTAATACTTAATTATTTTCCAGGATACATCATAGCCTCTGCACTAGGTCTATTTTCGTACTGGCTCAGCACATCACAAAAAAATCGTCAACAACTAACTGGTGAAATATTCCTCGTCAATGCAGCCCAGAGTGATGAATGGCTGCGAGACTGGCAACGAGTCAACGGTGCACTAGAAAAACTGCTCCCAGCACCTCGTCAAGAGTCTTTACCAGCCAGCATCGATCCCGAAGTTAGCGGCTACAGCTTCGATCGCGCAATCATCTGCGACAGCGACGAAATCGCCCAATTCCTGATTGCCAACAACGTCCATTTTGAGAACAACTGCGCCATTCTCAGCATCAGCGGCTATCCCCAAAGCATCTTCGATACAGTAATCGAAATGCTGCGGCGCAACGCCGACTTAAAAGTCTATGCGCTGCACGATGCAAATCCTGCTGGAGTTAGTTTAGTCCATCAATTACGAACCAGTCCAAACTGGTTTGCGAATCAACAAGTAACGATTTTCGACTTAGGCATTTCTCCCCGTCAAATCTTGGAAACCCGCGATATGTTTGTGCAGCAATCTCAAACAATGGCACAAAGCGCCCGTCAATTACCCGATGCTGTGAGGCAAGGTTTAACAGTAGAAGAACTAGCATGGCTGGATGCAGGAAATTTTGTGGAATTGGAATCTTTTACGCCGCAGCGGTTGTTGCGCGTCGTGAATTATGGACTTGCTCAGAGTGGAGATCCGCAGAGCAATGATGGCTTAATATTAGCTGGTGGTGCGGCCTATGGCGGCGGCTATGTGTTTGTTTCCGATAGTTTCGGTTA
>JANNOR010000298.1:0-22522 GCA_031399265.1 Cyanobacteria bacterium SOY_34_metabat_3 | reverse complement strand
GCGGCATGTACCAGCCAGGCCATGCCATTGATGGTTTCGATGCCAAAGTCACCGGGGCGCTGGGGCATTTCCAGGCCAAAAGTCACGTACTCGCGCCACTGCGGCTTTTGCAGCCTTGCACGCACGGGCTCTGGCAGCATGGCCATCACCGCCAGGTCATCGCGATTGAGCACCAGCAGTCCCTTGCTGCTAAAGATGCGCGCCTTGGCGGCCCCGTACGCTTCCATGCTGCCGTGCCAGTCCAGATGATCCTGCGTCAGGTTGAGCACCGTGGCCGCGGTGGGCTCGAAGCCCTGCACGCCGTCAAGCTGGAAGCTGGACAGCTCCAGCACCCAGACCTCGGGCAGTGTTTCCGCATCAAGGTGACGGGCCAACGTGTCGAGCAGGCTGGGGCCGATGTTGCCTGCCACTGCCACGGTTTTCCCCGCATGGGCCACCAGCCGGCCGGCGAGTGCAGTCGTTGTTGTCTTACCGTTCGTCCCGGTGATTGCCAGTACCTTGGGGGCGTAGCCGCGCTGGGTTTGCAGCTCCTGCATGGCACGGGCGAACAGGTCCAGTTCACCGCCTGTCCACAGGCCAATGGACTGCGCAGCTTGCCACACCGGGGCGACCGCCGCAGGCGACAAGCCCGGGCTCTTGAAGATGGCGCGGATGTCGGTGCCTGCTACCAGGCCGGGCTCTAAAGCACCGGCGCGGAAACTCACCTGCGGCAACTCCGCCTGCAGCTGTGCCAGTTGGGGAGGTGCATCGCGGGTATCGGCGACCGTCACGCGTGCGCCTTGACGCACACACCAGCGCACCATGGCCAGCCCCGAAGCGCCCAGACCCAGGATAAGCACATGCTGGTCGTGCAGCGGCGATACCACCGCTTCGCCAGAAGGCTCGGTGACCGCAGGCGCGTTGTCTTCAACGCCGCCCTGGATAGCTTCATCTGTTGACGGCGGCGCTTCGGCCGCAGGCGCGACCGATGCAAGCTGCTCAGGGACATATTTCGCCCGATCGCCCCTCCCATCTGCCTAGCTGGCCAAATAGTCGTTGATATCTTGCTTGCGCTTGCGGAGCTTGGTCAAAGCTTCCCGTTCTATTTGCCGCACCCGTTCCCGACTGATGTTGAGACGATCGCCTATTTTTGCCAAGGTTAAGGTTTGCCCGTCTTCTAAACCGAACCGCAAGGCGAGGACTTCTCGCTGTTGCTGAGTCAGTTCCGCCATCAGGTGGTCTAAGTCAGTCCGCAGGGAAGCTTGCAGGGCAAAATCTTCCGGGGTAGTACCCGTATCTTCCAACAAATCGCCCAACTCTGTATCTTGATTGTCTCCCACGCGCAAGTCCAGGGAAAGTGGCAGGCGCGCGCGATCGAGATATTCGCGAATTTGTTTAGGAGTCAAATCTAACTCTGATGCCAATTCAGCAGCCGTAGCGGCGCGGCCTAGCTGTTGAGCTAGCAGGCGCTGAGCTTTTTTAATTTTGTTGAGCTTTTCGGTAATGTGGATCGGCAAGCGGATGGTGCGACCTTTTTCGGCGATCGCCCGAGTAATTGCCTGACGAATCCACCAATAAGCATAGGTTGAAAATCTGTAGCCCTTAGTCGGGTCAAATTTTTCTACTCCCCGCTGCATCCCGATCGTGCCTTCCTGAATTAGATCGAGCAAATCTACGTTGCGCTTGATGTATTTCTTGGCAACAGACACTACCAGGCGGAGATTGGCTTCTACCATTTGGCGCTTTGCCCTTTCCCCGTGCTGGATCGTCCGCTGCAACTGTACCTCAGACAGCCCGACTGTCTGCGCCCATTCAGCCGCCGTCGGGTCGCGGCCTAACTCTTCGGCTAAAATATTTTTTTCCTGATGCAGTGTGGTTGAGCGCTGTACCTGTTTCCCGTAGAGTATTTCTTGCTCATGGGTCAAGAGGGGAACGCGGCCTATTTCCCGCAAGTAAGCGCGAACAGAATCTGTATCTGAGGACTTAAGAGTTTTCATGAGCTTTTCCCGCTGAGTGTCTGTGCGCCTCTAAAGGTTTGCGGTAGTCGCAAACCCCTAGCTTTAGGTGGGGAAAGTGGGCGGGGACTTGCGCTTTCCTTTCATTTAAAGAGGCTTCGTTTATGGTAACTACCTGCTACTCCCAGTCAGCACCGTCTCAGGTTAGGTTTTGGTTGGGCGTGCACAATGCTACGTTATGTTAAGAATTCTAACATTTCTGAGAGCAGTTGACTACACTTCTTCATATTTATTTCAGTCAAATCTGCACAGCACAGTCTGAGAGTACCCGTAAACTAGCTTCACAGTTTGCATCATGTTAAACAAAATCCGGCAAATCTCAGAGGGGGGAGATGGGTAGATGGGGAGATGGGTAGATGGGGAGATGGGGAGATGGGAGGGGATTTGATGTTTTTCCCACAGTGCAAGTGAAAAATACAAAAAATACAATTTAAATCCCCGACAGCTTTTCAATACTCTGGCTTTGAAGTTACAGATATTGATGAACTCGCCCTACAGATAATGACTAATGACTAATGACTAATGACTTCTTTGCCGTTGAGCTTCGTACAAGATGAGGGCAGCGGCGATCGACACATTTAAAGATTCTACACTGCGGCTTAGGGGAATTTGGATTTGCCGATCGGCTAAACTTCTCAATTCTGCTGACAATCCAGAACCTTCGTTGCCCAAAACTATCAGAGTCGGCACTCGCAAATCTACTTCCCAATAAGTTAAACTCGCGTCGGCGACGGTTGCTAAGATTTGCATTCCTCGATTTTTATACCGGGAAACTTCGGCGGTTAAATCGGGAATGACTGCCATTGGTAGTTTAAACCAAGCTCCTGCCGAGGCGCGCAGCAGCTTGGGATGATCTAAATCAGCGCTGTCTGCACTTACTAACAAACCATCGGCATTAGCAGCCGCAGCCGTGCGGACGATCGCCCCCAAGTTACCGGGATCTTGGATTGTTTCTAAAGCTATTCCTAAAGTTGAGATTTCTGTCGGTGGCGCGGCGGTGCGGGGTGCGGTGGCGATAATCCCGTCTGGTTGGACTGTAGTGGCGATCGACTCTAACACCTTGGCACTTACTAATTCGGTGCGATCGGCTAAACTACAAATTTGCTCCCACAGTCGATCGTGCTGTTCAACCCATTCTGGAGTAGCACAAACCGTTTCTAGCGGGTATTTTGCAGCGCAAGCTTCTTCCAGCAAGTGCGTCCCTTCGAGTAAAAATAACTGTTGTTCCCTGCGTCCCTTCGAGCTGTGTAGCTTGCGAATTTCTTTGACTAAGGGGTTTTGAATACTTGTCAGCATTTTTTGATTTAGCAGAGCGAATGGGGTTATTTCCTGTATCGGTTCAACCCCAAACTACCTTCTGCCTTTGGAATGCGGAACCCGGGACTTGAACCCGGAAGGCTTGCACCACATGAACCTGAATCATGCGCGTCTACCAATTCCGCCAGTTCCGCATTTGTCACGAATCACTACTATTGCGTATGTTCGCCAGTTTGTCAAGTCTTTGGGGAAATATTTTTTTATTCTAGCTGCGAGTAATATCAAATCCGTTGGCAAAGGAAGAAGGAAGAAAATCTTCCCGATGCCCGATACTTCGGCTACGCTCAGCACAAGTGCCCCATGCCCCATGCCCAATTCCGAATTCCCATTTAGTTATAGTTGATGTGGCAGATATTTCTCATTTCGGCAACCTATGTCTGAGCCATTAACCCTCGATCCGAGTCAGTTGCCAGATATTAGCAACTTAGTTTTAGAAGACGATACTGCTTTGGACAGCTTCATTAACGAAAAACAGCAGCGGCTGCTAACAACAGTTTTATATAGCGGTGGCGATACAGGTATTACCGTTCCTTTTATTGCGGCGGCAAATGTCGGTTTATTCAGCAGCGTGCGTCAACCTGGAATCGCCCCGAATGTGTTTCTGAGTGTCAATATTACTGGTGCTGAGGATTGGTGGGAAAAACAAGTGCGATCGTACTTATTTTGGGAATTTGGCAAACCTCCCGAAATTGCGATCGAAATTGTTTCCCCAACTCCAGGTAACGAATTGGGCAGCAAGTTAATAGATTATGCTCGAATGCGAATCCCGTATTATGTCGTGTACGATCCGCTACGGGAGTTGAGAGGTAGCGTGCTGCGAGTCTTTGAATTGCACAATCAATCTTATGTGCCGAAAACTGATGCTTGGTTTCCCGAAGTCGGTTTGGGACTAACTCTGTGGCAAGGTGAATTTGAAAATGTCACTGGTAGTTGGTTGCGCTGGTGCTATGCTGGTGGCGCTCCCATTCCTACAGGCGACGAACTGGCAGCACAAAAAGATGCTCAGTTATCTCAAAAAGATGCTCAGTTATTGGAGGAACGGGCGCGTACTAAACAAGCATTTATCCAGATGATCGAACTCGGTTTAAGACTGAAATTCGGAGACGAAGGATTGCTGCTGGTTGAGGAGATTTTGGATATTTCTGATGTCGGTGTTTTGCAGGCGATCGCATTTCATATGCCCGCAGCGAACAACCTCGATGAAATCCGCCAACTCTATCAAGCCTAATCTTATGAGCAACCGAGGACACGGCAATGCCGTTTCCCTACTCCAAAATAATCATGAACATGACCTGAGAGATGTCAGTATCGCCTGATTAATTGTAGGGGCACGGCACTGCCGTGTCCTAATTATGGGTAACATTAATTCCGATGACACCGGATTTTATATTACTTAAAAAAAACGAGAAATTCAATCGGCCAAATCTGGGAAAACCTCGCGCACTGCCGGATGCACCAATCGGTGATTCTGCACGTTCAATCCCTTAGCCAAACTGGGATTTATTTCTAAAGCTTTAATCCCGTGATTTGCCAACTGCAAAACATAAGGCAAAGTGCTGTTATTCAAAGCTTGAGTCGCAGTCCAAGGCACCGCACCGGGCATATTTGGTACGCCATAATGCACTACTCCTTCATCAACATAAGTAGGATTTGTGTGAGAAGTTACTCGCAAAGTTTCGACGCAACCGCCTTGGTCAACTGCTACATCAACAATCACAGAACCGGGGTGCATTTTGGCAACAAATTCGCGAGAAACCAGAATTGGAGCTTTTTTGCCCAACACCAAAACCGCACCGATTAACAAATCAGCATCGGGGATGACTGCTTCAATTTGCAGAGGACTGCTGTAGAGGTATTCGACTCGGGAACCGAACAGAGTTTCTAGATAAGCGAGTCGATCGACATTTACGTCCAAAATCTGCACTCTAGCGCCCATTCCTACAGCAATACGGGCTGCTTCCGTCCCAACGATTCCGCCGCCCAAAATCACAACTTTGCCCGGTCTTACCCCTGGTACACCGCCCAAAAGTACGCCTCGGCCGCCTTGCTGCCGTTCCAAAAACCGAGCTCCGAACTGCACGGCCAAACGTCCTGCAATAATACTCATCGGCGTTAGCAGCGGCAATTTCCTGTCTGGGAGTTCGACGGTTTCGTAGGCGATTGCTTGGACTCCGCTGCTGATTAAATGCTCGGTTAAGGCGCGATCGGCCGCTAAGTGCAAATATGTAAATAGCAACTGTTCTTTTTGAATCAGCGGGTACTCAGCAGGTAAGGGTTCCTTAACTTTAACAATTAATTCCCGATTCCAGACATCAGTAGGCTTTGAGACAATTTTAGCCCCTGCTTGAATGTAGTCTGCGTCGGCGAAACCTGCCCCGGTACCAGCATTCGTTTCCACAAAAACTGTGTGGCCTTTGTCCGAACAAGCCCGGACACTTGTGGGGCTGAGTCCAACTCTAAACTCTAAATCTTTGATTTCTTTGGGGACGCCGATTTCCATCTATAACCTCAAATTGCAGCGATAGCTCGATCGAATGTAACTTAACTCAGATAGTTTAAGTATCAGTCACTTACAATTTAACAGCAGCGACTCAGGTCTCAACAAAATGTCACGCACACCTACATTAACATTCGATCGCGGAACGCTCCTGTTGCACCCGCCGCCAAAAGGCAGAGACTGGGTGGACTTTGCTACTTGGGACGATCGCGTCGAAAAATACCGCATCCGGGCAGTTCATTACCGCCCGCTGGTAGAATGCCTGCAAGCTGAGTGCATTCACTTCACCGACGAAGCCAGGGGATACGAATTACTCGAACTCGTACCCAGCGTCGAAATGCAGCCTTACCAGCATCAATCAGAAGCCCTCACAGCTTGGCAAGAAGCAGGAAGTCAAGGAGTAGTTGTCCTTCCCACCGCTTCCGGCAAAACTTACGTAGCACAATTAGCGATGCAAGTCACAGGCCGCAGTACATTAGTCGTAGTACCAACTCTCGATTTAATGCATCAGTGGTATGCTAATTTAAAAGCAGCTTTTCCCGAAATTGAAATCGGATTGTTGGGCGGAGGTTCGCGGGACAAAACGCCGATTTTAGTCGCCACCTACGACAGTGCAAGCATTCATGCAGAAACCTTGGGCAATAAATACGGCTTGCTAGTTTTTGACGAATGTCATCACTTACCCACCGACTTTTATCGAGTAATTTCCGAATATGCGATCGCCCCTTATCGACTCGGATTGACAGCAACACCCGATCGCACGGATGGACGCCACAGCGATTTACATTTCCTCATTGGCCCGACAGTATATAGCAAAAGACCAGAAGACTTAGCAGGCGATGCTTTAGCCGAACACAAAATAGTCCAAATCATGGTAAAATTATCAAAAGAAGAAGGCGATCGCTACAGCGAATTAATCAATGTTCGCAACGACTTCTTAAAGCAGTCTAACATCAAAATATCCAGCCTCGAAGGATGGAAACACTTTATCATGGCCAGCGCGCGATCGCCTTTAGGAAGGCGTGCCATGCTAGCCCACCGCCAAGCCAAAGAAATCGCCCTTTGTACGAAGGGAAAACTGGAAATATTAGCCAAACTACTAGCCGAACATAATCCTCATCGTACCCTAATTTTTACAGGTGACAACGCCACAGTTTACCGAATTTCCCAAGAATTTCTCATCCCCACAATTACCCACCAAACCCCAGTCAAAGAGCGCCACGAAATCCTCGATCGCTTTCGCAGTGGCGAATACAAAACCCTCGTCGCTTCCCACGTACTGAATGAAGGAGTAGACGTACCCGACGCCAGAATTGCGATCATCTTATCAGGTACCGGTAGCGAACGCGAATATATCCAGCGATTAGGTCGAGTTCTCCGCAAAAGTAGCGATGCAAACAAACTAGCAATTCTCTACGAAGTCGTCACCGAAGACACCAGCGAAGAAAGAACATCCCAGCGCCGCCGAGGAGGAATGCAAGTCGAGAAACCGCAACGAGAAACACAGATAGAACCGCCAAAGCCCGAATATAAAAAATTAGAAATTGTTCAGCCGACACCGATTTATGGAGTCAACCGAGAAACAACCAAAAAAGCCGCAGAAACACCCGCAAAATGGGGAGATGATGATGATATCCCTTGGTAACCAAGCTATTCTTCTTCTTCCGTCTCTTCATTCTCGAAAATCGCAAAATCGCTGATGTAATCCCGCACGACACGCTCGAAGAACAGGGGAGCAGGTAAACTCGACCAGTCGCTGTAGTGACCGAAACCATAGCGCAGAGATTCTACAAGTGCAGCAAGGCGATCTGGTTTATCATTTTCCTGTCGCAAGGTAACAACAATCTCAAGGGGATTGGGAGTTGGCCACTGACCCAAAAACGGCGGTTTGCTTGCGATTTGGTCAACTTTTAATTTAGCTTTATTTAAAAGTTTTCCTTTAGAATCATCAGATTTATTGGCAGCTTCGTCAACTTTTAAATCAGCATTATTTAAAAGTTTGTCTTGAGAATCATCAGCTTTCTTGGCAGCTACGTTAATTTTTGTTGACCGATAGCAACTTTGACCGCGTAATTTACCTGGCTTTTCATTTCTTACAGATAGATAAGCAACACAACCCGTTTGATTAGTTGCACTGAGTTGAAATAATCCCTTTATACTAGAGGCTGAAGGAATTTCAAGGGTTGAAGTCAGTTCTTTTTTTGTCCGCGTATCTTCCAGAGAAGTTTCTGTTAAATATCTTACTTTTTTATCAATAATTCCAGGGGCGAGGTCTTGGCGAATCCGAATTATCCGCGCGCCTTTCCAGGCATCTTGCATCCGCTCGTACTGTTGACCGAGATTAATTTGATTTGCATTCATTTTAGAATCGGTAAGCCAAGGCCAAAGCTGCACGCAGTTGGAAGAATCAATCGTAACTAATGGTTGATTTCCATCGTCTACAGAATTGGAAATAATCTGCTCGACAAATTTCATGAAACGAACTTCACGCCCATTTTTATCATTAGCCAGTTTCACCGGGGAGATTTGGGAGATGAAGGCGATCGCATCCGAAAACTTGCTCCAAGGACTGATTTGTAAACTATCTCCTCTCTCATAAGCACAGCACAGTTCGCACTCGCCTGTCTCTACGTTGAGACGCATAGCAACTGGCAAAAATGTCTTCTCAATAGAGCCGCGAGCGCGACCTTTCTGTTTACGGACGATCGTAATCCCAATAATTTCTTTTGGTCTGGCTTCTTGAGGAGTATCTTTTAGCCATTTGTCAACTTTTTCTTTGACATCATCAATGCGGCCAGAATGAGCCCAAAGTAAGTCTTTTAGAGCAGCTTGCACTCGATGGGAAAAATCACCAAGTTGGAGAAGTTCTTTCTCCTTAGTTTTTTCAATCGGTAGCAGAAACTGCACGCAAGAACCGGCGATGGTAGCCAGTGCTTGACGGGATGAGGGTTTATTCACCGAATCGTCATGTTTCTTGTCTGGATACCATTCCCGCGCCATTACGAGGCAAAAAGTTCGCTGTTTGCGAAAAGCCAGTTGTTTGACGATCGACTCCCAGGCTTCTATACGGTGTTGCGATCGCTCTTTTAGTTTCAAATTTGCACCTGACAATGACTCTTTCGGCCCGTGAGTGTTTGCTGGTAAACGATTAGCAATGAGTTCGATCGCATCACCCCACAGAACGCGAATCATTGCTTGCAGCAGTTTTATTTCGGTTTGGCATTGTTCTTCGTAAAAGACAACAAGCAACAGTTTTCCGTTAGGATATAGCCGACGCATAGCTTCTTGGTTTGCCTGAATTAAAGCTTGGAGTTCTTTTACGTGACACACCAATTCAAGGGCTTTTCTACCTTGGTAAATATTCTCTAACCTAAAATCGAGGTGTTTATTCAGCAAGCTATTTAACTCATCGTCCTTAAAGCTTTCTAGGTATTTGGGAGTAAAATCAGAACAGTCGTTTTTTTCGATAATTTCTAAAGCAGCACCTAACAGAGTAGGCAGATTAATCATGCGTGAAGCAGCTTGGTTCTTTTTTAAATTGTGAGCTTCACCCTTCTTGAATTCCACTTCCGAGTAACTCTCAAAAGGTTTGAAGCCAATAGGCTGGAGAATTTCGGCAATCTTTTCAAAAGCTTCTAACTTATCAATCTCCGGTACGCCTACCTTAATCCCATGTTTCCCTTCTTGCAATCCGTTGCGGTAAGTTAATACTACTTTACAGCTTGCTGTTGAAGCTTTACCCAATGCAATTTGAGAACCATCAATGTTTTGATTATCAGGTGTTTTAATCGGGAGTTTGAGCTTGCCGCGCAATGCTTCAAAATCTTTATCGATCGCCCAAAACCAATTTTTCTTTTTGTCCTGTTGATTTTTATCCTGTTTTTCGGACTTAGAAAGCACCGTGTAGCGAAATGTGCGATCGCTGTAGTCTTGAGAAAATACAAAACCGCTAATATTTGCTGAGTTATAGCGTGCAGGTTGTAACCCACTTAACCAGCGGCGTTTGGAAACATCTATCTTCAATAAAGGCTGGTGCAAAGAAGGATAGGTTATGACTTCTAAGCGTACCACCAGACTGAATTTTCCTGTATGTTTTGGTAGAGTAATGGGATCGGTAATCAATTCTGCCGTTCCAGTTGTGAGGCTACCACTGCTGGAAATAACCCGCTTCATTGTTCCTAGCCCCTGAAAAAGCTCTTTTCCGGCGATCGCACGAGCTGCATAATCAACTAACGCGCGATAATCATCATTCTTTCTAGCCTGAGTTGTTCCTGTTTCTGTTGACCATTTCCACGGTAAAACTTGAGACTCCGACGGAATAATTGTCAACAATTCTTTTCGCTCGTGTAAGTCTTCCAAACGGTCGATAACTTCCAATAACCCATCTTCTTTCTCAGCAAAAGGTTTGAGATAATTTATCATCCACTCGTTGATAATTGGGCGTAACTCTTTCTGGATATTTTCCGTATTTTCGCAATTTAAGTAAGCAAATGGTTCAGGATTATTTACGGTTTTGGGATTCAACGAATAGTTACTCAAACCTACATTTGACTGCATCCGTGCTAGATTATCAAGTCCTACTTCTAACAAACCTCGCAGCGAGGCATAAGGGAGATTCTTGATGGTTAAATCGCCCTTGCAAGCAGCTTTTTGGATAGTTGAAAGCTCATGTAAAGCAGATTTTGTCCAAGCTAGGGTCAAGCCTTTGACTGTTACTGGCTCGATATTATCTGGCACGGTAAAAGCTAGGGTAATTTCTTTCAGACTTTTGGGCTTGCCGAGAGGAATGTAAAGAGTATCTGAAACCACAGTTAAGTCAGTTTCTTCGTCATCATCGGATTCGATTTCGTCAAAAATTTCGTTGTTCATGGTTGCATCTCCAATAATAGTGATTTCCTTTGCTTCGCCGTCATCATCTAATTGAGTTTCATCAAAAATTTCGTCGTTCATGGTTATATCTCCAATAAAGGTGAAAAATCCTCAAAATCGTCTTCTTCCTCTGTCAAATCTTCTGAATTGCGTAAACTTTTCGGATAGACTACGCCCTCAATGCGTTGCAGAGGATCTAGAAATGCACCGTAAAGTTCTTGATATATTTCTCGAATCACTGGATCGGGATGCTTGACGCATTCTTCTAAAATAATTCGCATCTGAACTAACATACTGTCCCGCCCGGAGTCAGGTTCATTTTTAGTGGATTTAATAGCCCAAGCTGCATCGACAAAGTAAACTTGTACTGGACATCCATTTCGCATCCCGCGCCCGATCGTTTGCAAGATTCCCACCATCTGATTTGCCGTAAAAGGTTTGAATAAATCTTCACCTAAACGGCTGGCCATGAGAGGTTCGCGTAACAGCCGATTCGCCGTTTTCCAGAGTTTTTTTTTCGACTGTTTCCAAGCATTAGAAATGGCTGGCAAGTCTTCGGTTTCAGTAAAAACTCTACAGTCAAATTCTTGGGTAGCTTTTCCGGCTAGGCTGTACAAAAGTTGCGTATCGTCAGTCGTGGGGTGGGGACGGGTGAGGAAATAAATTGTGCCAATGGCTGCATCGAGTTTCCTATTTCCTTTGGTGAAAACAATATTCACACCTCTACCGATCGCCAACATCGGAAAAATGATAATATCGCAAGTTTCATCATCTCCTAAAGCCTCGCACTGAGCCGTTGTCACGAAATCATTTGGTTGCTCTCCGTTTTTGAGGAAATTAACAACTGCTTTGGTTCGCTTGCCGATTTCTGGATGGTAATCGTTGATAAATTTCTTAACGTTCCGAGCTTGTTCGTAGCTGTTGACAATTAAGGCAGCTTTGCGATAAATATCATGTTGTACATCAAAGTTGCGGATGGATTTGTAAATCTCAGATTTCTGGTTTCCTCCGCGTACCAGCAAGTCTACCATTTTTTCTAAATTGCGATCGCGCAACTCGCCAGCACCGCTATATCGGAGAGGTTCATCGCTCGATTCGCGATCGGGCAGCCATTTGAAACGATAAATGCTCTTTTTTGAATCGTGTTTTGTTTGAGGTTTGAGCAGATAATCCGGTCCTGAGTTAATGTGATAAGCAGGACTTGCTTCGAGAAATGAGGTAGCAGAAGTCATCAAAACTGCCGGCCCTGTAAGTTCGCCATCTGCCTCAAATAACTTATGAAAACGGTGCATTAACATCCGAGGCGCGCCCACAAAAATGATATAAGACAGTTCTACATTGCGCGCTTGAGTTTGAGTAGTTTGTGCCGATTGGAAACTATATTTTACGCCAGAAAAAGACCCCAAAATGTTCTCAGGAATCAGTTGTCGCAGTTCCGCTGTTGCAGTCGATGCTACGATCGGTTCCCGAATCAGTCCTTCTGCTACCATTGTCCTGGTTTCCGGTACGATTCGCTGATAGCCTAAAACCACAAAAGTGACGCAAACAAGTAAGGTAATTGTATCCTGAGCTTCGGCTGATTTATTGCCATCCTTAAAACACAAAGGCAAAAACAATTCGGCAATTTGTTTGACAATCTTGTCGCGCCGTTCGATGAGATTTTCTGCTAAATAACGCCGAAAATAAAGAATCTGAGTTTCCCACTGCTGTTTGAGGGTGTCACTGCCGATTCCCAGCCTTTGAGCGCACAAATCCAGGTTGAGCCGATCGTGCGGTTCAATGCCGGTGCGATCGTAAAAAGCATGGTAAGCTGCGGTTTCCCAGAATTGACTTAAGGCTCTACTTTTGCTAAATCCTTGTTTAACTTCCTCTTCGTCGAGCCGATCGCGTTTAGAAGTTTTCTCATAGCCATCCAACAAATCGCTGACAATTCTCAGAACGGTTAACAACTGATTCTGATACCGCTTGCCGACGGGCGATGATGGCATATTTTGAACGGCAGTAATTAACGATGTGTTCCGATCGCCAAATTCCGACAAATCGCGGCTGTAATGTTCGACATTGCGATCGAACAATCGATAATTTTCGCCGCGAGCAAAACGATTGTGAATTTGTTCTTGAATGACTAAATGAATAGAATCTGCCGCACCTGAAAGTCTCAAAGTGGCTGCACCGTAAGCATCCAGATTTGATTGTACCATATCTGCTTCGTCAAAAACTACGACATCAAATGTCCGGGCAATCAATTCAAAATAACGAAGGCGATCGCGAATAGCATGAGGTGGAACTTCAGTATCCATTGACAGAACGTGACCGACCCAAATATCAGCATCTAGCAAATCGCGGGGAGCTTTGTTGCGACCGCACACCGTCCAAACCGGACAAAGATACTTTTTCATTTGCCCTTTTTTGCCCGCGCTTTGTAAGATTTCGTTGCAAGGTGCATAACCAAATTCCCACATCGAAGTATCAGCATTTGAAAACGCAGGTAAGACACAATTTAAGCCAAAAATTTCTGCTTGTTCCAAAGTATAACCAAAGCCACCATTTCCTCCTGATGCTGCGATCGCCTCGGCAATATTGTTAGCGTGTCGGCGGCGAGTTCCATCGCTTTGACCGACTAGCATTCCCACTTTAATTTCGTGAAATGCTAGTTCTGCCATGTACTGTCTGGCAACTTCAATAGAGGGAAACACAAACATCGCTTTATAACCGCGTTTTCCCAACCATACAGCTATCAATACGAGCAAAGTTGTTTTGCCCGATCCAGGTAGTCCAATTAAGTGCTTGATGCCTTCTAATTCGATGACTGTTTCTTCTCGCAAACCCTTACCAACTTCTGGCACTTTAAGTGCAAAATGTTGAAACCGTTGTACCCAGCTACCCTGTCTTTTTTCAGGATGATTTGCGTCGCGTTCATTCATCTCAACTGCTAATTCGTACAGTTCTACAAGGGGAATACGAATTTTTGGTTTCGGGGCGCGATCGAGTGAATGAGTGCGGCGCTGGGCAAGCGGGGCTGCGATCGGCCCAATTGGAATTCTCGCGGCTGTTGTTTCTTCACCTAAAGCAACGGCCATTGGCTGGCGCGGATCTGCAAAGGTGGCACTGTAAAATTGGTG
The DNA here is from genome assembly GCA_031399265.1 of Cyanobacteria bacterium SOY_34_metabat_3. Taxonomy (GTDB): domain Bacteria; phylum Cyanobacteriota; class Cyanobacteriia; order Cyanobacteriales; family Microcoleaceae; genus Microcoleus. The sequence goes on along the minus strand of JANNOR010000298.1, from coordinate 8,723 downwards.
TGCCAAAGGCTGGCCCAGAATTTGACGTGCTTGGGTAATTAAAGAATCTTCTAGGGGGTCTGTGCGTTCAAAGTTAAGTGTTTCTAAGTTGATTTTATAGGTTCCCTGAGTTTTGTGGCGGTAGTGGCGATCATTATAAATAGCAACTGCGTGTTTCACTGACTGTTCTGTCACGTAAGCCAGCGACATCAGACGCATATTGAAAATGGCTTGGCGGGCTTTTTCCAGCGCGGGTGCATTGACGATACTCGCCATTCCCGATATTGTTAAAGGGGCATATTCTAGGGAATTAGTCTCGATAAATTCTGCCATCAACACACACAGCCAGCAGATGCGATCTGGGCCTGTCCATAAATCAGGTTTAGTTCTCATATTTGATTGCCTTTAACAATTCAATGACTTGTGAAACAGACAAAATTTCGAGAGTAGCAGGCGGGCCTTTTTTATCGATCGCCGACTGAAAAGTAGAGAGGTAATCCGGCCGCTCCTCAATTAATTGGTCGCTGACGGCAATGATGCGGCGGCGGTAGTGTTCCAGTCCCCCGATGCCAGTGCGATTGAGGCGCAAGGCAAGGGAGACAGGACTGGTGTATGACTTCGCGTCAATGCCAATATTGCGACCGTTAATTGCGACATCGCACAGGTCGGATTCTGGATAAAGTTCGGCATCGAGTCCGTTTTTTCGGGCTGCATCAAAAATTGCTAATTCGTCGATCGCCGGCCCAGTCCAATAGGTTAAAATTTGCGGCTTGGCAATCAACAATCGGTCTTGGTTTGGGTCTAATTCTTCGGAAACTTTGGCTGTTGAGGAATTGTGACCGAGACATTGGCGAATCGGACATCGCCCATCGGGAAAAAGTTCTTTATTGGGATATGGCCGCATCAACGTGCCACAATGGGCGCAGCAATGAGCCTGTCCGCCAATTAACCAGACATCCGGCACGCTATCAAAAAAGGTGTCAACAATCGTTCCTTGTAAAGGGGTTAAATCGTTGTCACGTAAGTAGTCTAAGAGTTGATTTTCTCCAATGAGCGATCGGCTGCCAAATAGCGATCGCAAAGCCGTATAAGCTTTGTGCTGGCGGCGAATTCCCAATCGTTCAGTTGCCTCGCGCAACCGTTCGTACAGGCGGTGTTCGATCGCATTATCTTCGCCAAAAGTGCCTCTGGAGTTAGCAATTTCTGCACAATCTGGGGTCGGCACTCGCAAGTCTGGATCGATCAGAATTACTTGACTAGACTCAAAATCGGCGTGACAAAAGATATTTAAATCCCATTGATCCAGGGGATATCGAGCACGTTCCAAAACGGTATGCACGCAAGCCGCGCGATCGCTTTTTCCAGCTTCGATATACAGCCGGCCCAACTTGCACATAGCCCGATAAAGTTCCGGTGGTATACTGTCGTCTTGACGAACGATGTCTCGATTGAGAATTCTTGTGTATTGCCGCAGAATTCCCTGGGCCAGCAATATAACAGTATCTTCAGCGAAATCGATCGCACTGGCGTGTCCTGTAGGTAATGGTAATGTCGTTGTTTGCATTTGTGGCAACCACGAGGGGTCTTGACAATTTGCCTCAGCAATGATTTGTTGTTCCAAAGTTGCGTCGGGGAATGAGGGTAAAACTTGCGCGATCGCCGCCAGCGTCCAGCCCCGCTTCAGCAACAGCGCCACACCCAATCCCTCCAGAATCTGGCGAAATCTAAATTCTTGCCCTTTGGGTTGCGATAATAGCTGCTTCGATCGCCACAGCCGGACTGTTCGCACCGCAGGCGGTTCCACAGACAACCCAAGCCGAGGGATTTGGCGTTTCAGTTCCTTGGCGATCGCCTCAGCAGTTCCCTGCCACTGACGAATATCCTCAAAGTCCATGACTATAAAGCACTATATTTTTACATGACATATTTTTACACTAAATGATGTAAAGCAAAATGTCAACAAATCTTTCCGCCCCATAGCGACAAACCTGTGAAAAATGGGTTATTTGCCCTGAAAGCTTCCCACAGCAAAGATTCCAAAAGCGGTATAACTAGACAAATACCAATCGTCAGCGTTCATCTGCGGTTCAAAATAAAATCTTTTTCACAAATGCTACCCACAGACCTCCTAAGCCACCGTCAAAGCGGCGAATCAATCGTCCCATTACGCCTCAAGATAGATGCTAAAAACCTAGAAGCAGCTACCGAAATGATTGACTGCTTTCAAAGTGCGATCGGCAAAACCCAAGGCGAACTCGACGGGCGCTTACAAGAATTAGAAGGCGAAAGCCCCGACTATCGGCTCAAACGCGGATTAGCACACCTGTTGAAAGGCGGTTTCAGCACCTTAGAAGTCATCAGTCCCCTAGAACCATCAGACTTGAGACAGCGGGTATTTGCATTGTCCGCGCGATCGACTCCCAGCATTCAGTCAACCCAAATCACCCTCGAAAAAGTAGCAGCAGAGCTCAGCCAAGACTTAAACAGAGAAGTATTTACTCACGAAATCAGTACAGGTTTATACGCCGATTTAAACGAAAACAAAATCCTCACTCAATTCGACGCACCCACACCCGAAAACCTGCTTCACAAATACAATCTTTCTCAAGTTCAAGGCATATTTTACCGAGCAAGTCAAGTCCAACTAACCGCCCACCGTAACGATCCAGGAGAATACAAACTCTTATTTCGCTATCTGAAACTATTTCAATTAATGACCTACATAGAAGGCGATGCAGACCACGGTTTTACACTCACAATAGACGGCCCTACAAGCTTATTCAAACCCAGCACCCGCTACGGCTTAGCCCTCGCAAAAATGTTGCCCGCACTGCTGCACGTCACCAAATGGACTATGCACTCCACATTGCAAACCAAAGATGCCTTTAGCGGCGTTTTGAAAACAGGTAAATTCACCCTAAATTCCGACTGTGGTTTAGTCAGCCACTATCCCCCAGGCAAGCCCTATGATAGTATGCTAGAAGCAGCATTTGCTAGCAGATGGGAAAGCCTAAAAACCGAGTGGAAACTCGAACGAGAAGTTGACTTAATACCAATTCCAGGAAGCGTCATGATTCCCGACTTTCGGTTAGTGCATCCCGACGGGCGAGTATTTATATTAGAAATAGTCGGCTATTGGCGCCCCGAGTATTTGCAAAAGAAATTTGCGCAAGTACACAAGTCTGGATGCGACAACTTGATCTTAGCTATTTCCGAACGACTGAATTTAGAAAAAGCCGGGGTGAATGTAAAAGATGTACCAGCAAAAGTAGTCTGGTTTAAAGATAAATTATTGCCAAAATCAGTTCTAGAAGTGCTGGAATAGTAACCAATCCGCGCATCTTTTTTCTTTCTCTCTGCGCCCTCTGCGCCCTCTGCGGTTCAAAAAAATCTTATTCCAGAAATAATTAAATTATCCTCAAAAAACATCGCACATTCCAAGCTATACTAAGATTACAATATCCCCGAATCCTTGCTACCCCATACTCTCACCCTCAAACCGATAGAAAAATGGCAGACACAAGCATTGTCGAAAAAATCAAAAAGCTGTTAGCCCTCGCTACTTCATCCAATGAAAACGAATCGACTGCTGCGGCCGAAAAAGCTTCCCTTTTACTAGCACAGTACAACCTCAGCCTCGCCGATTTAGGGCCAAATCACCAAGAAGAGATCGACGAAAACTCAGTTGAAACAACATCAAAGTTTGTCACTTGGAAAATGATGCTGCTTTCGGGAATTGCGGAAGCTAACGGTTGCAATGCCATGCGAAACACTTATACTGGCAGTATGTTTTTGGTAGGAAGTTCTACAAACCTGATTGTTTGCAAACACCTTTACGAGTATTTGAGTTCCGCAATCGAAAAGAGAGCGAAATACCGTAAAGGAAACGGTAGGGGACTGGCGTATCTCAATGCTTTTCGGGTTGGCTGCGCCACAAGGTTGCGGCAAAGATTGTTGGAACAAAAGCAGGAGATGGAAGAGTCGGGGATTCCGGGTACGGGGGATGTGGCGGCGACTCCGGCGATTGTAGTACGATCGATGTTTGAGAAAAATCAACAGGCGATCGAACAATATTTAGAAGGCCGAGGGGTTAAAATCAGAACGAGAACAGATTCTCAAATCAGCAGCGAAGCCGGTTTTAATTCTGGGTATGAAGTGGGCGACAAAATTAGTTTGCACAAGCAAGTACAGCCTGAAGAGGAACAAAAACAACTCAATGAATCTCTGTGAGTTTAAGTATAGTTAACAATTCAATTTATACTGTTAATTCCTATGCCATACAGTTCTTTCACCACAATCAGTAAAGTCAAAGAAGCATTTAATCTAACCACTGTAGAAGCAGTTCGTTTTTTGCCTAATATTGACCCAATTCCCCCTTCTCAAACACTGACTTCCTTTTTAGAAGAAAGCCTACCATTAGCCTCATCTGCGAGCGAAAAAGCTCGTTCTGAAGGAATTATTTATCCTGTCTTATTAGAAGCGAGACGAATTTTACAGCGACGAGTCAGTTTGTTTTCAGGAGAAGACTTCACCGTAGATGAATCAATGGGATTGAACGGAATGTGCGATTTTCTGTTTAGCCGTTCCGAAGAAATCTTAGAAATTGAAGCACCGGCAGTCATTATTGTGGAGGCCAAAAAATCCGATCTCAGAACAGGATTCGGACAATGTATTGCTGAAATGGTGGGAGCACAAAAATTCAATGAGGCTAAGAAAAAGCCGATTCCCATAATTTACGGTTCAGTCACCAATGGCACTCAGTGGCGATTTTTGAAACTAGAAGGGCAAATAGTAACAATTGATTTAATTGATTATCCACTGCCTCCTGTCGATCAAATTTTGGGCTTTTTGGTATGGATGGCACGGGAAATTTAGCTGATTTGATTTGGACTTATGCTACTGTCACATCAGGTAGAGTGTATAATATAAAGTAGCTGCAAATTCAAGTTAATCTATACCGGCTAAAGATTTATTTTACAACAAGGTTAAAACAGCCATTAAAACAGATAAGTGGATAATTTGAATAGCAGTTATTGCACCGTTTACTACGAAGATTTGTCACGCTCTTTTACCTTAAGAAAGGGCGATATCTATCATTTTTATTTAGGAAAATTTTGGGCTTGCTCTATCAATGGGTAATAAAAAAGTCTCTTCGATATGCGCTCTCATTGTGGGACTAAGACTACGACTAATATTCAGACAATCAACTAATAACTTATTGGCATCATAATACTGCCGTAATTGACTTTTAGATTCTTCGGTGAACTGCCAATTATAACCTATATTCCGCTCCTCAGTTGTTACGACGTTTACTTGCTCAAACCAATTAGGAAAATCAGTTTCAAACCAATTATTGAATTTTTCATTATTTTCGTCGTCTTCCTGTTCCTGATCCTGATCCTGATCCTGATCTTGATCATCAGGTATCTCATCTTTGAATTTTTCCAACTTTTGCTTGAGATCTGGTTTAAGTTCAAGGACAGTATCAAGCGTACAAGAACGGATAAGTTTAGGTCGATCGGCAAACACAACAAAATAGTAAACTGCACTATCGACATCAAGAGCATTATTACTTCCAAAATAAGCAGTTGGTTCCAGAGCATAAGCACACTTAAAAAGACTGGATACAGTCTCTCGCATAGTGTTACAAAATCGGTCTAATTCATAATCAAAATACAAACTCCTAATGGTAGCTAGTTTGAATGTAACTTGATCTTGATTTTTGAGTGATAAAGATTTTTGCTTTAACCATGAAAAAAAATGCTGCAACTTTTTATCATTCGGTATTATTTTATCAATTTCTTCTTTGATTAATCGCATTAATTCATCAGCCGACGGTAACATTTCCGCAGTCAGTAAAAATACTTCTCGCCACCGCGGTTCAGTAATGTGGATAACTAATTTTTCTAACAACTCTAGCTCTAAACTATTAGTAAATCTCCAAGCGGTAAAATACTCCTGAAATGTTAGATGAGAAAAAGAGTAAATTTTTCTTGCGCGTTCCACCAGTAGTCCATCTTCTTCAATAGAATTCAGCACTGCTTCACTATCTAACTGCACTTGCAGCGGAGCGTTGTTTTTATCAGTTAACTTACTAATAGAGTCGGCGATGATTTGTTCTATTGTATCTCGATCAAAAACTTTAAATTTATCATCTCGCTCAAATGCAACCGCTGCTACTTGACTCAGCAGTTGTTTTTTGTTACGCACAGACAACTTTCGGTAAACTTCATCCCGTTTAATGTTCTTGGCTTTATCCCATCGGAAAAGCAGAATGTCTAATCCTTCTTCATAAAGCTTAGCTCGGCTAGAAGGAAAATTAGTTTTATTTTGGAAAACTAAGCAGGCTAGATTGAGTAAGATAGGTGTGCCTGCTAGTTCTAGAATTGATTGGTTTTCTGAAAGATGTAATTTCTCAATAAACTGAGCAGCTTGTCTTAAACCCTGCTCTCTAGAGTTTCTGGCAACTGCTATAAACCACTTGTTAGCGAATGCTTCTATTTGAGTGCTCCTAAAATCTGCCACTTTAACACAAGTAACATTTAAACTAAATAGCCGATTAGCACGCTGAGACTCTATCCTACAACTGATAACAAACTTATTGCTAAAATATCGCTGTAAAAAATAATATATTTCTGTCAAGACTGCATCAATATTCTCAGGGTCTACTTCATCTAAACCATCTAACAAAATTAAAGCTTTACCACTCAAAAGTAAGGTATTAATCTGCTCTTCCCAAAGATCGCAGTTTAACAAAAAATTGTCTGTGATGTAATTAAATAGGCTAAAATCACAGTGATTACTCCTGGCAGTTATTGCAAAATCTTTCAACTCTATAAAAATTGGCATAAGTTGAGATTCAAACTTACCTTGGTTGCACTGAATTGCTAAATACTTCAAAAAAGTGGTTTTCCCTGACCCTGGTTCTCCCAGTAGCATTAACTTCAAGTTATTTGCTGCCACTTCTATTCCAGGTACTGATTCTTGTTCTACTCTACCTAAACCAAGACGGTCAAACTTATTGAAATGTTCAAAATCTGAACGCTCTAAGTGTCTATTGCTGGGGAGCTTTTCTAGAACGTTGATATCAATGTAAATATTATCTATTGCAACTGGCTGCTCAACATCTAAAATGGGTAATTTTCCGCACATATTTTGAATTTTAGCCTTGTGATTGGGATGCGATCGCACCCATTGCACCAAGACATCAGGGTTATCCTCTGAAGCATCTCCCACCGAATCAAGTTTCCATTCTGCATCGACACAGATGGTTGGGTTTGCGACTTTCGATTCCTCAGCACCTAACGAGAAAGAGTCATATTGTGAAAACTCTGGAATCGCCTTTGTTTGTGGCAATACGTTATTGTCAACCTGCGCTTCCCAGTCATCTATCCCCACAGCCTTATAAAGTGCAACAAAGCTATCTTGCCGAATTGCCTGCCCGCGTTCCAACCTCTGCACGGTCGATCGAGCAACACCACTTTTAGTAAGTAAAGCATGAGCATTTTGATTCCAGCCCTTCTTGTTTCTTGCCTGTTTAAAGTTTTCCCGTCCTTCTTTCGATGCTCTGATACTAGCCATGCTTACCCTCTAACTAGCTCCTATAAGCTTCAATTTTGACTCATTTTTGCAGCCGTAACAGAAGTGAGTCAAAAGTCAGTCAAAAGTCAAGCGGTGAAACCTAGACGCATCAGGCATTCTGAAGATGTGGGCTGCAAAAAATTAACTGACTTACTTGCCCCACAGTCAATCACCAATGCTAAATGAGTAGAAAAACTATGAACTTAAAAAATCAGGCTTACTCAACACAACTCGAACTACCAGGCGTTTTACCTAAAAACAACAACACCCTCAAACAAATGGAAGAAGCAATTCAAAGTATGCTATCTGTGACATGGAAGACTGTGCTGCTTCACATATCACCGCGCAGCACTAAAGAACTGATGCGGCAACACGGAAAACTCATTGCTCTCAATGATGGCGAAGCCCGGATTAAAGTTTCTTCAACATCAGTTTTGCTAATGGCAATTCAAAAACTACCCGAAATTGAATCAGCCTTCACAAAAGCTTTTGACACAACAGTCAAAATCCGTCTCGAAGTGTAACTGATATCGTTTCCGGTGACAGCGTATTATTCAATGCTGTGCTTGCGTGCGGTGCGTGACAATCAATAGTCCCACCGCCGCGAGTTAAAGTTTTCCCGCTGTCACGCACCCTACGACGGATATCTTGCATTGAATTTAATCTATCAATTCCGCTTCTTCAAAAATCTGTCTAGTCGTCAACTCCAAACCAGGCAGCAACTCATCCACAATCGGCATATTATCCGTATAAACTTGACTCGAACCATCGGCAAAAAAACTTCTAATTAAGATACCCTCTGGATCTACAACCCACACTCGCGAAACTCCCGCCGCCAAATAATCTTTCGCCTTCTCTTCAAATTCCTTCATCGTTTGATCCGGCGATATAATCTCAATAACCAATTCAGGAATTGCCGGACAAGCTTCATTCCGCCGCCAACTTTTCGGCAGACGCGCATAAGAAATGTACGTTAAATCGGGAACAGGTGCCCAATCTTTATCCTGACGTTTTAACAAAACTGCCCATTCTGGAAGGACTCGCCCTCTTCCTTTACACCATGCACGAATCAGGCTACACAAAGCAAACTGTAAAGTCGAATGAAAAAATTTTGGAGACACTTTAGGAACTGCTTGACCATCTACAAACTCATAATACACGTC
>JANNOR010000283.1:0-6802 GCA_031399265.1 Cyanobacteria bacterium SOY_34_metabat_3 | reverse complement strand
GGTCGATCGACCTTGATGCGAATGTCGAGCAGCAATTCGGTTTATGTTGCTAGTTTGGCGATGTTTGCACCTAAAACAAAAGAAGGAATCGAACAATATCCAACTTTAGAACAGTGGGAAAATATTTTAACTACCAAAGGTTTAGCAGGGCCGAGAGATTTGGCACCAAGTGCGAAGGATTCAAATCCTGAGCAAAAAATTTATGGGCGTGTCGCGGGAGTAGCTGAAGGTTCTCAATGGGAAGCTAAAATTACTGACAGTTCAAGAACCGATTATTTAAGCATTCCGAAACGCGGCGAAGAATTTTCTTATGCCTTGAGCACTACGGATACTGGTACTTTTGGAACTGGTCAAATTCAGAGTGCTAAAATGTTAGCCCGCTATCCCGATACAGCTTATTTTGCTCACGGCAATTATGGAATTCAATATAGTTTGAGTTTTCCGCTTTATAACAAATCTCGCGATGCTCAATCTGTGAGTATTAAGATGCAAACACCCGTTAAGGCAAATAAAGAATCGGGGGGATTGACGTTTTACGATCCTCCTGAAAATCGGATATTTTTCCGAGGTACGGTGCGGGTAATGTTTAAGGATGATGGGGGGAAGACTTTGACGCGCTACATTCATATTGTGCAGCGTCGGGGACAGCAGGGTGAACCTTTGGTGAATGTGAACATGAAAGCGGGGGAAAGGCGTTTGGTGCAGGTAGATTTCTTGTATCCGCCGGATGCTACGCCGCCGCAAGTGTTGACAGTGCGATCGAGTAATTAGTTACTTGTTGATAGTTGACAAGATTTTGGTTATGGTGTGTCTTGAGTGCGATCGATTAATCGGATTTTGTTAACGATTGAATTTTGATCGATAGCTTACGTTCGGTCAAACATTCTGCACGATTAATCTGCAATAAACGCACAGTGACTCGACCGATCGCAGTTAGAGGTTGGATTATACCACTTTCAGTTTGAATTTGAAAATGGTTTTCCCACCGATCTTTTCGAGGATGGTAAAGTCGAACCACTTCACCTGTTTCTGGATCGATCGAGGCAATATCGCTTCCTTTATTTTTGTTACAAATTGAGCAAGACAAAGCCAGATTACTTCCCACTGTTTCGCCGCTGTGTTTTTCTGCAATGATATGGTCTATTTGATGAGACGAGAGGGCGAGTGCTTCTGGAATTAAACAATATTCGCAGTATCCGTTGGCGCGATCGCATACCATTCGTCGCAGACTAGCTGAAACGTAGGTTTTACTCATGCTGCCTCGCTCAGTTTCAGCAGGGCTTGTGCTTTGGCAATGCGTACTAAATGTTCGACAAATTCGTATTGCTGCCATAAACGCTGCTCGATCGGCGTTAGTCCTTCCGTGCGGTTTTTCTCTAATAAAGTATCGATTTCAGCTTGAAGAGCGTCGGATAAACGCAGGGCTAATATTTCTTGTGGCGATGGTAAACTTGCTATAAATTCTAATATCTGTGTGAGTCCAGAAAATCCGTTTGAAGGATTAGCTTCGACTTCCCTCAATCCCAGCATCAAAATCTGTGGTAACTCATCTTTGAGAGGATCTAGCCGCAGGGCTAGTTCGTCGGGAATTTGAAGGGTAATTGTTGCCATTTTTTTTACTCACTGACGCTCTGATTTAATAGTAGCACAATAGAAGTGCGATCGCCCTTATTTGAGAAATGCAGAGTGCGATCGCACTTCGTGATATTACTGGCTTCACCCTACCAATCAGTTGAATTGCGGCAAAACTCTACTTATCCCAAATCCAGGCTAATACTTCTTATACTTCTTAGTCCGCGCTTGAGTGGACTTCGTTTGTTTAGACGCGGTTTCAACCGCCGAATGAGGTTGAATCATCGAGCAAATAACCAACTACCCATTCCCTCTAAATAACTCAACCCAACGGCGAAGTAATTCCACAGCAATACAATAGCAACCACTAATTTCTCGCACCACATCATGCCGTTCCAGAGTTGTCAGTGCTGCCACTAAACTTGTTTCATCTATCCCTGTTGCTTGACTCAAACTGTCAAGATTCATGCCTTCTAAATGAGGTGCTAATACTCTTAAAATCTCCTGTTGTCCCGATGCACCTTCCGCTGCTTGACCCCAAACTCCTGTAAAATAGTAGCGAGCTTTGTTGAATAATTCTGGGTCATCAATTACAGTTGCGACATCTTCTAAGGTAAAGATTGGATCGCGCTGCCTTCCCATTTCAAATACTTGGTCGTTGTAGAGACGGACTAACAGGAATCCTACCAATTGCGTGAGGTAGGGTTGGCCGTGAGTTAGTTCATAAATGCGATCGAGTGCTTCTGGTTTATAGTCTAGGATAAAATCATCATCGGGATTGGCTAAAACTTCGCGAGTAGCACCTTGACTCAGGAAACCGACTTTGATCGGGATAATGCTAGCAAAAAGAGGATTGAAATAATCCTCGGTCATTTCATCTAAGGTGTGCAATCCGGCAAAAGCTAAGGCTACTTTAGAACTCATTTGCAGTATTCCTCGCAAAAAGCCGATAAAATCTCGATTGATTTTCCCAGCTTTTATCAATTCTTCAATTTTTTCAAACTCGTCTAAAGCAACGATCAATCCACCTTCGATATTTGCTACTACTTGTTCGATGTAGCGTCCAAAAGTGAGATAGGGTAAATCGAGTAAATCGCGATCGGCTGGAGGTGCAATCTTGACCGTTTTGGCGATCGCATCGGTGATGGCTATCAGCAGTTCACCGACTCCCTGAGAACAATCTCCCACCCGCAGCAAATTGACATAAGCTACCTGTACCTTTGCTCCTAAGCAGTTGGTAGCATTCAACAAAATCGAGGTTTTTCCCATGCGCCGATGACCGTAGAGAGCCACAGATTGCAGGTTATTTCCCTGTACCCACAACTCCTCTAACTTTCTGATGATGTCTTCGCGACCGACAAACAGATTACCTTGGACTGGATCGCCAATTACATAGGGGATACTCACAGGTTGAGTAATTGAAATATCTCCTATTTTTCCGGTCACTGGCAATAATATTTCTAGCCATTTTTTAGCTATTTGAATAATTAAATTTCGTTCGGCTTGTGGTATAATTTCTGCTTGATTGAGGATAGTTGTAAGCTCACTGACTGCTCGATTTAGAGCAAGGGAACGGGCAGCATGAGATAGGCTATTCTGAACGAATTGAACATCGGCAATTACCCGCCGTAGAGATGTAATTGCTTTCCAAGTAGTTTCGCGCAGACGAGGTGAAGTTGGGGAAGGTGGCAGTTTCAGGGCAGCAATTTCGGCTAGTTCTGCTGTTTGGTGAAAATCTGTGAGAATCTGCGCTAAGGTAAACATCTCCTCTCCATAAAGCAGATCTCGCACTACAGCGAAAGCTTCTGTAGCTTTGTCTGGTTTTTGCTCGTGGAGATACCAGAAACCAGCGGCAGAGGCACGGGCAGGAGTATTCAAACGAATTTCTGTTTGAAAACGAGCTTTAATTTGTTGTTTCCAAGGTGTGACTATAAAAAAACCTGCTGCTGCTTGTGACTTCATTACTTCACTTAGAGAAGTTGAAGCAAAACGCAGCAAATCCCAATCATCAGGATCTTCTGATAATTGAGCGACGCGATAGATGAGTTGTTCTTTTGGTGTTTCTGCAAGCACGCGATTTACAGCTTTAACAACAGGGATAAACTGAAGGGTAAATCTTAGTAACTGGTTAATGTTGTGCAATCCTGTTTCCCAATCTCGCCTCAGCCAATTAGCTATTTGAGAAGACAGGTAGGGAAGGGGAAGTGGAGTAATGTGAGGAAATTGTCTATTTTGGTGTTGACGTTGGAGTAGAGTAAACGGTACAGCGAAAAGCCAATTTTCAGGACGTGCGATCGCCACGCCGATTACCACACCCAACCCCACACCCAACCCCACGCCTGCCGCCATACCTACTAACCCGACACCCCACCCCACGCCTGACACTACGCCCAAGCCCAAGCCCAACCCCACGCCTGACGCCACGCCCAACCCCACGCCTGACGCCACGCCCAACCCCACGCCCCACCCCATACCCAACCCTACGCCTGACGCCATGCCTGACCCCACGCCTGGCGCCAAGCCCCATCCCACACCCCACCCGACACCCCACGCCACACTTGATGCCACACTTGATGCCACACCTGACTTCACGCCCAAGCCCACGCCCAACGCCACGCCTGACGCCACGCCCCACCAAACGATAGAAATGCCTATTTCCTCGAAAAGTCTACTAAAACATATGGGGATAAAAATGATTAATACCAAGGCTTGCAAAATTAATTGACGCTGGACGGAATTTTGACGCAACCACTCCCACTTTTCTCGCCAGGTTTTGGCATCTTTTAAGCTAGATTTACCCCCAAAGGTAGACTCATACCACCGCAAAGCTTGAGGAAAGTAAAACACCCAATATAACAATCGCAGGTAGTCTAAAGGATTCCACAAAGAAAGAGGACGTTTCAGTTTGGGAGCTAAATCTAACCGAGGAATAGGGGGATGGTTTTGATTCATACATAGGTGGGATGAATAAATTTAAATATGGGCGATTTAATCATTATAAAGATTATCAGGCGGTTGAAACCGCGTCTACACAAACGAAGTCCGCCTTCGCGGACTAAGAGATTGACGGAGTATTTAAGCTGGAGTTAGCATCGTTAATATAACGATCGTAAGTTTGATAGCACAACGTCATCAATTTCTGAGGATAGCCGCCACTTTCAGCAATTAATTCCGCAATTTCTGCCTCAGTAAAATTTACGGGTTGGGGAATAGGTGTTAACCAGTCAGCCTGGAGGCGACTCACAATAAATTTGCGGCTAATTCGATCATCCCATTGCTTCAGAGGTTCCTCAATGCAAATCCCTTTGAAAGGAGATGTCATATTTTTGTCTTCACTGTCAGGAAAGAGGATATCGAGAGGGTTGCGGGCAGAGACAACTAGACGCAATGGGCAATTGGTTCCCTCGGCTAAACCCCGCAATTGGCCGCGTACTTGGTTCGTAAATTCATCGGAGGTCATTTTCTCAACTTGATCTAAAAGCAACAGGAATCGGTGCGATTCTAAAGCCCTTTGTAGTTGATATCCTTTCGCTGTCTCGATACCCGCTTCGCCGCACAAAGCACGGTAAAAATCATCTTCATCGCAAACATTTCTTAAATCGAGGTAAATGGGTTGGCGCGGATAACGGAGTTGATTTGGTGCTTCTCGGTAAATGGCTTGTAGTAGAGAACTTTTGCCGATCGCCCTTTCGCCAATAATTGCTATACTACTACCACTATTCAGCGTCTCGAATACCCGCCGAATTTCCCTTTCTCTGCCAAAGAAAAATCGCGCGTCGTCTATCTTGCCATGTTGAGGAATAAAAGGATTATTGTGGTTGATATTTAGCTGTTCTAATTCTGCTATTGGATTGTCATTTGGTAAGGATTTTTGGGGCGATGGCGTTCCATTAGGTTCTCGAATTTCTTGCCAATCCAATCCTAAAGCCTTGCAAATTGCAACAAAACGCTGCGGGCTGACACGCTTCTGGTTGAAAAAATTATTAACTGTTTGAATATCGATACCTTTCGTTGGCTTTTTGCCTTCCACCACCACGAAACTGGCTAAGTCTTGGCGACTCCAGCCTTTGTCTATGCAAGCTATTGTTGCTTTTTCGATTCCTGCCTCAGATGCTGCGATTCCCGCCATAGTTAAATTACAAACCTTTTAAGTATTATAGCGGGCGATCGCCAACCAAACGCATCTTAAACGCATACCAAACTCATAGTATTTGAAACCCATACACAGGCTGACTTTCCAGGTTTTGCCCTTTATGATTAAAACATCACCAATCAAAAGGTAGCAATTATGAAAGCTCAACCAAAATCTACTAAAATGACTCGCACTCCCTCTCGTTTCGAGAAAGTCGTTTTCACCACTGTTACTTGCCTTACCTTACTTTCGGGAGGAGTATCTTTATCGCTTAGTATGCAAGATTATATATCTCCTGAGCAAGCCAGCATTATTAAGACTGGCAATGATAGTTATAAAATAGGTGTGGTTGCGATTTGTGGACTTTTAGGCGGTAAAGTAGTTCGAGATCGCAAGAATAATCAGTAATCTCTGATGGTTTATTTGCAAAAGCGCGATCGCCCTTAATGTCCAAAAGCGCGATCGCCCCTACGAACCCCTAATATAAGTTCCCAAAAATACCTGCTGGTTCCTCATCTCCTCTGCTGAAATAGTATCTATTAAGCTCAAAATACCCCTTAACTGTTCGCCTACCGAGTAACGCTGTTTCGACAACACAATTCCAGCATGATTTCTCTCCTGGGCCATATAAAGTACGTGAAGGCGACAAAAATCAGCAGTGTTGAAACTATAGATAACCCGATCGCCCTTTGTTGCCCAGATTAGCTGTTCTTCATCGGTACAACTAAGCTTATTAGCCTCTGAAGCAGTTATGACATCAACCCCAGCATTCCGCAAAGTAACAACCAGTGAGTTTTTAATCTAATCCTCATCCAGATATAAACGTATTTTAGTCACTGTCATTAACCTGCCATGTGTTCAGATTCTAATCGTTCAGCCTCAGATTCCTGGGCTGCTAAGCTGATACGCAGCTAGATTGTATAATATAAATATAAAATAAGCGAGCATTAGTTATAGTGTATGCCAGCCAAAAACCATCTATCTCAAAATCAAAAACAGAGACTCATTAAACTACTAAAAGAGTCTGATGATAATTACGTGAGGGAAAAGGTGCTAATTTTATTACTAATAAATGACGGAAAAACTTATCGAAAAATT
>JANNOR010000276.1:0-16516 GCA_031399265.1 Cyanobacteria bacterium SOY_34_metabat_3 | reverse complement strand
CCCCCCTAACCCCCCCTTATGAAGGGGGGGGACAAGTATTGAATGAACCCCCCCAAACCACCCCTTGTCAAGGGGGGGGACAAGAGGAATTTCTGGCTACAAAGAAGAAAGTTAGGGTGTTAGTTGATGCGGCTCAATCTGTGGGAGTTTTGCCTTTGAATTTGATTGAATCGGGAGTTGATTTTTATGCTTTTACGGGTCATAAATGGTGGTGTGGCCCGGAAGGTTTGGGCGGACTTTATGTGAGTGTGGATGCTTTGGTAGATTTGCAGCCGGTGTTTATCGGTTGGCGCGGAATTATCACGGATGCTAATGCTAAACCGATCGGCTTAAAACCGGGTGCTCAACGTTACGAAATTGCGACTTCGGCTTATCCTTTGTATGCAGGTTTGCGAAGTGCGATCGACCTTCAACACACATGGGGTCCGATCGAGGAAAGGTATGCAGAAATCTGCCGTTTGAGCAAGTATCTCTGGGAGCGTTTGTCGGAACTCAGTCATGTAGAATGTTTGCGGACTTCGGCACCGGAAGCGGGTTTAGTTTCGTTTCGAGTAACTAACGGGATGCCGCATAAAAAGCTTGTCGATTTGTTGGAGAAACAGGGAATTATGGTGCGGACAATTCTCAATCCTGATTGCGTGCGGGCTTGCGTTCACTATTTTACCAGTGAGGCAGAGATTGATAAGTTAGTTGGGGAAATAGCCATTCAATTAGTATAGTCGGAGTGGATTTATCTATAGTCTTGGACTCGCGGGTAGTCAGAAACCGGGTTTTTTACCGAATCTGCGCGCTGTAAAGAAGTATCTCCCAAAAACCCGGTTTCTGGTGACTCATGCGTAAGTGAAGTGAGCCGCCGAACCATCGAATCATGCTAAAATAAACATCAGTGTTATTGACAACTCCCTACTGGCAGAGACTGGAAAGGAAAAGCAAAGAATTAGCAGTAGAGGGGTGAGATTACAAGGCATTGTGATAAACTAAGAGTTATAGTCTATATATATTCCCTATGACTAACCAGCGCTTAGCATCCTTCCAAACAGCCTTCCAGAATCTTCAGTTACTACCTTTAGTCACCGTAGAGCAACTGAATAAATTTCATGTGGAATATGGCACTGAAATTTTAGAAGAATTGGAGCATTTGGTTGAAGATTGCTCACCAGACAACAACAAAATTATTTTTACAGGGCATCGTGGGTCAGGCAAATCGACATTGCTGGGTCAATTTTGCCGGGACACGCAGAATCGCTACTTTGTAGTATTCTTTTCCATCTCTGACCTGATTGAAATGTCAGATGTGAATCATATTAACATTTTGTTTGCTATGGCAGTAAAGCTGATGGAAGCAGCAGAAGAACGCCAGATTAAAATCGGTTATAAAACAAAAAAAGCTTTTTATCAGTGGTTTAGTAAGCATACTAGAACTGAGGGAAGTTCAGTTGATTCTAGCATTGAACTAGAAACAAGTGGAGAAGCTGGTGTAAATGCTTTGTTTGTGAAATTTTTTGCCAAATTGAAGGCAACTTTGAAGGCTAACTCTGTGATTCGTGAGGAAATTACCACTGAGTTTTCGAGACGAATTTCAGACTTGATCGATCGCATCAACGATATCGCTAGTGCGATTCAAGCGGCGTGCGGACAAGAAGTTCTGGTCGTGATTGATGACCTTGACAAACTAGATCTAGAGATTGTAGATAAAGTTTATCGCAATAATATTAGTGCGTTATTTCAGCCTCAATTTCGGATTATTTATACAATTCCAATGGCTGCGACACGAGATATGTCGTTGCGAGGAATTATTCAGAATGCCACCAACAATAAGATTCAATCAATGTGGGCGACAAAGTTGTTTCCGCGTGGAGAAGATAGAGTTCCCAATGCCTCTCCTGTCGTAGAAGCTGTAAAAGTATTTGAGAAAATTCTTTACAAGCGAATCCCCAAGCAGTTGATTGCACCGGAAGCAACTCAGATGATGATCGTAAAAAGTGGTGGTGCATTGCGAGAATTTATTCGTTTGGCTAGTCTGTGCTGTGGGTTATGTTTGAAGCAGTTACGTCGCACACCAGAGAACCAAGATTTGAAAATTACGTCTGAGATTTTGCAAAATGCTATTAAAGACTATCGGATTAATTTAACAGAACCCCTTGGACAAAACCGCTATCAAATTCTAGTGGATGTATACCAAAATTATTTACCCGAAGATGGAATGGATCAGGATTTCTTGGATTTATTGCACACGCTCTACATCCTAGAATATCGCAATGACGATTTGTGGTTTGGAGTTCATCCAGTGGTTCAGGAAATATTGCAGCGGCGTGGATTAATTGGATCGGAGGGGTAAATGCTTGACAGTGAAATCATGGACGATCGATCAATCAATGAGGATAGTTACGATGGCCTTGTCTCTTTAATTGAAGCAAGTCAAGGTGTATTGTCATTGTTGATTGCCTCCTGTCAACCGGGAGATTTTCAAACTCAGATGATTAATCGTTACGAGGCAGAAATTGCTTCCAATATTCGCTGTTATCGCGTGGTGTTGAATCAAAAAGAACCGAGTCTAAGAGCTGCATTGGAGCAACTGGTTAAGGATTGCCCAGAGTTGAAAGAACCTCACGCATCAGCAGCAATTACTGTAACGGGAACGGAGGCTTTGATGGAGTTTGTGTCACAAGTTGACTCTAATAATCGGTCGGAGTTAAGCCGTTTTTTCGGTTATTTGCAATGGACACGAGAGGCGTTGCGAGAGTTTCCTTATCCGATCGTACTTTGGGTAACACCAAATATTCTGAGTCGCTTGAGTCTGGAAGCGCCCGATTTTTGGAGTTGGCGGAGTGGCGTATTTCGATTTGTGTCGCCTGCGGTGGAAGCAACGAATGTTGTTAACGGGAAAGGGGAAATTTCTCTGCTGATTGAGTCTGAAAGAAGAGAGACTTTACCGCTAGATGAACGGTTAGAAGAAGTAGAAAATCTGGAGCAACAAGGGATGGAAACTGCTGCATTAGCAACGCTGTACAATCGAGTTGCTAATGCTTTTGCAAGCCTGGTAAACACGCGCCAACCAGAGGGTTATTCACAGGAGATCGATCGGGCAATTCATTTCTTTGACAAGTCACTTGCTTTACAAAGAAAATTGAACTTACCGATGGCGGAATCTGACACTTTGTTACAGTTAGGTGATATTTACCGTGACTTAGGATTGTGGGAACGGGTATTCGATCTATATCAGCAGTCTTTAGAAATTGCTAGGAGTTTGAAAGATCCCCTACGAGAGGCGGCGGCTTGGGGGTCACTCGGGAATCTTTACCAACAATATCCTCAAGGCGATCGGGCGAATAATTTGGAAGAGGCGATCGCATTTTACACTGCTGCATTATCCGTCTACACCCGCGATACCTTTCCCGAAGATTGGGCAGCGACGCAAAATAATCTGGCAAATGCCTACAGTAACAGAATCAGGGGAGAGAGGGCTGATAATATCGAACTTGCGATCAGATATTACACTGCTGCATTGTCCGTCTACACCCCCGAAGCCTTTCCCGAAGATTGGGCTATGACGCAACATAATCTGGGAATTGCCTACAGTAACAGAATCAGGGGAGAGAAAGCAGAGAATATCGAACTTGCGATCATATCTTACACTTCTGCATTATCCGTCCTCACCCGCGATCCCTTTCCCGAATATTGGGCAATGATGCAAAATAATCTGGGAGAAGCATACAGTAACAGAATCAGGGGAGATAAAGCACAGAATATTGAACTGGCGAAAAAGTGTTATGAAAATGCTTTAACAGTTAGAACTCTTGAGGCTTTCCGGGAAGAGAATTCGGATTAATAGCGATCGCACTATCACTCAACAACGCTTCAATCTGCGGATTTGCCCACTCTGCTGCAATTTTTTCGTCGTATTGCTGCCATTTACCTCTAGGAAAACTCCCAACAGCAAAATCAAAAAATCCATGTTCCATAGAGAATATGCCACCACGTTCATACATTATGATTAGAGGTTCGTAGGGTTCAGGTAAAGTAAATTCACTAACTTTTGGTAAATTTTTCACCCGCTCCCAATGGAGGAACCACTCGCAGGTTTTCTCAATTATACCCGCCACATAAAACGGTGTCTCTGTGAAATGAGTCTTAAGCACTTTAACCTTAGTATCATCGGCACATTCTAAAGGGCAGATATGAGCAGCCACATCAAAAAACGGCCATTCATCTGTACAATCTAAAGCTTTTGCCCACAGTGCGGCACGCCTCAAGTATTCTCGCAAAAGGGCAATGTGAGAGTTAACGCGACTATCGTCAGGCTCCCATTTAATTGCTAAAATTCGCTCTAGTGCAGTATCAGTAATTGTTTTTGTAGTCATATTTTTTCTCTAATAGCTTCAAGCAACTCATCCAGATTCGAGAGGTTGTCAGCAAGCATCAGTCTTTCCGCTGACTTACCTATTATATTAACCCAGTGGGAAAATGGATTGGGTCTCCCAGTATTGGGAGCGATATCGTGTGCTCCGAAATGCTCCGGGGTGGGCCAGTTGCCAAAACCGCATATCGGATGCTCTATCCAAGCTTCAGGCGATCGATAAGGAAGTCCATCAGCCATTAGTGCTTGCTCTATGTACTCGTGGGCTATCAACCGCTTAAACTTGATCAGTTCTCTCGGTTGTAGCTCACCATTTTTTGCACTTATCCATAAGTCAGCAATCTCACCATCAGGTGTAAAATTAGCTCGGACACGGCTAATAGTATTTGTCTCGTCATTTGGAATATCAAGCTCGTGTTCCTTGATAAATATGTGTTCTTTTACTTGGCGGATAATTTGTTCAGAAATCTCTAGATAATTAGCAATTTTATGTACATCATCCGTCATGGCGATAATTTCTGCATATTGACGGATTTCTTTCTGATTAGCATCCCCAAAATACTGTGGCACGATCCAATATTATTCTGATTTTATTTTTTTTCGTCAGCCAACTCTCGGATTCGGAACCTAACTAATCCCATTCTACTTGACAAACGATAAGTATCTATTTTCAAGATATATGATGGTGGTACATTTTGTAGGTGCGTCGCTGTGAGATGTTCGATCGCATTTGAAGATATCTGATGGCGACGCACCCTACAGCACTGATCAAAAAGCCGATCGCCCTTTTCCCTAAATCAATCTCGACTCACGCACTCCCAGAAAAGAAACCGGGTTTTTTACTTAATCTGTCGTCTTCAACGCAGTATTGTCGCAAAAACCCGGTTTCTGATCAGATCCTGAAATCCTAATTAATGATTGTGCCCGTGTCCACCATGATTGTGCCCATGATCGCCGTGAGAATGCCCATGATCGCCATGATTATGCCCGTGATCGCTATGAGAATGTACGTGATCGCGGACAACCAAATTCGGATTCACCGCCACTGCCATCTCACTAAACAAGGCTTCAATCTGCGGATTAGCCCACTCTGCGGCCATTTTTAGGAACTCTGGATGGTCATTTACGCAAGGCAATTTGCGGTAAGTAACTCCTTGACGCTGTTTCTGCAAACCCTCAATAATGTGGTCTACATCTAACAATGTTTCGTGATTTTCTGTCGCAAATCCGATCGGCATAAAGACGATCGCAGTTGCACCCAAATCGATCAAATTCTTCGCAGCCAACGTCGCATCCGGCTGCGTCCATTCAATCAGCGGTGTGTCATGGTTCAGCCAACCCACCGAAATCAAAGGATAGCGATACATCAAACGTTCCCGCACGCGATCGTACAAAGCTTGACTTTCCACAATCCCCGAAGTGAAGCCCTTCGCCTTGTGCGGACAACCGTGATTCATCAGTACAATCCCAATCTGAGAAGGCAAATGCGCTACTGCTAAATCGTTCTTAATTTCTTCTTCAACCAAATCCGCCATTAACTGAATATAAGCCGGTTCATCGTAAAAAGAAGGAATGTAACGCTGTCCAGTTACCCAATGTTCTTTGCCATCAAAGGTTTGTGCTAAAGCATTGTTCACCTGTTCCACCGCAATCCCACTGGTGAAAACAGAATCAACAACTAACAGCGGATAAATCAGAATTTTGTCAAATCCTTGTGCTTTAATTTGTGGGATTACTTGTTCCGGCAAAAACGGCGCGCAAAAGTTAAAAGCTTTGAACACTTTTACTTTGTCGCCCCATTTTTCCTGCAAATTCTGTTCAATCCCCGCCCGTTGCTGTTCAAAAATTGCATTGTGCGGCGACACGAATTGACCGTGTTGGTGACTCCATTCATGCAAGTCAAAAATTGCCAAAATCTTCGCCAGCGGCGGATAAATCCAAGTTGGTACGGGCGCAAACTTTGCCGTCAGTAAGTTTAAAGCTTGTTCGTTGTAGTTGGCAAAATCGTCGTAGCTTTCGACTTCGCCGTAACCCATCAGCAATACAGCTACGCGATCGCTGTTTACCGGTGCGGCAGATGTTTTGAATTCAATTTTTTCTGGAGAAGCAACCACTTTGTATTCCTCAATTTTATTTATTCTAAGAGATCCAGACAGGATGAAGAGTGGATCTGAGATTTTTGATTGTTGGCGATCGCACCTGTGACGCGCGCTGGGCTAAATTCCCAGTTTTTGTACCGATACTTTCGGACTAAACCTCTTATTTATCCTAGAAACCGGGTTGATGAGTGTCTTTCCTAAATCGGCTTTTTGGTTCCGACTTGAAACTCGTAGGGCAGCTAGAACTAGAATCAGGCTTTGTTAAGCGTGACAGGGAATGGGGCCAGGAGGGATAAGTTTCATGTTTTCTTAAGACTCTCTCGCTTTGCCTCCGATTCCCCAGGTTTGCAGCGTTCCCAACGTTTATTTTGGGGGGATATTCTTCAAACTTGGTGCTATCATGAGTTTAACATCCTATCCCCCCGTATGGCATATAATTAGTTATAGTGTACAATAAAGTAAAGTTATGTTAAGCTCTTGATTAATTTTATTGAAGCACGATGAGACTGATAATTTGCCCCGGAATCCACGACCCAAAACTCACTGATTGTTTCCTAGAGGGACTTTCGGAGGTTTGGGGAGATACAGAACCCCGGCAAAATATCCAAACATCCTGCCTTGTTAAGATTTTTCCCGCTCATAAACATCCCCCTTTTTCAGCGCTTGACATATTCCACTTTTTGTGCAGTCAAGAATTGACAGGAGAAAGTCTGGTATTTGTCAGCTTTTCGGCTGGGGTGGCTGGAGCGATCGGGGCGGCGTGGATGTGGCAGCAAATGGGTGGCAAAGTCGCGGCATTCAATGCTTTGGACGGTTGGGGAGTACCCCTGGGGGGCACTTTTCCGATTCACCGAATCAGCCACGATCGCTTTACGCACTGGAGCTCAGCCATTATCGGCAGCGGTGGAGATGGTTTTTATGCAGATCCGCCCGTTGAACATCTGGATTTGTGGCGATCGCCCCAAACAGCCCAAGGCTGGCAAATCAGTCAAACAGCCGACGGTATCGAGACGGCTAAACCAGCCACGGCAGCAACGTTTTTAGTTCACTTATTGAAACAGTACGGAGTCCAATCAGTTGTTTAACTTTAATTTATTATCATCGGCGATCGCATCTACGGCCACCCTTACCCACCTAGAAAATTCTGTATCTTCCTCAGAAAGAAGCAATAGTATTCAGCAGTGGTTGGTATTTGGTGCATCAGCATTTTTAGTCTCAATTCCAGTTTTCGTGCAAGCGCCCTTAGTGCGTTTGTATCCAACTATCAGTTTGCTCTCAACTATTCCCTGGTTCCTACTTAGTTTTATCTTAATTTTCCGCCCGAAAACCAAACTTTGGGGAGACTTATTATTAGGGTTTGCCGGATGTTGGCTGGCTGGTTCTATATATTGGGGCTGGTTTAGATGGGAACCAATTTTGCACTTACCTATAGAAGCAATTGGTTTGCCATTTGCGATTTGGTGTATGCGTAAATCTTGGGGAAAAGTTGGTGCATATTTTTATTTCGGTTCGTTATTGGGAACCGCGATTACTGACGTGTATTTTTACTTAACAGGTTTGATGCCCTACTGGCGACAAGTGATGCACGCGGAACCAGAATTAGCAATGCCGATTTTTCAAAGTGCGATCGGGCAAATTGACACTCCTTGGGGTATTGGTTGTGCGATCGTTTTAATCGCTGTACTGTTAACTGTGGGTTTGATCAGTTTGCGCGATCGAGAACTGCACTGGCGCGCCTTCAGCGGAGCAGTTTTTAGTACGCTTTTAGTAGATGGTCTATTTTGGCTAGCCGCTTCGGCAGCTTAAGATTTCTCATAAATAAGACTCAGGATAAACTCTATCGCTAGGTGCGCAGTGCGAGGTGCATCTCAATGAATGCAAATACATCAAGCGGAAAGTTGACCTTTTAGATAAGCACATTGAAGCGAAAGGATAGAGGAAACCTTCTCGATTAGCACGTTCCTCCCAGTATTTTTTCTCTACTTTTGCTATTGCCTCGCCAAACGTCATCAAATCATTTTTGATAACATTTTCATCCAAAATAACATCATCATACCAATCTAAAAACCGAGTCTCACTAATGACTAGAACGACGGAAAATGGTTATTTCAGACCGAGGGTTTAATTCAAATCCCTCCGCGATCGTATAAATTAAGGATTCGATCGAGCAATTGCGCTCGATCGCTTTCAGTCACATGACTTTCAAATATCGTCATCGTTTTGACCTTGCACGCCCTGGAGAATCCGCGATAACTCGCTCTTCTCATTAATCGTAATCCGAGTCGGAGAACCGCTGATAATCCGTTCGTAACCGCGGAACGAATCTTTAATTTGCGGGCCTCTTTCAGTAATCGTGTATTCCCGAATCCCTTTATCGTGCCACGAACCGCGCATCTTAAACACATTAATTGCCCGCGACATTTCTCCTCGAATCTCTACATACTGAAGCATGATAATCGTGTCAGTAATCGTAGAAATATGGGAGTCGGTAATCGAATTAGAACCCATAAACTGGTCGCTGGTATTCGTGAAAAAGCCGGTTATTTCTTCCTGCTTCGCAAAACCTGTCACTCCGATTACAAATTGCCTGAAAGCATTATTGCTGACACCCCTAGCTAATGCCGAAAGCGAATCTATGGCAATTCTCGAAGGTTTGAATTCGGCAATTTCTGATTTAATCGTCTGCAAGTGGTCTTCCAAGCCCGCAGATTCCGGGTAAGTACACAGCAGCTTCAGCAGTCCTTTCTGTTCCATTTCCTCAAAATCAATGCCCCAAGAATAAGCGTTGCGGAACAACTGAGCCCGCGACTCTTCATAGGCAAACAGCAGCGCCCGATTGCCGTTCATGCAAGCATTCTGCAAAAACTTGCTTACCAGCAGCGTTTTGCCGGTTCCCGTCGCACCCGTAGCTAAAATAATCGAGTCTTTAAAGAAACCGCCGCCGCACATCTCGTCGAGAGTTTTATCGCCCGAAGAAACCCGCACGTTAGAAGACTTTTGAGTTAATCGCATCGCCCCCAAGGGGAAAATATTAATTCCGTCATTAGTCATGGTAAAAGGATATTCGCCTTTCATGTGAGTTGTACCGCGCAACTTCAAAATTTCCATTGTGCGGCGGCGGCGTTCGCCTTCCAAAACGTTGCGGACAATTACTACATTATCCGACACAAATTCTTCCACTCCAAACCGCGCCACCGGGCCGTATTCTTCCACGCGTTCGGTAGTCATAACTGTAGTTGCGCCTACTTGTTTGAGGCGCGCCACTAAGCGAAAAATTTCTCGGCGCACCACCGATGCAGCATCATATTGCTGAAATACGGCCGTCACGGAATCTATAGAAACGCGCTTGGCTTTGTATTTGCGAATGGCGTACTGAATCCGCTCGATCAAGGCAGATAAATCAAAATTTCCCACGATATCTTGACCTTCTGGATCGGGGGAAGCGTCCAAAATAAATAGCTTGCCTTCATCGATTAATTTGGCTAAATCCCAACCGAAACTGCAAGCATTTTTAATGATATCTGCCGGAGATTCTTCAAAAGTTACGAGCACTCCTGGTTCGTCAAAATGGGTGATTCCATTATAGATAAATTGTACGGCGAATAAAGTTTTTCCTGTTCCTGATGTGCCGCTGACTAAGGTGGTTCTGCCGATCGGCATTCCGCCGTGACTGATGTCATCGAAACCCTCAATCATCGTGCGAATTTTTTGAACTCCTGCCGTTACAAATCCTTCTGGTTGCACCGTTTGAATAATTTCATTCATATCTATTTTTGTCAACTCTCAGTATTCTTTAGCTGTCATTCATTTACTGCGGCCCATGAGTCTTTGTACCCAGCTTTTAGTTTTGGCTCGTGCTCGATCACTAATGACTGCTGATGTCGGACTGTCGCCTGATTATCTTATGAATTCAGGTCTTCTTCGCGAAGTTCTTCATAGAGCAAATCTAATCCTATCAGAACTTTCTCGCGATCGGACAAATCGCCAATAATTTTTCGGACTGGCGGCGGCAGGATTTTCGCCAGCGTCGGAGTTGCCAAAATTTTGTCCTCTTCTGCTAGCTGAGGATTTTTGAGAACATCTATGACTTTCAGGGCGTAGACTCCTTGAAATTCTTGTTCTAGGATGTCTTTTAGGGTTTTCAAAGCTCGCACTGAGTTGGGAGTATTTCCCGCAACGTACAGTTTGAGAACGTAGGTTTTTTTCAGGGGACTCATGAACTTTTTTAAATATTCAGTATTAGTTGTCAGATGATAGTTGTTATTTGTCTTAAATCTACTGTTCTTTGTTATTTTATAATAATTTCCGCTTCCCGATCGCCCTGGCTTCTGTCTTCTGGTTTCTGCTTGGTTGCATTCTAGCTGGCGGTTGCTTAAATTCTGCCGGAAAGGCTTCTACCTTCTACCTCATCGATGCCTCTTTCGGAATCGATCGCCTGTACATCTCGCACAGATGAGCGATGGCGTCAATCAAAGTCAAGCGGTAATCGAGCAAAATTTCCTCGCTGCGCCCTTCTAATTTTAGCTGTTTGGCAAACTCGTCCATCAATGCCATATGAATTTCTACAACTTGAGTCACGGGAACGTCAGCAAAAAAAGCCAAATTCACAAATTCATCTATTTGATTGTTGACCGCAGTATCTTCAGAAAAATAATTTAAAACAATGTCGCGATAACTTGACTTGAGTTGATCCAAAAACTTTTGCTTATCTGACAAGCACATATTTCGCAAAAAAATCTGGGAATTTCTTTGATAATACACACCTAAGTATCCTAATCGCTCCTGTAATTTTTCTGCAAGCCGGCGCTGCTGTCGGCTCAACAAACTTTGAGCTGTCAATTGGGCTGTCGCATCGGCGGTTGCGGATCTGTCGTTGACAGCAACGGGAGTGGAAAGTTTCAGAAATTGCGCGATCGCCCGATCGATACTTGCATTTATTTCGCTCGCTCGATCGATTGACAGTTGCACCTCAGCAGGGTGATAAAAAAAATCACAACTTTGCTCTAGATTTTTGTTGGCGGTATTAGCCTGAGCCTGAAAACCCTCTAAAGATGCTTCAAGCCGGACATCCTCCCCGGGCTGGGGCGGGAAAATCACAGCAGGCAAAAACAGCGATCGTTCTTGCAGCTTGTTTAGAAGGGATCGGAGATCCCCGTCTACCTCAAAAACCAAACAATCGACGTGGTAATTGTGCTTCTTCAGGCATCCCAAAAACTCCACCGCCGAATTAATGTACGTTAAAGTATAGCGATCGCTCCTCAAAAGCTCGATCGCACCGCCTGCGAGTTCTTCAGAGCGCACAAAAATACCGATCGACAGTGGGGTTCGCAAAGCTGTAGGTGAAACATCGGCATTACCCGAAAGTGCTGGATCGCTCAGAGTTGATATCTCCTTTACAAAACACTTAATATTTTAACAATCATCGCAACATTTACTGTAACTAATCTTAACAGCAAACTTGGTGACAAATTTTTAACAGAGGGATAACTAAGCTGCTACGCGGAGAGCGTCAATCGCCCTGATGCTGATTTCTGCAATTAAGCTTAAGCCTTAAAATAAGTAATAGTTACCTCAAATCGGTTACAGGCATCGAACTCGCAGGTCTCGGTGCCGATCCCCGCCAGGATCGCTAACTGATATAAAACATATAAGATCCAAAAATCCGCAGCTACATTGGCTATCAAAAATATTACTGCTATTGATAGCAGACTCTCAGGTTTGTTATGTCAACCACCAGCCCCAGCCTCAAGAATTTTATCGAGCCACTGCCGCAGTGCCTCCCAATGGTGACGCTAGAATGTTTGCGGTCAATTTTTAGCTCCTGTAACTGCGATCGAGTCGCAGTAGTCAACGAACAGCTACAGCCCCTGGGATTAGTTTACCTGCGCGCCCTTTGGGCTGGTGGAGCCTTTGGCATAACAGACTGGGAGCAACCTTTATCCCAAAGCCCGATCGCGATCGAACCGATCGTCACAGTATCGGCCGCTATGAGCGTCAGCGAATTCTGGCAGTACCTGCAAACACAGAAACCGAACAACCCTCAAGACAGCAAAACCATCGGCGGTTTCTCGAAAAGCCCGATCGCCCTGACAGATGCCAGCGGTCAATTTTTAGGAATGCTAGAGTGCCAGAGCCTGCTGCAATTTATCGCCGCAATCAACAGCAGCTCGATCGAACTCACAGAGCAGCCCACAACAGTCAAAGAAATCGACTTAATACCAGTTTCCGCAGCCATCGCCACCGCCCTAGAAGCTCAAGTGCGCTTTCTAGAAGCAGGATTGAAACCCTCGGAAAACCTTAACTCCCTAGTCGAACTGCTGGAAAAACTGCCCCTGCCGCTGAGATTGCAAACGCCCGCCGGACAAATAGTCAGCCAAAACGCAGCGTGGCGAATTTTGCTGGGAGCTGGCCCAGAACCTGTTCCAGAACCAGCAGTAAATTTGGGCAAACACTCGGCCCAGAAATCGGGCCATTCAACAACCGAATACACGAGGGCGCAGGTAGAAGCCGTCACCAAAGAATGCAGGAGCTTAGCACTCACAAGTCGATCGGGCGATTCCCTGCGGGATAGCTTCGCCGCGCGTGATGCAACCGCCGCCACCAGTTGCCCGCTGCCCCTGTACGCCGCCGCCTCCCCGTCCACCTTAACCGATCCCGCTTGGTGTCCCACCGCAGGCAAACCAGACACCTACATTTGCGACTGTCCCGTACAAACAGGTCAAGAACGGATCTGGCAATTTGTCAAACAGCCGCTCTGGGACAAACTAATTTTAGTCATGGGACAAGATGTCACCGAAGAACATTTAGTCGCCAAAGAACTAGCAGCAAAAAATGCAGATTTAATCCACCTCAACCGACTAAAAGACGAATTTTTATCCTGCATCAGCCACGAACTAAAAACCCCACTCACCGCCGTCCTCGGTTTGTCCAGCCTGCTCAAAGATAAATTGATCGGAGAACTCAACGATCGTCAAACCCGCTACGCCAAACTAATTCATAAAAGCGGGCGGCATTTGATGACAATAGTTAACGACATTTTAGACTTAACCCGAATGGAAACCGGGCAGTTAGAACTAATTCCCGAACCTGTCGAGATAGAAACCACCTGCAAAAGAGCCTTTGAACAAGCAAAACAACTGCAACAGCAAGAAGAAAAATCCCCTTCCCAGCCGACGACCAAAACAAACAGCGCAGATTCCGAAGAACCATCCGCCGAAATCGAATTTACACTCGAAATACAACCGGGACTGAGCTATTTAATTGCCGACGAACTGCGGCTGCGGCAAATGCTAGTGAATCTGCTTTCCAATGCCCTGAAATTCACTCCCGCCGGCGGCAAAATCGGATTGAAAGTAAATGTTTGGGAAGGCTGGCTCGCATTCACAGTTTCCGACACCGGCATCGGCATCCCCGCCGACAAACAGCACCTGATTTTTCAGAAATTCCAACAGCTAGAAAGCCCTCTCACTAGACGCTTTCAAGGAACCGGACTGGGACTGGTACTGACTCAGCGCCTCGCCCGCCTCCACGGCGGAGACGTTTCTTTTATTTCCTCCGAAAACCAAGGCTCTGAATTTACCTTGCTGCTGCCGCCAAATCCTCCGGGAAACAGTACGGAAGAATCCCCAAGAGGCACGGAAGCTGAGGCAGAATTATTAAAACCAAAATATCAGACTCCGATCGCGGGTTCTGGCTCTCGTTTAGTATTAATCGTCGAAGCAGTTCCCAAATATATCGAAGATTTAACCAACGTCCTCTCCAGTTTGGGCTACCGAGTAATAGTCGCCCGTTCCGGCACCGAAGCGCTGGAAAAAGCTCGCAGGTTCAGTCCTGAAGCGATTTTCCTCAACCCGCTGCTGCCGCTGCTGTCCGGTTGGGACGTGCTGACGCTGCTCAAGAGCGATCCAGATACCCGATCGATTCCGGCGATCGTCACAGCTACCAGAGGCGAAAAAGAACGGGCTTCTGTCAACCGGGCCGAAGGCTTTTTGAGCTTGCCAGTCGAAGAACCCGCTTTGCGCCAGTTGCTGGCAAGTTCGATCGCCCGCCCCGATGCCAATACCAGAAAGGTGAGAAGTTCTTTAACCGTGTTGTGGATTAGCCCGCAAAACAGTTCCTGTCAAGGGTCAGCTTTACTGCTCAACCCCACTTACTGTCGGGTTTTAGAAGCAGACGACCTCGGCCAAGCAGAACTCATGGCCCGAATTTGGCGGCCAGACGCGATCGTCTTGGACAGTACGAATCAACTCGAAAACCCCTTAGCTTTTATCGAACAGTTAAGTCGGTCTCGAAATTTAGGTTCTCTCCCCTTAGTGACTTTAGACCCCGCAACGACGCAACTAGCAAATCAAGTCAAAGGGTTGTCGGTATTTCCCTGTTTAGCAGGCGGCAGTCCCGATGACAGTCAAAAATCGGGAACAGGGTTAGTCGCGAGTGCGTTGTGGCAAGTGATTCAAGTAGCTGCTGGCATGAGTTGGAAGCCCAGCATTTTATTTGCCGACATTTTGAGTTTACCGGACTTGCACCGCGCGGCAGGGGGGAATCCGACCCCAGAAGCGGCAAATTACGGTCGATCGACCGCAGCCGAGATGCCGATTTCCAGTTCTGGGTTTTCTACTCCCAACTTTCAAGCTTTAATGCAGTACATCCAAACCGCAGGATTTCGAGGGTCGATCGCTGCTTGCTGGACAGAAGTTTTGCAGCAGTTGCAATATCAAAGCGTAGACTTAGTGTTGCTGTGCTTGCGAGATACCCCCTCAGAACCCCCCGCTATGTTGCAAGCGCTATCGAACTTGCGGCAAATGGGAGTAAAACTGCCGATATTAGTCTGGGATTATCGCTCTGCTGTAAATTCGGAATCCGAGGCGATCGACTTTCTGCTGCAAGAAGTATCTGCCAAAATTTTACCTGCTTCCTTGTCAGCAGCACAATTATTAGACAAAATCCAACAGACTTTATTGACTCACTCAAGTTGCTAAAAATAAACAAATTTTACCCGTTTGCAGTGAAGAATAAAGTCCTCTCTAAAGCAGTGAATTAAGATTTTTGTCTGTGAATAAAAACACAATTTGGCAACAATTCAAATGAAACCCGCTTTCGCGTTGCCAGTCAGGAATCGATATCAAAACTCAAGAATATAGGTTATTATGGGCGATCGAGAAACCATTATATTTTTTACCGTGTCCGATCGCGTGCCTAATCGTCTTACTCTACTATCTCTGCTGCTCCTACTCGGCTTGTGGACAATGCCCAAACCAGTTGTCGCACAGGCACTCCTGCCTTACACCCTGCAAATCGACTCCGCCCAACTCGAACAAACAGCCTTGAGCCTTGCAGAAGAAGCCGTCCAGCTAGCCAGACTCCAGCAGTACGAACTGGCAGTACCCAGAGCCGAGCTCGCCACACAATTAGCCCCCAAGAATGCTCAAACTTGGACATTGTTAGGCAGTTTGTACCTTCAAGTCGAACAGTTCGATAAAGGAATTGTGGCTTTGCAGCAAGCTCAATCCCTCGCGCCAGAAAATGCCTCAATCAAATTTGTGCTGGGAGAAGCACACTTTCGGCAAGCGAAGTATGAGAAAGCAGTCGAATACTTGCAAGCGGGTTTGAAAATAAAACCAGATACTCCCGGCGCATTATTTGATTTGGGCAATGCTTTTTACAAGCTCAAGCAATTCGATCGGGCGATCGCCCAATACGAAAAAGCCTTTGTTTTAGAAAAAAACCTATGGCCTGCTATTAACAATATTGGATTAGTCAAATACGAAATGGGAGATGTCGATAGCGCTATCAAACGCTGGGAACAGGCGATCGCGATCGACAACAAAGCAGCAGAACCAATGCTAGCTCTAGCAGCAGCATTGTACGGCAAAGGCGACAAAACAAAAGCCTTAGCGATGGGAGAAGCAGCTCTGAAACTCGACAAACGCTATGCTACCGTAGAGTTTATGAAAGAAAACCTGTGGGGCGATCGTTTGATTGCAGCCACCCAAAACTTCTTGGCAACTCCCGAAATGAAAGCAGCACTTGCTAAAATTCAAGAGGCCCCACCCCCTCCCCA
>JANNOR010000099.1:0-11933 GCA_031399265.1 Cyanobacteria bacterium SOY_34_metabat_3 | reverse complement strand
CCCTCCAAAAGCAAAATCTTGCACCATCGAACTCTTTAAGAAATCGTGGGGGAAACCCAATTCAATTGCACTTACTTTGTCTAACTGCTGCATTTGTTCGGGAGTTAATTCAAACTCCAAACAAGCAAGATTTTCCTGGAGTTGCGAGAGTTTGCGCGAACCAATAATCGGAATAACTTCGACTGACTGCTGACGCAGCCAATTTAGGGCTACTTGAGAAGCAGGTTTCCCAATTTCGGCGGCTATTAAGCTAACTTCGCCAGCAATATTGAGATCGCGTTCGCTAATTTTTGCAGATTCAGGTGAATTAAGCCGTTTAGCTTCGCTGGCGGTTTCTGAAGTGTTGTATTTTCCAGTCAGCAAACCGCCTGCTAGGGGGCTCCAAGCTGTGATGCCAATATCGAAGGCTTTTGCCATTGGCAGCAAATCTCGTTCGGGTGTTCGTTCTTTTAAGGAGTATTCTATTTGTAAGCCGACAAATGGTGTCCAGCCGCGTAAATGGGCGATCGTATTTGCTTGAGAAATAATCCAAGCTGGCGTATCGGAAATGCCGATATATAAAACTTTGCCGGCGCGTACCAAATCGTCAAAAGCGCGCATCACTTCTTCGACTGGTGTGGTAAAATCCCAAGCGTGCAGCCACAGCAAATCAATGTATTCAACTTGTAGCCGTTTTAAGCTAGCTTCTACTGCTTGTACCATGTTTTTACGGTGGTTGCCGAAACCGTTGATTTCGCCATTTTTCATGTTATGACTATATTTGGTAGCGACTACCCATTTTTCGCGATCGCCCCCGATGAAATCGCCTACATATTTTTCGCTAGTACCGTTAGTGTAGAGATTCGCGGTATCGATGAAATTGCCACCAGCTTCTGCGAAGGAATCGAACATTTTGCGGCTTTCGTCGTAGGAACCTCCCCAGCCCCATTCTTCGCCAAAAGTCATGGTTCCGAGGCAGATTTCGGAAACGCGCAGTCCGCTGTTACCCAAGAGTTTGTATCTCATGTCACCCTCTAGTTAGTTGTTGACTTTTAACAGTCTAGATCGGGATTTGCCGAACTGTTGCGATAAGTCGGCGGTGACAGCATTTGAGGGTGCGTTAGCTGGACTCTCGATGTTGAAATTTTTGCTGATTTAATCAAAATGTCTTAGCACGCAGGGGCGAGGGTTCCCGGCCATCGCCCTTGCGTTTACTTTCAAAACTGCGGCGGTGATATGTAGCGCGATCGACCGATCAATGTATTTAGGATCACATTGTTAAATAAAAATACAGTATAACTGGAAATTTTTTATCTACCTTTAGATAGGTATTTACTAAAATCAGTTTGATATAAAATGTGCTATTTTATATCAAAAAAACCTGACTGAACTAGAAAGAAAAAATATGTAGCTAAATTAACTTTTTAGCGTTATAGTAGTTTACGGAATACAAAACCTAGGTGACTACTTTGGCTGATATCGTTGACACTGCCGTTCAGGCTGGCTCATTCAAAACCCTAGTTGCTGCTGTTACAGCCGCTGGTTTAGTAGATACTCTTAAAGGCGCTGGCCCTTTCACAGTTTTTGCTCCTACAGACGAAGCTTTTGCTAAGCTTCCCGCAGGTACTGTAGACGCATTGCTTAAGGACATTCCTAAGCTCACAAAAATCTTGACTTATCATGTCGTTTCTGGCAAAGTTATGGCTGCTGATGTAGTCAAGCTGAAATCTGCCAAGACAGTTGAAGGTTCTGAAGTGAAAATTGATGCTTCCAACGGCGTCAAAATCAATGATTCTACCGTGACAACACCCGATATTGCTGCTGATAATGGTGTCATCCACATCATCGATTCAGTTTTGCTTCCTGCGTAAGCAGATATTTAGATAGTGCAATACTATCTTAAGGGCGGTGGCTGTTGTTAGCCACCGCCCTGTTTTAGTTGATATCGATCGCGGTAGCGACACGGCAGTGCCGTGTGCTATATATCATAGGTCGTTGCAGCCGGAATTGATATTAATTCCTAACCGGCGATGTCGCCCAACCCAAAAATTATCCGATCGACCGGGCTGCTGAGGTCTTGTGCTAAGTAAGATACAATAAGAACCACAAGGCAAGTGCGATCCTCTTCGAGGGCTGCGCTAACGATATTATTGGACAGTCAACGCTATGCAATCTACAACTGGGCCCGAGACAGAACAGGCGATGGACGCTCCCAAACACGGCATACCCGTTACAATCATTACAGGATTTCTCGGCAGCGGCAAAACAACCCTGCTCAACCACATCCTGACCAACCAGCAAGGTGTGAAAACAGCAGTTTTGGTCAATGAATTTGGCGAAATCGGCATCGATAACGAACTGATTGTCACCAGCGACGACAACATGGTTGAGCTGAATAACGGCTGCATCTGCTGCACGATTAACGAAGATTTGGTTAATGCAGTTTACAAAGTTTTAGAACGTCAAGAAAAGCTAGACTATTTAGTAGTAGAAACCACGGGACTCGCCGACCCGCTACCAGTAGCTCTGACTTTTTTAGGCACAGAATTGCGAGACATGACTCGTCTCGATTCGATCGTTACGGTAGTAGACGCGGCAAATTACAGCTTAGATTTGTTCAACTCTGAAGCAGCTTACAGTCAAATAGCTTACGGCGATATAATTATCCTCAATAAAACTGATTTGGTTGATGAAGCAGAATTAGATTTGTTGGAGGTTAAGATTCGCGATATCAAAGAAGGTGCTCGAATTCTGCGATCGGTAAAATCGCAAGTTCCCCTACCGCTCGTTCTCAGCATCGGATTGTTTGAATCTGACAAATATTTCCAATCAGAGGAAACTCCTAGCAGTCACGAACATCACGACCACGAGCATCACGACCACGCTCATCACGACCACGCTCATCACGACCATCACGATCACGCTCATTCTGACCATTTAGAAAATGACGGCTTTACCTCACTTTCATTTCAGAGCGACAAGCCGTTTTCTTTGAGAAAATTTCAGTATTTCCTAGACAACCAACTCCCAACAAACGTGTTTCGCGCGAAAGGGATTATGTGGTTTGAAGAAAGTCCCAAACGGCATATTTTCCACTTGAGCGGCAAGCGATTTTCGATCGACGATGATGAGTGGAAAGGTGCACCCAAAAACCAGATTGTCCTGATCGGTCAGGGTTTGGATACCGAGGGTTTGCGATCGCAACTCGAAAACTGTCTCTGCACGCCTTCACCCGATCGCGGCAAAGGTTTCGGAAAAAACTAAAGTAGAAGTGCACAGGTAGCCAGAAACCGCGTTCTACTGGTTCCCAGGCAGAGCCTGGGAACCGATGTCTAGAGGCTCTGCCTCGCCGCCAGTCAGGAAAAATAGAGGAGAGGACACGGCAGTGCCGTGTCCCTACGCCAGATTAATTGTAGGGAAACGGCATTGCCGTCTCCTCCGTCTTCTTCCTTCTGTTAAATATCAAATTTCTAAATTAACCGGGTTTGGGAATTGCTGTGGCGTAGCTTCAGAATACATTGCGGTTCACTACACTCCGCAGGCTGGCGATTCCACAATCTCCAACCCCCAAAATCGGCTCAAACAGCCAGTTTGTAAATTGTCCACTAATCGGCCTTGCAGCGCCCTCGCTCGATCGGGCGATCGGCCTTGCTTCCCAACAGCTCAGAATGCTTGTACAGTAAAGGTTTAAAGACAATAAAACCAATTTTCCACAGCGACGGCTTAGAATCAGATTCAGCAGCCAAAAACTGTTGCATGAGAGAGTGGAACACCGGCATCACTGCACTGTTTGTACTTCCCTTACATTCAATGTATTGAGAGTTGAATCAGCACAGCAAGCGAAACCGCCAGCAACTGAGTCTCTCTCTGAGAAATGTCCTCGCACTGTCGCTGCGGTGCCTTACCACCAGATAAACGCCATGACTGTCACAACCGCCCCCAACTCCGTCAACAGCAACACCGCTTCTGCAATCAACTCGCTTCAAGCCGCCGTCACCGAACAAACCGCCGAAATTGATACTCTTCCCACCATCAATATCCTGGCTTTGGCTGAATTCGCCCTCAAAGAATTGCAAGCAGAAATGAAAACTGCCAGCCGCAGCGCTCAAACAGTGGCGATGCGGATTGCTAAGGAAGTCGAACGGATTTGCCAAAAAAGCGATCGCATCCAAATTTCCGGCGAAGTTGAAGCTTGGCAAATCACCTTGGCCGAGCACCGCTTGCAAAAAACCCTGCAATACTATCGCCTCGGGTCCAAGCAAGGCCGCGTCGAACTCCACTCTCACCTCGCATCGATGATTTACCGCCATGTTGCTTCTTTTCGATCGAACTTGAACTTCCAAGCTCGCTACAACATGATTGAAGACTTTTTGCAAGGCTTTTACATCGAATCTCTGCGGGCTTTCCGCCGCGAACACGACGTTGATGCTACTTACCAGCCCCGCACGCAGCTAGAATTGGCTGAGTACATGGCTTTCACCGAACACTACGCCAAACGCCAAATCGGCTTACCGGGCCGCAACCGCCAACGCCTGATTGTTCTTCGCGCTCAAGGATTTGCTAAGGGTCAACCTCCTGAAACGGCGATCGACATTGAAATGGCTGTAGAATCCGGCAAGGGTGAAGATGCAGAAATGTACAGCCGCTCTCCGGCGCTGCAACAAGTGCGCGAGCAAATGGTGTCTGAAACTGTCGATCCGGCTGATGCAGTGCTGCGCGATCGGGTAGTCTCGGAATTGATTGCTTATCTCGAAGCACAAAATCAGCCAGAATGTGTTAGCTACCTAACTTTGAAATTGCAAGACCTTTCCGCTTCCGAAATCGATCGGGTTCTCGGTTTGTCTTCCCGCCAGCGCGACTACTTGCAACAGCGTTTCAAGTACCACGTCGAAAAATTTTCCCGCACTCAAAACTGGAAACTCGTACATGAATGGCTCGGTGCTGATGTCGATCAAAAACTGGGAATGACTTCGGACAAATGGGAAGCATTTCGCGCTCAACTTTCTCCCGAACAACAACAACTGTTAGCAATGAAGGGGAATCAAGAAAGCGACAAGGACATTGCCGCTGCCATCAAATGCACTCCCAAACAAGTCCAAAAACGCTGGGCGCAACTGTTGGATCTGGCTAGCCAGACTCGCAACAGCAGCCAAGCTTAACGGGTACTCCAACATGAACGCAACCGTTTTATCGAGACCCAAAAATGCGATCGGGTGCGGCGCACTGCCAAAAATGCCTGCCCCGGCGTCACCTCTCAAATCTCCAACTGGGGATACTGGATTATGAAAGCTTTTGAGCTAATTAAATATATTAAAACAGCACTACTTTTTTTTAATATTTATGATTCCCAGGTTAGGCCTGGGATTTTTTTTTGGAGATAATCTAGCAAACCCGGAGATCCCCCTAAATCCCCCTCAAGAAGGGGAGTAGGGGTTGACTTTGAGTGTTTTTGTCTCCCCCCTCTTTTTTTAGGGGCTAGGGTGTATTTTCAAACTTTCCAATGAGCTAAATCCTTCTTAATAAGGGGAACTTTGAGCGTTCTTGTCCCCCCCTTAAGAAGGGGGGCTAGGGGGGATCTCCGGGTTTAAAAACACAGTCTAGTCCCATAAATAACCTAGTGAGCCTAGATTTGGTATGATCGTCAGCACTAACGATCGCACCTCCACAAGAGGAACTCTAAAATTTATGTGTCTCAATCCCGGAGATGAACTAGCCGGACGCTACAAAATCATTAATAAATTAGGACAGGGAGGATTTGCTAGAACCTACACGGCTCAGGATCTAGCAAATCCTAAAAATCCGCCATGCGTGATTAAGGAAATTCCTTTTCCTAAATCTGAAAATTCCCTGGTATTGGAAAGAGCCAGAAACCGATTTCAAAGGGAAGCTAACGCTTTGCAGACTCTTCGCAATGACTCGCGCATTCCTGAATTGTTCGATCGCTTTGAGGAAAATGACAATTTTTACTTAGCTCAAGAATACATTGAAGGAACTCCCCTAAGTCAAGAACTCGGTCAAAATGGGCAGTGGACGGAAGCACAGACGATCGCCTTGTTACGGGAAATATTAGAAATTTTAAAATCTATTCACCAAGTAAATATTATTCACCGCGATATTACACCTTCTAACTTAATTCGGCGCACAAGAGATAGTAAAATTGTTTTAATCGATTTTGGAGCTGTAAAAGAAATCAGCACTTTCACCTATAACAACACAGGTGAAATATTGACATCGCAGGCGATCGGTACAGAGGGTTATATGTCTGCCGAACAATACAACTCGCGGTCGGTTCCGCAACCGTACAATGATATTTATGCAGTAGGAATTATTGCTATTCAAGCCATCACCGGGCGGTCTCCCCGAAATCTGCCGCAAGACCCCGATACTTGCGAAATTGTCTGGGATTATTCGACATCGAATCGAGGAATGTTACAAGTTAGCGAGGGTCTAAGAAATATTTTAAATACAATGGTGCGTTTCCACTTTCAGGAGCGCTACCAATCTGCTGCGGAGGTGTTGCAAGCCTTGGATTCGCTCAAATTGTCCGATCCGAAACCAGCGAAAGGTCGATCGCACTTTCGCCCATTACTATTTGGAATTGTGGGATTGACCGCTGCATTGGCGATCGCATTTTTAATCCCCAGAATTTTCCCGCTAATCCCCAGTAATTCCCCGCAGCCAACAGTGGCTGTACCCTCCGCAGATGGTGTAAGTTCTGGCGAAAAACTTCTCGTTCAAACCTCGCCCCTTTGGTCAAAACAAAGGGGAATTAGTGAGTTGGCCGACTCAAATTATCCTGATGCTTTGAAATTGCTCAAACAGTCCTGGCGAGAAGACCGTAGAGATCCAGAAACTTTAATATATATCAACAATGCCCTGCTGAAGGCAATAAATGCAGAATATTACACGATCGCGATCGTCGTTCCCATCCTCAGAAATCCCAACGGTAGCATCGCTAACGCAAATTTAGCAGAAGAACTGTTGCGCGGCATTGCTCAAGCTCAAACCGAAGTTAATTTAGGCCTCATCAAACCCAATGACAGCAGCAATAAAGATTTTCCCGGTCAAAATTTTCTGGAACCGAAATCTATTAACGGTAAAGGTCTCAAAGTCATCATCGCCGATGATGCAAATATCAACTCAGAGGCAATTAAAAGGGCAAATTTTTTAGTCGCTCAACCAGATATTTTAGCAGTTGTCGGACACTATGCCAGCGAGATGACTTTGGCAACAGTAGATATTTACGATCGCAATAAATTAGTCGCTCTTTCTCCGGGAAGTACCACCGAAGAACTGACGCGAAAACCTCGAAAATTTTTCTTTCGGACGGCTCCGACAACTAGCATCGAAGCTGAAGCTTTAGTAAATCAATTGATCTCGATCGGTGAGAAAAAAGTTGCAGTATTTTACAATCCCAACAGTGCGTTCAGCGCTTCTTTGTGGGAAGAATTCAAAAAGCAATTTGAAGCCAAAGGAGGAACGACTATCAGGCTGAGAGATGTATACGACT
This sequence comes from Cyanobacteria bacterium SOY_34_metabat_3, assembly GCA_031399265.1. Classification (GTDB taxonomy): domain Bacteria; phylum Cyanobacteriota; class Cyanobacteriia; order Cyanobacteriales; family Microcoleaceae; genus Microcoleus. Next base: position 4,444 of record JANNOR010000099.1, on the reverse strand, counting down.
TATCTAAAAATAATTTTAACGCTGAAGTGGCAATAAAAGAAGTTGAGAAAGTCGGCAAAACAGCGTTACTTTTAATTCCAGACGGTCAAGTCACAAATGCCCAGCAAAATGCGATCGATATGATTAAATCTAACAACGATCACCGTTGGATTGTCGCGTCTTGGGGACTCTACGATTGGAGAACTTTAGAAGTTGCCAAACAGCTAAAGTCTGTCGAAAAACTAGCTATATCTGTGTTCTGGCATCCTTTAACCAGTTTTGACAAAAAATTTCCTCAAAATACTGAAAAGTTGTGGGGAGGCCCGGTGAATACTCGATCGGCTTTAACCTACGACGCCGCCCGCACGCTGATTAAAGCCCTAGAAATGCAGCCGGAACCAACCCGCGAAGGAATGCAACAAACCTTAGCCGATCCAAACTTTAAAGCCGAAGGAGCTACAGGTATAATTGAGTTTGACTCGAAGACTGGAAATCGCAAAAACCCTCCTAAAGGAGTGGCGCATATTGTTCCGTGTCCTAGAGAACAATTTGGCGTTAAATTTGTGCCCGTCGAATTTCCCACAGCGGCCGCCGCAGGTTTAAAATGTGAGTAATGTCAATTCTGGTTGCACCGTCAGGTGATTGTTAACTGTTAACTGTTGACTGTATAAACAATACCGATACAACTTCCTGAGAATACGGTACGTCGCTATTGCAACTATCGCGACAGGTGCAACATATCAATTTATTCGATATATTAAACATGGTTAGGTATTTTTATAAAAACCCTATGGCTGTCAATCTCGCTCCCTCCCCCGGTTCTAGTCTCAAACCAGAAGCCCAAAACCACGAAGCACTCAAACAAGTCTTCCAGACAATTGATGGCGATAGCTGTCCCGGTTCCTATAACTTCCACTTGCACACAGTTAACTCTGACGGGCGATCGCACTCAGAAAAAGTGATGGAACAGGCGATCGCGATCGGTCTCAAAGGCTTAGCTATTACCGACCACCACAGCACCAAAGGCTACGAGCAAGCTCAAATTTGGTTGGATAATTGGAAATTAAACAATCCCAAGAACAACATCGCAGCACCAACTCTCTGGACTGGCGCTGAAATCAATGCCGAATTGCTCAACAACGACGTACACATTCTCGCTTACGCCTTCGATCCGCAACATCCCAGTCTCCAACCATATTTACAAAGTGATAGAGGTACGGTAGGTACCGATAATTATCCAGCAGCAAAGGTAATTAAATCTATTCAAGAAGCAGGAGGTTTAGCAGTTCTCGCACATCCTTGCCGATATCGTTCTACCGCAGATAAATTAATCCCAGAAGCTGCCCGTTTAGGCATTGACGGCGTAGAAACATACTATGCTTACAACAATCCAAATCCTTGGAAACCAAGTTCCAAACAAACTGCTTTAGTCAAAGAATTAGCAGAAACTTACAGCTTGTTTGGAACTTGCGGAACCGACTCTCACGGCCTCAGTCTTTTAATCCGAATCTAATCTTAATAGTTATGAATTTTGAATTTTGAGTTATTAATTAAAGGAATCCAATTCTTGCAAAAAACTCAAAACTCAAAACTATTATTTACTACCGTTCCGGGAACAACTGACAGGCCCTATTCGTTGGCTGATTTGCCCACTCCAAGCGAGAATTTCCAAACCGATCCATCCAACCTTCCAAATAAGCTCGATTCGCCTTTCTTTCCTCTGGGTCGGATGTATTCATGGGATGAGGTGCTAAACCGAAAATAGTCGCTGTCGTCACACAAAACATCGACTTTTGAAAACTCTGACAAATTTGCACCCGCACATCGTCTTCGCCCCGACAACTCGTGCGATAAACTTCGTGCAAATACTCCGGTAAATAATGCCGCATATCTTGCATCAATTGAGTTGGCGGAATCCCCGCACCTCCGATCGGTAAAGGGTCGGCAAACAAAGCCCCGTAGGCAAATTCTTTTTGTTCTTCTGGGATTTGATGAGCTTGTGCGTTGTATGAAACTGTACCAAAAAACGCAGTCCCCCGAAAGAAAACTGACTCTACATAGGGAATCGCTACATCTGCTAAAAATGTTAAGTTAGCCGCCGCCGGAATGATATCGTAGACTTGACCGCTAATCTTAACGCTGTAGGTAATTGGTAAACTGGCGGCGGCGACTAAACCTGCTTTCACAAAATCAACTATGTCAGAAATAGACTTTGTTTCCCCTCGATCGTAGGAATCAGATAAGTCGATAAATAAATCGCTCATTACCCGCCAAAACTGACCCAGCCCGGTGTAGTAAGCCAGCAGCCGTACTTGTTCCGGCAAAAATTCGGGAAATGCTTTGTGAAGTCCCTGCATGAAAATATTGCCTTTCAATTTAGCTGCGATCGCCCTTTCGGCCAAATTGCTAAATTCTGGCGTATCCAAATAACTATCCAAACCGCCACCGCCGTGCCAAAGCATTGTTCTCATGCAGTATTCGGCATACTCAAAATTTATGCGATCGTGCCACAAATAGCGCATTAATTTGGGTAGAGTAACTTCCCCGTTGAAATATTTAAAAAATGGGAAAAGCACTAAAAATTGTTCTTCTGCGATGTAGTTCAGATTGCGGGAATAGGCATCGAGAACGATCGCGTAACTTTTGAGAACTCCAACGACTTCTATTACATTTTCCTCGGATTCAGGCAGGAGAGCTTTGCCTGATTCCAAGATGTCAATGTATGCAGATAAGGGATGGGAAGATGGTTTTAATATCGTACTTGTCATTTTGATTAAGCCTTAAATGAAGGAAGTTCGGCAACGAGCAATGTACGGGCTCTAACCGATGGAGGATCGAGAATTAGCGATGAATTAGAAAGAGGTTTTTAGTAGGGACACGGCAATGCCCAAGGAGTGTCAACTTAAGGTCAAACCCAGTCACAGAATGCTGTTTGACGATTAAGGCCTAGATCCCCCCTAACCCCCCTTAAGAAGGGGGGGACAGGAGTCTTCTCAAAGTCCCCCTTCTTAAGGGGGATTTAGGGGGATCTGGACTCTGGTAAAAACGAGATTTATCAAGGCTTTCAGGCTTAAGTTGACACTAATGGGCATTGCCGTGTCCCTACAATGGCTTACCTAAAAAGTCCTGTATCAATTCAAGTTTTGAGCGATCGCCTTAACTTGCGCTGGCACATTAGCTACCAGCCCGATCGCAGTTTTCTCGCTCAAACCAAGTAAAACTCCCGGTTGCACTCCCATAATCAGAATAATTACTGCTAAAACCAGCGAAGGAATGCGATCGCCCCAGCGCACTTGCGGTAAACTCACCACCAAATCAGAAAGGCGACCAAAAAAGGCACGGTTGACCATTATTAAAAAATAAACTGAAGTCAAACCAGTCCCGATCATGCACAGTAAAGTTTGCACCGGAAACACTTGCAAGCTACCCCGAAATACCAAAAATTCAGCAATAAATCCAGCCAAACCTGGAATCCCCGCACTCGCCATCACCCCGACAATCATTAAACTGCCAATCATCGGCAAACCGCGATCGGGATTGAACAAACCTTTGAGCACATCGATGTTGCGGCTGCCGGATTTTTTGTAAACTACACCTACAGTCAAAAATAGCAGTGCTGAAATTAAGCCGTGGCTGACCATTTGCAAAACAGTTCCCAACATACTCACCGGAGTAGCAGCGGCGCTAGCTAACAGGATGTAGCCCATATGAGCGACTGAACTATAAGCTACCATTTTCTTCATATCTTTTTGGGCGATCGCGCAACTAGCCCCGTAAAGCACGCTAACCACAGCCCAACTCGCCAACCAAGGCGCAGCCAAAGCCCACGCATCGGGAAACAAACCCAAACCAAACCGCAACATCCCGTAAGTTCCCAACTTCAAAAGTACCCCAGCCAGCAACACCGAAACCGGCGTCGAAGCTTCTACGTGAGCATCAGGAAGCCAAGTATGAAAAGGCACTAAAGGAATCTTAATTCCAAAAGCCAGCAATATCCCAGCCAGCAACACAATCTGCCTTACCAAAGGCAAAGGCGAAGCGCCTTGCAAATGCGATGCACCAATCACACCAACCAAATCGAAACTAGAAGCACCGCTAAGCCAAACTGTCCCCAAGAAAGAGGCTAGCAGCACCATCCCGGCAAATGCAGTATAGATTAAAAACTTCGTCGCAGCATACCCCCGACGTTCGCCGCCCCAAATTGCAATTAACAGGTAAAGCGGAATTAATTCCACCTCAAAAAACAGGAAAAACAGCAGCAAATTTTGAGCCAAAAAAGCCCCTGCCACACCACCTGTAATTAACAGTATCAAAGAATAATAAAGTCTTGGCCTGAGAATTGACTCATCCGTACTGTAAATAGCCACTCCTGTCAACAGACAGTTTAAAATCACCAAGGGCAGAGACAAACCATCAACACCCAGATTGTAGTTCAATCCCAAAACATCGATCCAAGGAATAAATT
>JANNOR010000139.1:0-27856 GCA_031399265.1 Cyanobacteria bacterium SOY_34_metabat_3 | reverse complement strand
CACCAATTTCCTGATCAGAGCGCCAATCACCTGCATTGTGACCTTGCCACGACCTCATAATCGCTCACTCATGGCTTTCAGCAAAGGATGACAACGCATCGCCACCAGCGCAGGCATATATAATGCCTTTCGTAGCCGGACATTTCCGGTACAAGACAAACGAGTTTTGCCATGTACAGAAGTTCCTGAACTACGCTCACAGGGAGTTAAACCTGCTCGAACTGCCAGTTGACGAGGATTTTTGTAATCTTCAATCCGACCAACTTCAGATCACAATACAGCAGCCGTCTGTTCTCCAATTCCCGGAAGAGAAGTCAGCAGCTCGCGCTGCTGTTTTAAATGTGGATGTTGGTCAAAATGCTCGCTCATCATTTTTTTGATTTCTGCTTGTTGTTTTTTGATGTATTGCCAATGAGCTTTCGTAAGTTTAGCTACAGTTTCCGTAGCTGTTTCCAAACGATTCTCTTCCTGTTGATACATCTGAGTCAAAGATTCTAGTCGTCGCAGTAAAGCTTGTAATTCCTTGACTTCAAACGGGGTTGGCTTCCAAAATGAAGGTTTAATTGCCGCACAAAAACGAGCAATCAATGCTGCATCAGAGCGAGTCAGTTTTGGTAAGCAAAAGTTCGCTTTTAGCAAACCCTTTAATTCGAGCCGGATTAACCACACTTACCTGGTAGCCTGCTTCATACAGAAATTCAGCTAGGGCATCTCCGTAAATGCTCGTGGCTGCCATGTGCTCGCATGAAGTTCTTCCACACCTTGTTTTTTGAGCCACTTATTCAAGCTCTCAAATCCTGCGGTATTATTCGTGAACTTTTTGGGTTTTGAGCCACGCTCTTCTTTCAGTAAAACAACATGAAAGTCTTTTTTACTGATGTCTAGGCCTCAAAATGTGGGTGTCATTGTTTACTCCGAACTCCCTGTTTGTATGAAAGAACATGACAGGCAATTTAACTAACCTTGTAAATGCAGGCTGTTCCGTTAAAACGAGCGCCTAAGATACTGTCCAGCTTTTTTTAGATGCGCCTGTCATCAGTCATGGGAGCTGATCTACGCAACAGACTTGTGAGTGTCTAAGGGGCGGGCCAACTTCACCAATTTCTGATGTCCGATCACAACACTTTTTACTGTCATGTGTACCTTAAGTAAGAAACTTTAATGGTTTCTTTATGTTTCCTCGTGTTACGATTCAATTACAACCGTGTCTGCGGTTTGATTACAACTGTGTCTGGGGTTCTATAGCCTGCGGTCTACGGTTTGAGCGCCTGACTCTTTTAAGATACAAGGGGCGGATTTTATCAACATAATTGCCTAAAATCAATAATCTCATAAACCCGCCCCCGCCCAACGGTAAATCGCCATTTACCTCTTTCAGAATACAAGGGGCGGGTTCACCAACAATAATGGCCTAAAACTAACAATCTCATAAACCCGCCCCCACCAAACGACAGATCGCAATCTACATCTTTTTAGATTAAAACATCCCATGAACGACATTTTTTTGATAACTTCCGACAATTGGCTAGATTGGATAACAGTGTTTGGTTATCTAGGTTTCACAGCTTTCATAATCTGGCGCATTTTGGCCGCAAATTAGATATATTATGAAATTATATCAATTCCGTTTGCATCGGAATGATATGAGCGGAGGAGACGGAGGAGACGGCAGTGCCGTGTCCCTACAATTCATCTCGTAGGGACACTCCAAAAGCCCATTGGTGTCAACTTAAGGACTGTAAGCGGCGTACGATCGCCCTACTCAGGCGATCGCCCTACCTCTACTACGCCAAAGTAAGCAGACATCACACCCGCAAGACGTGGGGTTACAATAGCGCTCAAGTATGAAAGCGAGTCGAGTCGTTATGCAATTTTATGAGCCAAAAACGCCCAGCTCGATCGGGCAATCCAGACTTGCGTCGAGCCACGCAACTACCGGGTCCGCCGATCGCAGAAATAGAAGCCAAGCTTTGGAATTGGCTGACTCCTCTTAGCTTTAAGCCGTCACGTTTAACTCGCTTGGGACAAAAAACTGCGCGATGGCGTCCCGCCCCGCAAGCTACGGCTATTGACATTACCAGTGATGATGGCGGTAGTTTTAAGTTTGGTGTGCCGCAGGATTTCTGGTTTAAGCGAAGTGGTACGAGTATTAGAGTCAGAGGGATTGCTGTGGGTAGATCCATTTAAAGTCAGCAAGCAAGCCTTATCGAAACGACTTGCTTGTTTACCGGCCGACTTATTTGGACAAGTATTTGAACTGACGATCGCCAAAATTCGGACCCAAGCTGATCAATTACCAATACCTGTGGGTTGGGAATCAGTATGCCAAAATTTTAGTGCGATCTGGATTGCCGATGGTTCAACTCTGGAAGCGAAGAAGAAAAAAACTGACAACCCATCTCGACTCAACCAAAGGATTAGGGGGTCGAATGATGATGATAGTAGAGGCTTTTAACCACCAGCCGATCGCCAGTTGGTATACTCATAATAGTACAGCACACGACCAAAACTGGACAGAACAACTATTAGAAAGATTGCCGATAGGGGGACTGCTAATTTTTGACTTAGGATTTTTTAATTTTGTGTGGTTTGACGCTTTTACTGATAGCGGAAAGTTTTTCGTAACGAGGCTAAGACAGAAAACAGCCTATCAAGTTATCCGTACATTATCGAGTGGGACTCTGTATAAAGATGAAATAATAAAAATGGGGCTGTACCGCTCGAACCCCTGCCATCATCAGGTTCGCTTAGTATCTGTGTTGTGGGGAAAAACTTGGTACTACTATCTTACGAATGTAAAAGACCCACAAATTTTATCGGCAAGACAGGTATGCGAACTCTATCGTCGTCGTTGGAGAGTAGAAGAGGCGTTTTTACTGACCAAACGTTTACTGGGGTTATCTTATTTATGGGTAGGCGGGAATAATGGAGTAGAAATTCAACTCTATGCTACTTGGATATTTTATGCAGTTATCAATGATTTATGTTCATCAGTAGCAGTGGAGTTAGGTCAACCGAAGGAACGTATTTCAGTAGAGATGGTATTCCGTGGATTATATCATTTTTCACGCTTTTTGTTAAGGGGAAAAATTACAGATGCAGTCACCTACTTAGTCGAGCATCATCAAATGTTGGGTCTGATTAAACAAGAGCGAAAGCGGCACCCTTGAAAATGCCGCTCTCGATCGAGAAATTTGGGAGTCAACTGCTTAAGTTGACACCAATGGGCACTGCCGTCTCCTCTATATGATAGGAGTTTTAACTTGTAGGGTGCATTAGATGAAGTTTTAGAGAGGTTTCTTAGGGTTGTATTTAGATATCATCCTCTCATAGATTTCATAATTCTCTTGATCGAAACAGCAAAAAATTACTTTTTGAGAACCGCCATTATTCTGTATATATTCCGAGCATACCTTCACTGCAATCTCACTTGCTAGAACTTTAGGATAGCTGTAAATGCCGGTGCTAATGCAAGGAAATGCCAAACTTTCAAACTGTTGTTCTGTGGCAATTTGCATACACTTACGGTAACACTCGGCTAAGAGTTCCGGTTCTCCATCATTACCCTTCCGCCATACTGGCCCTACTGCGTGGATGATGAAGCGTGCAGGCAAGTTATATCCCTTAGTTAGTTTAGCATCTCCAATCTTACATCCTCCCAGCAATCGACACTCATGAACAAGTTCCGATCCTGCTGCTCTGTGTATGGCTCCATCTACTCCACCGCCACCAAGTAAGCTGGGATTTGCAGCATTCACGATCGCATCAACTTCGAGCTTTGTGATGTCGCCCAAAATAACTTTCATATTCTACAATAGTAAATTTTAGACAAGTACAGCAAAAAAAATCGTTATCTAGTCTTGTTCTCTCAATTTTCGCAAAATTGGAATTTGTGCCAACTGTTTCGATCGCAAACTATCCCAGTTTAACCCAGTTGGACGCGGAAAACTGGTATTAGTCTCAATTACCTCCTCAGCAGTCACAATCCAATTCAACGCCCAATCGTGAACCTGCATTGGCAAACGCGAATTTTCAACTACTTGCAAAGGATGGACTGTTGTCACAATCGGCGTATCGATTTCTACTAACTGGAATTCTGTCAGCATTGCCAATTCCAAATCCGCAAATCCTGCACCTTTCCCGGTTCTTCCACCGTTGCGCGCCACCGCTACACAACCGATTATTACTAAATCGATCGGCTCCATTTCTTCAAAGCTTACCAATTTGCCGCAAGTGAGTGCTTTACGGGCGATCGCACTTTCAGCAATAGATACACTTTGTCTCTGCAAATCTTCCGCTGTCAACTCGACAAAACAGCGATCGTCTGTCAAGCGCGGTACTGCCATATACAGGCGTTTTCCGTCTTGCAAAGCCCGCATCCGCACCGGAATTTGTGGCGAATCGGGATTGCACTTAATCGTTTTTGCCTGTTGCCATATTGGTAAAGCTGCCAACTTCTCGGCCGCCAATTCGGCACCGACAAAATTGGGAATATGACCAAACGAATCGCCAACAGATGCGGCTTGCTGTTTCAGCACAGACCAAATTTCCGTTCTTAACTTATCTTTGTCGTGATGATATCCAATCCAATCAGTTTTCATCTTATATTATGGTACAATATATCTACAAAATTTCACTTTAACTCTTCAGTCCCCCTAAGCTCGGACTTTGTTTTTGTAGGGGCAATCCCCCCGTGGTTGCCCTGGTTTCAACCGCCGATTAATGGAAGCCGTATTTTTTTTATCCTATGAATTCTACCGCAAAACCCAGTTATTATCAAGTCGGTGGCAGTCTCACAAATAACGCTACCAATTATGTGAAGCGGCAAGCCGATGACGACTTTTATAACGGATTGAAAGCAGGGGAATTTTGTTATGTTTTAAATTCGCGGCAAATGGGCAAATCTAGCTTGCAGGTGCGGACAATTCAACGGTTGAGAAGTGAGGGAATTGCTTGTGCGGCGATCGACATTTCGGAAATTGGCAACCGTGGCGTGACTCCCGAACAGTGGTATGCTGGTCTTCTCCGCATTCTCGAAAATAACTTTAACCTGTCGGATATTGTCAACGTGCGGACTTGGTGGCGCGATCGCAATTTTTTAACTCCAGTTCAAAGATTGAGCGAATTCATCGAAACCGTACTCTTAGCCAATATTTCTACTAATATTGTCATTTTCATTGATGAAATCGACAGCATTCTCGCCCTGGATTTTCCCGCCGATGATTTTTTAGCGCTAATTCGATCGTGCTACAACAAGCGCGCCAATAACTCAGAGTTCGATCGGCTAACGTGGGCACTCTTAGGTGTAGCATCGCCGACGGATTTGTGCCGCGAGCAAAATGCCACCAGCAACACGCCTTTCAATATTGGCAAGGCGATCGAATTAACTGGTTTTGACGAAACAGAAGCGCAACCGCTAGCAGCCGGGTTGGCAGAGATTACAGATAGTTCTCAGGAAGTTTTGAGAGAGGTTTTGTATTGGACTGGTGGGCAACCATTCCTGACTCAAAAGCTGTGTAAACTGCTATTTGAAAATGCACCCCCCCCAGCCCCCCCTTGTCAAGGGGGGGAGCAAGAGTCGGCATCCCTTTGTCAAGGGGGGGAGCAAGATCGCATTCAAAATCCCAAAGAGTGGGTTGAGAAAGTGGTGCGCTTGAAAATTGTGGAGAATTGGGAATCTCAGGATGTGCCCGAACATTTATCGACAATTCGCGATCGGCTTTTCAGAGAAAATCAGCGAATTGTCAGAAGACTCGGATTGTATCAGCAAATTTTACAGCAAGTTGAAACTGTTCCTGACGGTAGTGCGGAACAAATGGAATTGCGATTAAGCGGATTAATCGTCAAGCGCCGCGAGAATTTAACAATTTCTAATCCTATTTATGAAGCTGTATTTAACAAAGACTTAATCGAAAAAGAATTAGAAAAACTATCGCCCTACTCAGAAGCAATCAAAGCATGGCTGAATTCTCATTGTCAAGATGGGACGCAACTTTTGCAAGGAGATGACTTGTATTCAGCCTTAAATTGGGCGGCAGATAAAAGTTTGAGAAACGAAGATTTTCAGTTTTTGACTGCCAGCCAAAAACTTATTTTAAGCAACCAAAATCAACTGCTGCATTTAGCTCAAGTTGAAACTAAAACAGCTCACATAAAGGCTGACTCTGCTAAACAAAAAGCCAAACAGTGGATTGGCATCGGTTCTGCGGTACTGGTAGGATCGTTGATTGGGGCGATCGGCTTTTCTACTCTCGCCTACCAGCGGTTTAAACTAGCACAAGCAAGTATTGAAATTGAACAAACTGCTAGTGATGCTTTGCTTTTAGCAGTATCTCAGAAGACTGAAAATAGTCAAGCTTTGTCCGAGGCTTTATTGAAGGCGATCGCCTCCGGGAAAAGATTAAAAACCTTGGTTAATAACAAACCGCACTTAGAACAATATCCAGCAACTAGACCGCTGTTAGCCTTACAAGTAATTCTCGATAAAATTAGCGGAAAACAACAGATAAAGTCCTCGTCACTTCCGCAAAGAAAGATGAATTGGCAAGCTCACAAGGGTGCAGTTACCAGTGTCAGTTATAGCCCAGACCAAAAGATTTTGGCAACCGTCGGCATAGATGACAGAGTTCGGATTTGGAACTTTTCTGGGCAGAAAATTGCTGAATGGAAAGCTTTGCAGGAGTCAGTTAATATGGTAAGTTTTAGCCCAGATGGCAAATTTTTAGCGACCGCAGGAAGGGACAGCACAGTTAAGTTTTGGAATTTATCAGGGGAAAATATTTCTAAATTGAAAGGAATTCAAGGCGATGTCACAAGTGTTAGTTTTAGTCCCGAAGGAAAGTTGTTAGCGGCGGCTGGAGTAGACAGCAATACTGCAATTTGGAAGTTATCAAAACTGCCAAAAAAAATATCATATACTCTGAAACTTTCAGGTCATAACGGCTTAGTTAGAAGCGTAAATTTTAGCCCAAATGGCGATTTTTTGACGACGTTAGATAGCAAATCTACAGTGCGAATTTGGAGTTTGTCCGGCAAGCTGGAAAAAACACTAGCGGTGCAGGCAATTGGGATTAGTTTCAGTCCTGCCGGGCGGCAGTATCGCTTTGCTACAGTAACATTGAACGGCAAAGTCGGGCTGTGGAATTTGTCACAAAAAGAATTAGTTAATGAATTTGAAACTTTGCATTTAGATGCAAAATCAATTAGTTTTAGTCCCGATGGAGAACGGCTTGCTACAGTGGGAATTGATAGGACAGTGCGACTGTGGAATTTAGCGGGGCGACAAGTTGCTCAATTTGAGTTTGAGGAGAATGTTGTGAGTGTTGGTTGGAGTCGAGATGGTAAGCAAATTGCTGTAGCTGGAAGCAACGGCACTGTTTGGTTGAGACAGGTTGAAGGGTTGCCAGAATTGCTAAAGCAAAGCTGCAATTTTCTCAGCAGTCAACCGGATTATTTGAGAAGGGTTTCAAATATCTGTATTGGTTTGTAGTGAGGACTAAAATCCTCAGATTTTGACTTTTGACTAAAATCCTCACTACAAACCTTGATTTCGGATCAGCTAAGTAATGACTAATGACTAATGACTAATGACGATCAATTTACCTTGACTGGGGAAACACTTACATTAGGATTTTTGACTCTTCTTAAAAGTTCTTGTCGGGCTTGTTCGGGATTTTGTCCTCTGGGTACTTGATATAATAATCTACAGGAACCGTCTTGAGGATTTGCTGCACAAATAATTAGTTGTCCGGTGCTAGATGCACCTGCTGTAACAATATTGTCCCAGTTTCCTTGGGATTGCGAGTTGTTGAGAATTCCAGAGACTCGGGTGCACCGAGTAATTGCGTCTTCTCCCGATTCATTAAAATAGTTATCAGCTACCCACAGAATAACGGGAATATTTTTGCCTTGTTGGACAGCAATTGTAGCTGGGTGCCCGCTAGCAGCGCCGCAGAAGAATGAAGCTGTTTGAGCCGAGGCTGGAGTGTTTCCTGAAATCTGAGCTGCAAGGGCGATAATTGACGCGCTAAAAAGTGACTTTAAGAGCCGAGATTTCATGGGCTGTAATAGGCTTTTTTATTTACGGTTACTAATACTTTAAAAAGTTAGACTGGTTTTTGCCGGGAAGATTAGGCATTTAGGGAAAAAAATCAAATTTATTGTGTAAAGTTTTGCCGTTAGCGAAGCCCGCCCCTACGGGGGCTGCGCCAACGGAGAGGATCGCACATACTGCTCCTATATTTGCCAAAACTAGCCCAAAAATGCTCGCACTGCGCGCGCCGACAGCATAAAATAGGCAGACTCCGGGGATCGGGCGCGAAGGTATCAGGTGAAGGTGGGGTTTTTCACCGTTTTTGACGATCGACCTCGCCCTTCCTGAGCTCGCCCCCCTAAATTGGAACCTGTGTTAACATCGGGAAAAATATTCTCTTTAATAATCAACAATGGGCAATGTTCTGGTGCTGAATGCCTCCTACGAACCCCTTAACATCACCAATTGGCGAAGGGCGGTAGTTTTGTTGCTGAAAGGAAAAGCAGAGCAGGTAGAACATAACGGGAAATTTATTGCGCCAAACTTCCCGCTACCAACTGTGATCCGACTGCGGCATTACGTCCGAGTTCCCTATAAGGATATTCCGCTTACCCGCCGGAACATCTTGCACCGGGACGCGCACTCTTGTCAATACTGCGGTTATACCGGGGATGATTTGACGCTGGATCACGTGATTCCCCGATCGCGCGGGGGAGGCGACAGTTGGGAAAACCTCGCTACGGCTTGTATGCGCTGCAATGTCAATAAAGGCAGCCGCACGCCGAAAGAAGCGGGAATGCCGCTGCGCCATCCGCCGAGGAAGCCTCACAGCGGTCTTTATTTTGAAGTGACTAAACACGTTAAGAGCGGTATGCACAAAGAATGGCAAAAATATGTAATAGGTCTTTAAAAACCCCTGTCAGCGCAAGCGCGGGGGTTTTTTGCAAGTTCTGATTCCTGAGATTGCTTCGTTCTTGGCAACGCACGCGCGGTGCATGAGTTAAAAAGTTAAAGAGAAAATTTACGCTCTTAAATTTGGTTTCTGGTAACAAGTATTGGCTTTGACAGCGAGGCATTTACAAAGAAACCGTGTTTAAGAGCTTTTGCCGCGCAAATTTTGAAAGATTTAAACTGTTAATTTTAGCGATGAAAGACCACCCCCCGATCAATTTAGATGAAACATCTGCCAACCGCGAAGGTGAGGTTGACCCGAGGAGCGAAGTTTTACCCGGAGTGAGTGCGCCTGGGAAACGGCGCGGCAAAGCCGAAGTTGCTTCCGAAGAGAATCGCCCCAGTCTGCGCGAGGAATTGCACGATCGCAAAGTCGAGCAATTGCGCCAAATGTTCGATCGGCACAAAGGCACTCGCCAGTTAATATTGTTGCAAGATTTTCCAGATCCCGACGCACTTTCAAGCGCTTGGGCTTACAAATTAATCGCCGAACAGTACGATATCCAATGCGAGATGATCTACGCCGGCGCCCTCAGCCACCAAGAAAATATTGCCTTGGTTAAATTGACAGGGTTGCCGTTGCAGCGCTGGACGCTAGAAACGGCAAAAACTAAGGATTTGTCGGTGTTTAAGGGCTGCGTTTTCATCGACAATCAAGGCACGACTTGTCAATTAACTGAGTTTATTTTAGCGGCGGGAATTCCGATCGCCGCCGTCATCGACCACCACAATTTGCAGGGGGAAATGAACGCAGAATTTACCGATTTGCGCCCTCAAATCCGCGCTACGGCCACGATTTTTGCCGAGTATTTACAGGCGGGAATGCTAACTCTCGACGGCAGTGTCAGCCTGCACATCAAGTGCGCTACAGCTTTGATGCACGGTTTGCGATCGGACACCAACGCCCTCAGACAAGCTCAGGAGGAAGACTTTTTAGCTGCGGCTTATTTGAGCCGTTTTTACGACCCGCAGTTGCTGAATGCGGTGTTGCAGTCGTCTCGTTCTAAATGGGTGATGGACGCGATCGAGCGATCGCTCAAACACCGCACCGTCCAGAACAATTTCTCGATCGCCGGCATCGGCTACCTCCGCTATGACGATCGGGATTCTATTCCCCAAGCGGCGGACTTTTTAGTAACAGAAGAGAACGTACACACAGCAGTTGTCTACGCAATTGTTCACGACAAAGACGAAGAAATTGAAGTAGTAATCGGCTCGCTGCGAACTAATAAACTTACTCTCGACCCCGACGAATTCATTAAAGAAGCCTTCGGAAAAGACGATCGAGGACGCTTTTTTGGCGGCGGCAGAAGTCAAGCTGGAGGTTTTGAAATTCCGGTGGGATTTCTTTCGGGCGGGAATGAGACTAGCGATTATGCAAGGCACAAATGGGAAGTATTCGATGCTCATATCAAGCAAAAATTGCTGAATTTAATTAGTCCTAAAGACAATCCTGTTTACGATCATTAAACTCGGTTTTTTTTGCTAGCAAGAGCCGGGAAATGCCGATCGCCCTTGGTGGCAAGCGTAAACTAGACGACAGCACCAAATGTCCACACAGTTGTAAAATAGGCCGAAAATGTCGATCGAACTAGCACGTCAACCGTAAGTCCGTAGGCGTAAGCCGGGGCGCAGCCATCGCACAGCAATCAAAAGGACAGCGAAAGTGCATTTATATCTGATCCGTCACGGTATCGCAGCCGAGCCCGAAGAATACGATACAGACTCAGAACGCCCGCTGACGAAAGAGGGCGCGAGTAAAAGCCGAAAAATCGCCCAGCGGCTGTACGAACTCGAAATCCAGTTTGACCTGATTCTCACCAGTTCCCTGCTGCGCGCCCAGCAAACCGCCCAAATCCTGCAAACAGTCGGTTTGAGTTCCAAAATAGAAGAATCCGCAGCCCTCGCACCCTCGGGAGACTTCGGGCACTGGCTGAAGTGGTACAAACAGTGGCAGGAAACAGGCAGCCGCAGCTTGGCCCTGGTGGGCCACCAACCAGATTTGGGCAACTGGGCAGAAACTTTGCTTTGGGGGCGATCGCAAGACAGCCTCATCGTCAAAAAAGCAGGTATCATCGGCTTACTCCTCCCGGAAATAGGCTCGCCAGTAGGCCGCAGCCAAATGTTCTGGCTGACTGCGCCCAAGTTTTTCCTGCAATAGAAACAGCGAACTGCGACATTAATCGAAGGCGCCAGCCCTCTTAAACCCGCATTCAAAGGACGCAGAAACCGGGTTTGAGCGGCGAAAATGCGATCGCACGATCCGGGAATTTGGTTAAAAAACCAGGTTTGTGAGCCTCAACAGCGCCGGAGTCCCGATCGAAGGATTATCTGTCAACACGGTGACAATATCTTGGTTTCTGGTAATGTACTTTGAGTAGATTCAACACACACAAAACGGTATCGCAATGGTCGTCGGCGAATTCAAACCAGGTTTAGAAGGTGTTCCCGCTACCTTGTCCAGCATTAGCTACGTCGATGGACAAAAAGGGTTGCTGGAATATCGCGGGATTAACATCGAGGAACTAGCACTCAAAAGTTCCTTTCTCGAAACTTCATATTTATTAATCTGGGGTGTACTTCCGACAAAGGAAGAACTAGAAGCTTTCGAGCATGAAATTCGCTATCACCGCCGGATCAAATACCGCATCCGGGACATGATGAAATGCTTTCCAGAAACAGGACATCCAATGGACGCCCTCCAAGCTTCAGCAGCCGCCTTGGGCTTGTTCTACTCGCGCAGAGCTTTGGCCAACCCAGCATACATTCGAGAAGCTGTAGTGCGGCTGCTAGCCAAAATTCCGACAATGGTGGCGGCGTTCCAACAAATGCGTCGGGGAAATGACCCAGTGCGGCCGAGGGATGACTTGAATTACTCGGCGAACTTTCTGTATATGCTCAACGAGCGAGAACCAGATCCGCTGTTAGCTCAGATTTTTGACGTTTGCTTGACTCTCCACGCCGAACATACAATCAATGCCTCTACATTTTCGGCAATGGTAACAGCTTCGACGCTGACAGACCCTTACGGGGTGATTGCTTCAGCAGTTGGCACTTTGGCGGGCCCGCTGCACGGGGGAGCTAATGAAGAAGTGATTGAGATGTTGGAGAAAATTGGTTCGGTAGAAAACGTGCGGGCTTTTGTCGAGAAGTCAGTTGAAAATAAGGACAAAATCACGGGTTTCGGCCACCGCGTTTACAAGGTGAAAGATCCGAGAGCAACTATTCTCCAAGGGTTAGCAGAACGGTTGTTTGACAACTTTGGTCGCGATGATTATTACGACATTGCTGTCAAGTTGGAAGAAGTGGTTGAGGAAAAATTGGGTCACAAGGGAATTTATGCCAATGTAGATTTCTATTCTGGTCTGGTTTATCGGAAAATGGGAATTCCGATCGACTTGTTTACGCCGGTTTTTGCGATCGCCCGCGTGGCCGGCTGGCTGGCCCACTGGAAGGAACAGCTAGAAGCAAACCGCATTTACCGCCCCACTCAAATATATACCGGGACTCACGGCGCTCCTTATATTGCGATCGAGGACAGGTCCGATCCTAAAGCAGAATTATCAACCCAGATATGACAATGGCGAGAGGAATTGTTTGGCTTTCGTGAAGTGTTGAATTAAAAATTGCTTTCGCGTTGCGAGTCAGGAAGCAATCTCTCTCTGTCTGCCAAAAACTGTCATGCTGGGTTGCACCCCCCTTGTATGTTGTGCTGTTTGTTGGCGACAATGTACCTAAGTGACGATTTTCAGGAACTCCGGTCCTCAGACTTCCGGGTCTGAGGCTTTTTATTGGAATATCCACCAGCCCAGTAACGCACTACATTACTGGCCCCTCCAGGCGCGCCGAGGCCCACCCTACTTTTAATCCTGCGAGTCTACCTGCTTAACTTCCTCCAAAGCTAGCCCCAGCAACTCTGCTATTTGTAGCCTAGTCTCGATCCCCCTCGCATCCCCCTTAAAAAGGGGGACGAAAGAGTGCTTCCAGTCCCCCCCCCTTATTAAGGGGGGCTATGGGGGATCTCCGGGTTTCAAAACACACCCTACTAGCTAAATCTAAACAGATTGAGTTACGTGATGGCGGCTGGTCAACTTATCCAATTGATTCACCAACAAACTCAGGAACAATCCCACATCGGTAACAACTCCAGTAGATTCGATCGAACCTCGATCGCTCAATTTCGTCACCACCGCCGGATTAATGTCCACACAGACCATCTTCACACCAGCCGGCGTCATATTTCCCACACCAATTGAGTGCAGCATAGAGGACAGCATTAACACCATATCCGCACCGCGCAACAGCTCAGTATAGTGTTCTTGAGCCTTAATTAAATCCATTTGCGTGTCGGGAAGCGGGCCGTCATCGCGAATCGAACCAGCTAAGGAAAACGGGATATTATGCTTCACGCATTCATACATGACACCATTAGTAACCAGCCCAGCTTCAACAGCTTTTGCAATACTGCCATAACGCCGCACAGTGTTAATTATTTTCAAGTGATGTCGGTGTCCACCGCGCACAGCAACACCGCGTTTCATGTCAACCCCCAAAGAGGTTCCCATGTTCGATTGTTCCATGTCGTGAACGGCGATCGCATTTCCGCCCAACAGCGCTTGCACATAACCTTCGCGAATCAAATGTGCTAAATGTTCGCCACCACCAGTATGAATTACCACTGGCCCTGCGGTAACAACAACTTTACCACCCCGATCGCGAATTTGGCGCAATTCCCACGCTACTTGTTCCACTACCAACTCGACGCGGCGCTCGCTAGAAACGCTACCCGACATAAAGCTAAATTCTTGAGAATTACGCTGTTCCCGCGATTCTGTTTTCCGAATCGTGCGAATGCCAACAACATCAACAACGACTTTCTCTCCTACTTTCAAATCCCGCAATAATTTGCATTTAGCGACAGGAACGCCCGCATTTTCAGTAATAGCTACTGCGCCATCCATCCGCTGATTTTGCACCTTCACCCACTGATTATCTACCCGCACTTCAGTGGGATAAATCGTACTGACGTAAAAGTCGTCCGGGCCGACGCCATCTTGCACAACAGGCTCCAAACTAGCGTCGCAAATCTCTTGCGGCGGCGCTACTGCACCGAGGTCAATCAGCATTCCCATCATTTCTTCCATCACATCGTGGGAAGGAGCCGAAACTTTAACATCGGCACTAGATGTGCTTTGGCGCTGCTCTCCCAGGTTGAAATTCAGCACCTGGAAACTGCCGCCGAGATCGACAATTAAGTCTAAAGCACGACTAATTAAACCAGCATCGAGCAGGTGGCCTTCCATGCGAATTGTGCGGCTTTCTACCATCACGTTTGCCGATCGATCTTCTTGCACCGGTTCTATCACCCGCAGTGTCAGACACTTACAAGCACCCCCAGCTTTCAAAAATTCACTCATCGGCGTTTCAATTACCTTGAACCCAGCCTTGGTGATGCTATTTTTTAAGCCTTCGCTCACCTTGTTCATTACCACAATTTTGTCAATATTGACAGCATTGCAGGCAAAATTTGCGGCATCAGCTTCTTCAATGGCAATCCGTTTTTCCGGCGCAACTCGCATTTCAATTAAGCGGTTTGAGTAGGAATCAAATGCTGCTGGATAGTAGAGCAAATAGCCGCCGCTCAAGGGACAAAAACAGGTATCTAGGTGATAGAAACGTTCGTCTACTAAACGCAGCGATAAAACTTCTATGTTGAGCCATTTTGCGAGTAACGGGTGAGAATCGAGTTCCGAACGGAAACCGTATCCAGCCCACAGCCAGCGTCCTTCGCGATCGAGCAAAGCATCGCCCGCACCCTCAAACGGCAAGTCTTTCGGCAGTTCGTGAACGGTGAAACCTTTGTCCTCAAACCATTCTTTGAAATAGGGTTCTTCGCCTTGACGCTCTTTGTGATAAAAACGGCTGAGGACAAAAGTATTGCCTAAAAGTAGACCTGCGTTGGCCGTAAAAACCATATCAGGCCAGCCTTTTTGGGGCGGTACGAGGTCTACAATCGCATTTTCTTTGAGGACGTGGTAAAGTTTTTCCCACTGTTCGACGGCGCGATCGCGCGAAGATTTGTGGACATTTCCTTCCATCCACGGATTAATCACGTAGTCCACATCGTAGTGGTCGGGAGCGCACATCAGGAAGCGAATTGAGTCAGTCATAATTCAGTTAAAATGTGGTAGATGCTACAGACTTAAGTTGACAGAGTTTGCTAGATAAAAACTGCAATATTCGCTCGTCACAGCAAGACTGGAACATCAGGTCGCGAAAAAACGAACTTTTAATTATATCACATCAGGGCGTATTTGGAGTAGAAAGGGGCTGTTATCGGGAAGTAATGAAATCTTGACAAGGCGAGATGATTGAGATGAGCCTATCCCTCGATCTAGATGAGAATGTTCCCATACAAATTATTTCTTCCTTCTTCATTCTTCCTTCTTTTAATTTTTAATTTTTAACTTTTAACTTTTGCAAAATCGGCAGTTCGATCGCAAATTCTGCTCCCCGCCCAACTTCTGAAAGACATCTCAACCTACCGCCGTGGGTGTCTTTCACAATTTGGTAGCTAATCGACAATCCCAAACCAGTCCCGCTGCCGATCGGTTTTGTCGTAAAAAATGGGTCAAACATCCTGGACTGAACCTCGGGAAGGATACCTGGGCCGCTATCAGCAATGCGGATCACAACTTGATTTTCCCTGTTTATTTCAGTGCTAATCTGAATCTGAGGATTGCGATCGAACATTTGCTCAGAATCATTAGTAACTGGTGGAATATTGTTTATTAATGAGTCTTCCACAGCGTCGATCGCATTCGACAGCAAATTCATAAATACCTGGTTTAGTTGAGCCGGATAACACTCCACTTTGGGCAGTTCACCGTAATTTTTAATAACTTGAATTTCCCGGCGTTTTGATTGTGACTGCAATCGGTGCTGCAAAATCACCAAAGTGCTCTCTATCCCTTCATGAAGGTCGATTACTTTGCGCTCTTTTTCATCGAGTCTCGAAAAGTTTCGCAAAGATAACACGATCTGCTTAATTCGGTTAGCACCTGCTTGCATTGAAGCCAACACTCTGGGGAAATCCTCAGTGATAAAATCTACTTCTATTTCTGCCAATTTTTCGGCAATTTCCGGAACTGGTTCGGGATAGTGCTGCTGGTAAAGCTGGATCAGTTTTACTAAATCGTTAGCATACTGTGCGGCGGGAATAATATTGCCGTAGATGAAGCTGACGGGGTTATTGATTTCATGGGCAACTCCTGCTACCATTTGCCCGATACTTGACATTTTTGCGGCTTGAATGAGCTGGGATTGAGCATTTTTTAAGTCTTCCAGAGTTTGTTCTAACAGTTGCGCTTTTTCTCGTTCTCGCTGTTCGCTAAATTGCAAATTTGCTTTGGCTTGTTTGCGCTCACTAATATCGATATGCGTGCCCGTCATGCGCAAAGGATTTCCAGAATCATCGCGTTCCATCACCTTAGCTTGAGCCAAAATCCACTTCCAATTGCCGGATTTAGTCAGCATCCGAAATTCCGCTTCATAAGTCGGTATTTTGTTTTCCAAGTGAGCATTGATAGCAACTATAGCCAGACAAAAATCATCTGGATGTACCAATCTTTCCCACGCTGCATAACTATTTTCTATTTCTTCTAATTCATATCCCAGCATCGTCTTCCACCGCGAATTAAAATAGACTTCTCCCGTGGCAATATTCCAATCCCACAATCCGGTCGCACTGGCTTCAAATGCCAGGTAGAAACGTTCTTCGCTAAGAAGCAAAGCTGCTTCGGCTTCTTTGCGATCGGTGATATCCATTACTGTTCCCAATAATTGAATAACTTCCCCGGTTTCGTTTAAAACAGATTCTCCCCTTGTTTCCAGATATCGGATTTGACCGCCCGGAGGCAAAATTCGGAACTCTTTTTTGTAGGAAATTCCTTCTAAGATAGCGCGGCTGACAGTTTGTTGAAAAAAGTCTCTGTCGTCGGGATGATACATCGGTAAAAGTTCGGCATATGTCGGTTCAGGCGCGGTTGAGTCAAGACCAAAAATGCGGAATACTTCTTCTGACCAAGTAATTTTATTTGTGAAAACATCAAATTTCCAACTGCCAATCCGGGCAATTTTTTGGGCTGCTGCTAGAGTAGCTTCACTCTGTTGAAGTTTAAGCCGCTGCTGTTTGTCTTGTTCGAGAAGATTGGCTTGAGCGATCGCAATTCCCATTTGGGCTGCCACAGTTTTCAACAATCTGCTCTCATCTTGCGTCCATTGGCGGGGGCGATCGTACTGGTGCAAGCCAATAATTCCATTAGGTTTTCCCTGGTAGGAAGTTCGCACGGATATCATCGACTTTAAACCTATTTGACAGCACAAATCTCGGACATCTTCTAAAAGCGGTTCATCAAAAACATCATCACAAACTACAACTTGATCTTGGGACAACACAAATTGAGCGTGAGAATTTCCCTGCACCGGAATTTCTACATCTAAAAGCGATTTGGATTCAGGTTTTATGTACTTAGCCACACAAGGGATGCGGGGAATTGGGTCTTCTGTGTAGGTGTGAATTAAGCAGCAATCGGCATTGAAAATACGACCGATTTGGGCCGCCGCTGTCTGAAAAATTTGATCCTGATTTAAGCTGTAGCGAATTTCTAGACTAATTGTTTCTAGCAAAAATCTTTGCTTGATTTGCCTTTCCAAAGCAGCTAAAGCTGTTTTAAGTTCGAGTTCTGCTTGTTTGCGATCGCTAATTTCAGCAGCAGTCCCCAGAATTTTCCAAGGTTTGCCCTCCGCTGTTCTAACAAACACGGTATCCCGGCTCAAAAACCAGCAATATTCACCGTTTTTGTGCTTAATTCGGTACTCAAACTCAAAGCTTTCACCGTCTTTTGCTGTTTCAATCCTGCTCATGTGTTCTGAGAATGCGGGCAAATCGTCAGCGTGTATTAAATTAGGAATAAATGCTGCTGCCATTTGCTGTATTTCTGCAAGGGAGTAGCCAATATCGGTATAGATTTCGCGATTGAGATACAGAGTCCGCTGTTCGACTAAATCGTAAATGTACAAAACATTAGGATTCATTTTAATTACTGCTGAAAGCCAACGCTGACTTTCTCGCAGTTGTACTTCTATCTGCTGGCGTTCTTGTATTTCTGCTTCCAGCAGCGCATTTTGTGCTGCGATTTGTTGAGAGAGTCGGCTCAGATGCAGTTGATTTTCGACGCGGGCTACCACTTCTTCTACCTGAAACGGTTTGGTAATATAGTCTACCCCCCCCAGTGAAAAAGCTTTTACTTTATCAAATAGTTCATTTAAAGCACTGATAAAAATCACAGGAATATCTTTGGTTTGCGGACAAGCTTTTAGCTGTTCGCAGACTTGATAGCCATCCATAGCGGGCATCATGATGTCGAGCAAAATCAAATCCGGTGGAGTCGATCGAGCAAAGTTGAGAGCCAATTTTCCATCTCGTGTCGGCCGCACTTTATATCCCCGCTGAGACAAAATTTGGGATAAAAGTCGCAAGCTTTCTGGGTGGTCGTCAACTATTAAAATGTTTTGTTTTAAGGCATCGCTTTCTGATGCAAGTGTTTGTGCTTTTGTGTTCTTTTTGGCATATTTAGTCACAACCGACCTCCCTAAAAATATTATTTTTTACTCGTTTTTTAAAATTGATTAAAGTCTGTAACTGTTTGTACATCGAACTATTAGTTTGCAGCAGCAAGAGTATGGGGTAGAGGTTGATTTATGGCGCGGATGCGAGCAATACAAGTTTCAATCAGCTCGGCATCTTGTTTTTGGAGCGCTGGCGGTCAACGAGCGACTGTATGCGATGCCTTTATCAACTATGCCCACAGCATAAATCAGACCCTCAGCCTCCTGTTCGCGCTATGGCAGTGGAACTGTCCGATCGCCCGCATAGCTCACCCCTTCTATGTGTATTAATTGTATCAGAAGTGTTTCAACAGTTTTTTTTTTTCACAGTAAATTTTTCAGGCGATCGAGAAAACAGCCGATATTCCTCAAATCACCGGTCAAGCACGCAACTTTCATTAAACGTAAAACTTTTACAGTGTTTAGAACGCGGTTTTGCGTGCACTTACTCGGTTGCTCGGTGTTGTGTTTTTTCAGTAGATATAACTTTCAACGGCAACTAAACCCGCCCTGACAAGCTCCTAGAATATCTTAGGTTTTATTTTTGCCGGATGGCTGACCTATGACATCCTGGTATCAGCCTGCAATTCACCGTAAGCAGCATATACAGCTTTCACATTATACCAATTCAGAAAAATCCGAGCAATTTCTAAAGCTAGCTGCGACTTACCTCGATCGATCAGCAACTGCAAAAAAGGAGCCATTGTCCGCTCGTTTAGCATTCCGCCCAAAGATAAAACTCCCCAAAGTATTTGGTGCAGCCAAGTCATTTGAATCATCAGTCGTACGTTCCAACTCGGGTGCTTTTGATAAAACAAAACTCCCATTCTTCCCCGCTGAATTTCTCGGTCAATCATGCTAGGAATTTGCTCTAAATTAAAAGGCGGATGCCAGTGATAGCCGACAGCATCCGGACATTTGATCAATTTTAAACCTAATTTTTTCAACCTGACTCCCAATTCTAAATCTTCCCATCCGTAAAGTTGAAAGCGATTATCAAACAGTCCAACTTCAATCAACCAGTGGCGGGCGATGGCCACATTTCCCGTAGCAAAATAAGCCGCCGAAAAATCGGTAATTTTGTATGGTTCTGAGGTAGGATTGTCGAAATTGCAAGTATTAATGACGCTGCCGTAAGTAAAAACCGCATCAGTATCTTCGTATGCTTGTAGCAAAGCATCTGCGTGTGCTTGCAAAAAATGCTCCGTAACAACTAAATCGCTGTCAATAAAAATAATTGTATCGCCCTTAGCATCTTCAACGCCCAAATTGCGGGCGGCGGCGGGGCCTTGGTGAGATTGACAGATCGATCGCACGTGCGGCAAAAACTCGGCATCTGCGGCCAACCACTCGATCGTCCCATCCGTGGAGCCGTCATCGACTACAATCACCTCATAATCGATGACACTGTTAGCAAACTGCTGATTTTCCAGAGCCAGTAGACATTTTGCCAAAATCGGTTTACGATCGTACGTCGGAATCACAACACTAAAAAACACCGCTTTTCCCCATCGCCACAGTTACCGTATCCCACGGTAGCAGATTTTTCGCAGCAACTCCCCCGGGCAATGGTCAAGCTCAGCAAAAAAAGAATATCTAAATCTGTACCATTCCTGACAAGAATCGATCTCAATTAAGTGCATAATACAAAGTTGGTTAAATTCAGGATGTAAATAGCAATGAGTCGCGCTAAAAAAGTTGTGCTGGCATATTCCGGCGGAGTCGATACCTCTGTCTGTATTCCTTACCTCAAAAAAGAATGGGGTGTTGAAGAAGTAATTACTCTAGCTGCGGATTTAGGACAAGGAGACGAATTAGAACCGATCCGCAAAAAAGCTTTAGCATCCGGCGCTTCGGAATCGCTCGTAATCGATGCTACCGAGGAATTTGTCAAAGACTATGCGTTTCCAGCAATTCAAGCCAACGCGCTTTACGAAAACCGTTATCCCCTTTCTACGGCGCTGGCTCGCCCGCTGATTGCTAAGCTGTTAGTAGAAGCTGCCGAAAAATACGGTGCAGATGCGATCGCCCACGGTTGTACGGGTAAAGGAAACGATCAGGTGCGGTTTGATGTGTCGATCGGCGCACTTAATCCCAAGATTAAAATTTTAGCACCCGCGCGCGAGTGGAAAATGAGCCGCGAAGAAACGATCGCATACGGCGAAAGATGCGGCATTCCGTCCCCCGTGAAGAAGTCTTCACCTTACAGTATCGATCGCAACTTGTTGGGAATGGCGATCGAAGCTGGAATCCTCGAAGATCCGTGGGTAGAACCGCCGGAAGAGGTGTTTTTGATGACAAAGGCGATCGAGCAAACTCCCAACACACCCGAATACCTAGAAATCGGTTTTGATTGTGGAAATCCTGTTAGTTTGAACGGCAAAGATTTAGCACCAGTCGCCTTAATTTCCCAACTCAACGAAATAGTTGGAAACCACGGAGTCGGGCGCATCGACATGATTGAAAACCGCCTAGTCGGAATTAAATCGCGGGAAATTTACGAAACTCCAGCCATTTTAGTTTTGATGCACGCGCACCGGGACTTAGAAAGTTTGACTCTGACAGCGGATGTCACGCGGTACAAGCGCGGCATCGAAGAAACCTACAGCCAAATGATTTACAACGGTCTTTGGTACAATCCTTTAAAAACAGCTTTAGACGCATTTATTCAGGACACGCAAAAGCGAGTCACTGGAACCGTGCGCCTCAAATTGTTCAAAGGAAATGCGATAATTGTCGGCCGCAAATCCGAAAATTCGCTGTACAGTTTCGACTTAGCAACCTACGGCGCTGAGGACGAATTCGACCACAAGGCTGCGGAAGGATTTGTCTACGTTTGGGGACTGCCAACTCGCATTTGGTCGGAGAAGAATCGGGGTTAGAATTTGGATTGAAAATCCGATGTTAGCCCGCTGAATCGAATTCGGGGAGTTTACGGGCACACAAACAAAGTCCCAGCAGAGAGGGACTAAGAGTAAGGTGGGCAATGCCCGCCTTATTTGTTAAAGTAGGGATAAAATAGTTGAAAATCTTATAAACTGCCATGACAGCCTCAATTGCGACAGTTATCGAAACGAATATAACAGCAACTTCATCCCAATGGACAACCGCGACTTGGGAAGACTACCTGGCTGTTCGCGACGATCGCAAAAATGATAATATCGGATTGTGCTTTAATTGCGATCGGCTTTTAGTCATTGATATGGGAAAAGAAGGAATCAATCACGCCAGCATCAATAACTTGTTCACCATGTTATTTTATATCTGGTTTAGTCAAGCACCAGGACTGATATACAGTTCCCTGGGTGGCTGCTTGCTAGAAAAACCTAAAAAGCAAGCTGCTTCGCCAGATTTAATGCTTTACATAGGTAGCGATTACCCAACTTGGGAAGCGGGAGAACGGCGTTATATTAATTTAGAAAAGTGGCGAGTACCGGATTTAGTAGGCGAAATTTCTGACACAACTTTAACAATAGATTTAGACGAGAAAAAATATCTCTATGCCGCTTTGGGAATTCCTGAATATTGGGTAATTGACGTTAAAGGTTTGCGAGTTTTTGCCTTTGGGTTGCAGTCAAACGGCAAGTATCAGGAATGCGAAACTTCTCTAGCACTGTCAGGGCTACCAGTTTCTTTATTGAATCAAACTTTGGAACGTTTGAATGCAGAAACAAATGGCAGTGCAGCTATGTGGTTTGCTCAACAGATTGCTAGCTTAAAAACAGAGTGAGCGTGGTATAGTAGAAGTGGTCAGAATCTACAATCATAAAAAACTCAATATAAAGCCAATGGTTGCAAATCAAAGCCAAAATTACATCTCACCCGAAGAGTATCTGAAATTAGAAGAACTCAGCCAGCTCAAACATGAGTATATTCAGGGCGAAACCTACGCAATGGCAGGTGCAAGTGATGCTCATGTAACTCTTAGTGTCAACTTAGTTACCTTGTTGAGAAATCATGTTCGCGGTAGTGGCTGTCGTGTTTATATGTCAGACATGAAAGCTAGGATTGAGTCTAGGAATATTTACTACTATCCCGACGTGATGGTAACGTGCGATGAACGGGACAAAGCATTTCAATCTTTTAAAAGACATCCTTGTTTAATTATCGAGGTTTTGTCAAAAGGAACTGAAGGATTCGATCGCGGAGATAAGTTTGCTGATTACCAGAATTTAGAAACGCTTCAAGAGTATGTATTAATTAGTCAAAAGCGGCAGCGGGTGGAGTGTTTTCGTCGCAATGCTGAGGGGTTGTGGGTTTTACATTCTTACACACAAGGAAGCGTAATTCACTTAGCTAGTGTGGACTTTCGCACAAGTATGGATGCTATCTATGAGGATGTAATCTTTACCAACGAAAGTCAGTCGGCGATTGAAATCGCTTCTACACAAACGAAGTCCGCCTTCGCGGACTGAAGAATATAATGGATATTATAGCAGGATTTGGTATCATAGCTATGCCTGACTCAATATTTCCAAAAACTCCTGTACAACTAGATCCGGTTGTTCGCTGCATCGGGTAGCATCGTAATGCTTGACAAGACTGATGCCAGAATCTATCAAAAGCCCGCACATTTCATCTTCTGCTCTGTTTTGATGGGATGATTCGCTGTCAATTTTTAGCATTCCTAACTTGTTTTGGTGGAAGATCAGAAAGTCAGCTTCTTGGTTTTGTCTCCCTTCTGGTGTTGTGATTCAGAGTTGAGAGTTGGGGATGAAGAGAGTGGAAGTGCGATCGAGCGTTTCGGCAATTTTCACTTGTGCGTCGGAGTGAAAGCAAAAACCGTTCCAATTAATTGTGTTTTTCGAGTCAGATAATTCAGTTTCACTATCAGCATTTATTATTTTATCTAAATCGGTTTGAACATAATCAGCTTCATTTAAATTTGCGAATAATCTAGCTCCACTTAAGTTGGCGCCACTGAGATTTGCACCAGTGAGATTAACTTCGATCGTCAGATTTAGCTGTAAATTCACTGGAGTTTTTCGTATTTTTCTGTTTATTTTGGGTTCAGGTCGTACTCACTTTTTTCACTTGTGTGGGATCTTATGCGATCGCCCTCTAGCCCACGTCAAGGTGGTGAAGAAAAACCTCAAAACCTCGAAATTTCGTTCCGGGCGAGCGGGAATAACAAGATTGATTACCGATCGCAATACAGCTAGGATGACGTAAATACGTCGTTAGGGCAGCCCCTGAAGAGGAGCGGACTCAGCTAGCGGGCTGGCGATCTCATCATATTGGAAAACTGTCCGGAGTATTGTCAATGGCAATAGCATTAAGTGGTAGTCCCAAGGATTTCATTTATGGAGGAAGCAGGTTAATGCTTAAATTGATTCAAAAAATAATGATGGGTGTAAATAATACATCACAAAATACTGACCGACAGATCGGGAAGGCTACAATAGAAATCACCAAAAACACAGTTCAATTTGATTCTGATGTCTATCAGTTTCGTAACGTCACCGGCTTTGGCGTATGCCCTGTTCCGACAGCAAAAGTGCCATCATCATGGATTTGGTTTTCGTTTATCTTTGGAATTTTGATAAACACGAATTTTCCTCAGAATAGTGACAATAGAACCGGAGGAATGTTGATGATCGGATTCGCAATTCTCTCATTGGCTTTTAATAAATTATGGCCTCCTAAATATGGTCTTAAATTATACTTGAATTCTGGTTCTCCATTACCAATATTTATCACCAGGGATGTTCAAGGGTTGAAAAATGTAGTTTCAATTTTATATAATTTCATGGAAAGCCATGAAGAAGGTCGTTATGTAGTCCATTCAACTGATAGATCTATCCGAATAGAAGGAAGTGTTGGAGGTTCTGTGACAGCAGGTAATATTGGAGGCAGTTCATCCAGTCAAGTTGGAGGAGATGTCTCGCGAAACGACTAAAAATAACAGTGTTATCCAAATATCAATCAAATTAGGAGGAAATAATGGAAGATAAACAAGGTAAAGAAGATAAACAAGGTAAAATTCAAGTCGGAGGAAGTGTTGGAGGTTCTGTTACGGCTGGTGATGTTGCAGGTAGTTCATCAAGTCATGTTGGAGGAAATGTTTCATTCGCTATAAACGAGTTACCTTCATCCTCTGAAGCCGATCGACCAGGAATCAAAGAATTACTGACGCAACTCCAAGAAGTAATTGAAGCCGATCCAAATTTAAGTAAAGTTGACAAAAATGACGCTTTAGAGCAAGTAAAAGATTTAGCTGAAGCGGCTCAAAATCCTAATGATGGGGGAATGAAGGAGAAAGCTGCAAAAGCAGGTAGGATGCTTGGACGTATTATCTCTGGGATACCAACAGCAACCCAATTAGTAGAAGCGTGTAGCAAGTTACTACCATTGATTACTAAAGCGTTTGGGTTTTAGTAAGCGATCGCCTTTCAGCAAACGCGCCAAATAATTACGATCGCCCTTTTTCATCTCAGCATTCTCTGACAAAGGGCGATCGAGCTTTTTGAAGTGCGATCGCTCCCACGTCAGTTACCACATAAACAATTCTTTGTCAACATAAACATATTTCCCCAAAACCGTCAGTGGCATCATCTCCCCGCTGCCAAGTAAATCAATTGAAACTCCATCTCGAATCAATATTTTAAACAATTCTTCGTCATCTTTGATCGAACTAGCATCTAATTCAATAACTTGACCTTCTTCCCTCATTACTTCCAACAAATCAGAAGTAGATACCTCAAATATTTCTTCATTATTACACCGCGCAGTCAAGCAATTGCCGTAACTGCCAGTAGCGTCAATATCAGATATTGCCCATTGCTTTAAGAGATAATTTTTGTCTAAATACTCAAGGATTTTTGCAACTCTCAATTCCAGTTTTTCCTCGGCTTCGCAGCAAAGCGTCACAGCCCATTTTTGACCGATATTATAGGTAATAGCCGACTTTTCAGATTTCATAATGGTTCTGGGTTTCTACTTCTAGTAGGAGTACCACCAGTGGGATTTGGTATCCACCGATGTTGATGCGGTGGCGGCAGATGATCGGGACGGGGATTGCCATTAGGATAGGTGGGACTTGTAAAATCAATATCTCTTATCGGTTGCCCTAATTCATCAAATTCTCGCGCCTGATAAATCCTTTGATTATAGGTATCCCATCTTAACTGAAAATGAGAACCTGAAGCATTAGGATCTGGTCTTGATTCCCCAAGTCGTTGCGGTTGCTGGTTTTTCAGCACAGGTGTGCCATCTGCATAGCGTGAGTGAACTGACAACCTAAGTTTATGCCTTTTACTCAATCAACTTAATTATTATATCACCCTCACTCATCCGACTCAGACTCAAAATCAACGCGATCGTACATATCACCCAACCGCATCTCAAACTCCACACAACTCAATTTCAACACCGCATCAGCACCATCATACTCAGACAAAACCCACTTATTATCATCCGTCTTACAAAAATGTTCAACGTGCATCTCATATTGATCGATCAAAACATACTCTCGAAAACTAGGAATAGAACGAAAAAGTTTAAACTTGCCACCTCTGTCATAATCCGCCGTCGATTCCGATAAAACCTCAGCCACCATCACCGCATTAGTAATCGTATCTTTCCTACCCTCAGCAAACTCCAATTTCCCCGCCACCAACATTACATCTGGATAAGTATAAACCCGCTTAGAAGGTATCCACAAACGTAAACCTAAAGCAAATAAATGATAATCTCTCTGCTTTTTCAAAGCGAAGTTTAAAGGAGCAATCAAATTACCTACTATCAGGTTGTGATTTGCGGAATCAAGCACCATTGGTAATATTTGACCGCTATGATATTCACTTTTATACTCTGCTGCCTCTTCTAATTCAAAATACTCCAATGGAGAGTAATAAGGCTGTGCTTTATCGATTACTTCGGGGATTTCTGTTGATGCCGTCATAGTAAATCCTCATTGGCTCATAATCACAATTATAGCCAGTTTGTCCACAATATGAGTTATGTAAGGGAACAATTTTTACATTATCTATGGAGGTAAGGTGCGCAGTGCGCATCCTACAAATAGTCTCTGTGCGTCCAGGACTTTACAAATCGAAACTACCGCTCACAAATCGTCATCTGTGGTTTCAATAACTTCTCCTTCAAACTCAAAACCCCGCTCCATACCATCAAAATATTTGTCATAATTAGGCTTGATCCACAGCGCCGCTTCTCCGTGTCCCAACTCCACAGCTTTATCAATTACCTCCTTCCAATCTGTCAGCGAAAATCGAGTCGTTTCCACCGCTTGCAAACAATCCCAAACTACCTTTGGTACCGATATCGGCGACACCGCATACCTCAACAATTCCTGTGCATCTTCTGGCAAAATAATCGCATTATTCTCAACCCAAATCATACCCGCATCCTCCTCTCTTTCCCCTTGCCAATTAACCTCGCCTCTCAATACATAACCCCAAGGTTTAAGAAAATTGTCGATCAGATACTGCAACCATTCGACATAATCATAAAACTTTTCTACGCCGTTCCATTTAATCCCCCCGCCGTCAGCAGTCGGAATCCACTGACACCACAAACCGGGCTGAGTCTTGGGCGGGCGGTTGTAATTTACGATCGACAATTCCGACTCTTCATCCCAGCTTTCGTTGACAAAATAGCAGCCTTCTTCGCCCACAGGCAAACCCACGGCTGTTCTCGCCGCATCGGGAACATCTTGCAAAATCGCCGGATTTCGCTTCATCCGCCTCGTCCGAGAAAACTCTAATAAGTAAATAGCTTCCGTGTCTAATAACCGTTTGTTTAATTTAAATGTGCCGTCAAATATTGTAGTGTATCCCATGATTTTTATCTATAAATGTAGGGTGGTTTACTGGCGGGGTGACTCCCAGGAAACGAGTTGACTCATTCAAAACCCGCCCCTTGTATTCTGAAAGAGGTAAATGGCGATTTACCGTTGGGCGGGGGCGGGTTTATGAGATTATTGATTTTAGGCAATTATGGTTGATAAAACCCGCCCCTTGTATCTTAAAAGAGTCAGGCGCTCAAACCGTAGACCGCAGGCTATAGAACCCCAGACACAGTTGTAATCAAACCGCAGACACGGTTGTAATTGAATCGTAACACGAGGAAACATAAACCTTTTGTGCCAAGTTCAAGCCCGGTATAAATAGAGATATGCCTGGAAACATTGATACCGCCGCCAACCGAAAAGGAATAATCCCAAAGCCTTTGGTTCTTAATTCT